>MGER01000058.1:2222-6088 GCA_001791465.1 Candidatus Uhrbacteria bacterium RIFCSPLOWO2_02_FULL_49_11 | reverse complement strand
CGCCACGAGCACCCGATACTTTCCCGCCTTGAACCCTTCGAGCGCCTCGCGGCGCTGGTTGAGAGAGCGGTCCGCATGGAGCTCTGCCGCCGCGTGCCCCATGGCGCGAATCTCCTGCGTAAGCTTTTTTGCGCCATGCTTGGTGCGGGTGAAGATGAGCGTGCTCCCGAGATATTGCTGCAGCAATTTTTCCGTTAAACGTATTTTCTCTTCCCTTTGAACGACGAACAGCTCCTGCGTAACGCGCTCAACGAGGGAGCCTGCCGGCGCCACCTCGATACGGATCGGCAACTGCATATACGCGGTCGCCATCTTCATGATTTCAGGCGGCATGGTCGCGGAAAAAAGCATGGTCTGCCTTCTGCGCGGAATGGTGCGGAAAATCTTCTGGATTTGAGGGGCAAATCCCATATCGAGCATCCTGTCCGCTTCGTCAAGCACGACTACTTGCACGTTGTCCAGACGAACGGTTTTTTGCTGCAAGTGGTCATTGAGGCGGCCGGGGGTCGCGATGATGACATGCGGATTCCTTTTCAGCGCCTGGAGCTGCGGCCGCATAGAGGCGCCGCCGATGAGCACCGCGGTCCTCAAGCCTACCTTAGCGCCGATTTGGCGGAGCGCCTCATCCACTTGCGCGGCGAGTTCGCGGGTGGGGAGCACCACCAGCCCGCGCCCCTTCACTTGGGCAAGCCTCTGTAACATGGGGATGCCGTAGGCAAACGTTTTGCCCGTGCCGGTCTGTGCAATACCGACCACGTCTTTCCCCTGGATAGCCGCGGGAATCGCCTGCTGCTGGATTGGCGTCGGATTTTTATATCCTAGTTTCGCCAGTGTTTCCAAAAAAACAGGCGCGATGCCTAACCGTGAAAATCCCTGAGTCTGCTGTGATGTGTTCTGGGGCATAGAGTGTAGAAAATATTTACAATAAATATCTTGGGTATTTTTTTATTTCACCGCGTAATTCCTCGCCGCGAAATCATATTGGTCAAGGAAAATCTTTTTAAGCGGCATAATTGAATTCAATTCGTAAAACACTAGCATTGCCTCGCGGTAATCGCTTTCATCAACGCTGCGATACGACAAAGGCGCCAATTCGTGTGCAAGCAATAGGGCATTTGCCATGAGCCGCCCTGTCCTCTTATTCCCGTCTTCAAATGGCTGAATATACGCCAACCCCGCAAGCGCCATGAAGGCTTTGACATAAGCGGAGGAAATCTGTAAAATCTTTTTCCCCAAAACACCAATCGCGTCAGTAATCTGGTGAATATTATCAAGCGGACGATAAAGAGAACCGAGCACACCGACCGGCTTTTTCCTCAATCCCTGTCCCACGTTTAAATCTTTCACCAAAATGGAATGCAGTTCTTCCAGATTCTTACGGCTCATTGTTTTGAATTGTTTCTTGTTTTCACGGATGAAATTGAAAGCATCCTTATGGTTTAAGATCATTTGAGTTTCATCTTTGGTTTTGCCCTCAGCGGCTTTATTTTCTAAAATCAATTTCTCCGTATCAAGAAGGGTATAGGTGTTCCCTTCAATTTTTGATGATTTCCAAGCCAATTCAATAATCAACCGCTCTAACTCTTTCTTTTGCAGAGTTTCAGACAAATCCCTGGTGCTCTTCCTATATGCGGCAGTAGAGCGCTCCAGCATTTCCAATTCTTTTTCTGAAAAAATCTGCGCAGGAAAGGCAGGTAATAAATCAAAATTATACTGATGCAAGCCGTAGCGACTATCCGGTTCAGCCGCACAATACTCTTCCGCATTGATCTCCGCAAAAATCCTTCCTAAGGCGCTCACCGCATACGAGGTTGATCGCCCCGAACCAATCACCTTTAAGGCGCCCATAACAGCTATGTCAGAAAGCATTCTCTTCACGGTAACCAAAGAAACACCTTCGCCCGATTTGGTCATTTCAGCGTGGACCATTGAGGATGAAAGGGTGTTATTTCTTAGGAAAATTGCGATTATTTTTTGCTGCTTTTGGCTAAGCTTAAGCATAATCTATTCGTATCATTTAACTCAAATAATCGTATCATATTGATACGAAAATATCAACAATTTGATACGATTCTATATTATATCCTCAATTCTATCCAATAGGGCTTCGAATTTCGTGTAACCCGCTCTGGTATTAAAATGCCCGGCGTTAGGAATGAATGTGAGATCCACTCCTAATTCCTTCGCAAGCTGTTCACCGTTCCCCAGCGACACATAAGGATCGTTATCAGATTGATACACCGCAAATTGCTCTGCACTGGCTTTAATCATCGGCCAGTTAAAAGAAAAGCCGCTGAAACTGCTAGCTCGGTCATAATTTTGTATAGGCCGAACGCCAATGGGCGTGCCGACCAAGATGGCAGCTTTCATAGGGTGTTTTAATTGTTCCAATATTCTCAATGTAAAAATACCGCCCAAACTATGGCCGACAAAAATAGTGTTTTCATTTATATAGTGATTGTATTCTTTAAATACTTCAAACCATTCATTCACCGAAGCCGGCGCTCCCGGCGGCGAAGGGAATTGGGGCACAAAAACCTTGCAGCCTTTCATCTCTAATTTTTCTTTCAGCCACGGAAACCAGTTTTCTTGAGGATGGCCCCCTGTGCCATGAAAGATAAATACGTTATTCATAATTTCTAGGCGGTTTCATATTTCCTTTTTTCCAAAACGGTGCCTTTTGGACAAAACCCGAATTCCGAATTTTGAAACCCAATCGCTCGGGCGGGCAATCCCGCTATGGCGGGGCCCCCAACCCAATATGAAAGAAATCTCTGCGGGAGAGTTTGTTTTCCGGCAGAGTGTATTCCGAACATCCCGATCTGATTAAGATTGCGTGAAACGCTCAAAATTCATTGGCAGGCTGGGAAGGCGGCCGAGAAGATGATGACATCCCAAGCCGTTCACGGACTTTGGCAACCAGATCCTCAATTTTCCAATCAGCCTTTATCAAAAAATCGTATACGCCATTGCGCGACGCTTCCGCCGCCTTGTCCGCGTCGCTTAAATTGGTAAGGATGATGACTGGCACAGTCTTGCCCCACGGGTCTTCCCTGAGCTTCTTGAGCACGGTCATGCCGTCCATGCGCGGCATGATGATATCAAGCAGAATAATATCAGGATGATCGCTAAGAGAGCGTGCAAGCCCTTGCTCGCCGTCAATCGCTTCGAGTACTTGAAAACCGTGCCGCGTGAATTTATCCAGCAGCGCCTTTTGGAGAGTCTGCTCGTCTTCAATGATGAGAACTTTTTTCCCTGCCTTATGCATATATGTTCATCGCTTATGAACCCCGCACCACGGCCTGACGGCCGCTGCCCACGGTTCTCGGCGTTTTGCGTTTCTAAATGCTTCCTCCCGACCTTGCTGCCAGGACCTCCTGCGCTGCGGGATGAAGCTTCTCCCTGACCTTTTTCACCACATCTTCAATCTTCCAGTTAGACTTCACCAAATAATCATGCGATCCTTCCGTTATGGCGTCTGCTACCCTTTCATTATCGGTCAAATTCGTGAGCATGATGACTATTGCGTCCTTGCCCCACGCGTCTTCGCGAAGTCTTTTGAGCATGGTCATGCCATCCATCACTGGCATAACAATATCCAATAAGATCAAATCCGGGTGCTCACGCAGGGCGACGTCCAACCCTTCTTCGCCATTTTTTGCGACAAGGGTCTTAAAGCCTTCTCGCGTAAACTTGTCATCCAATGCTTGCGAGAGCGGGCGTTCATCTTCGATTATTAAAATAGTATCTTTGCCTTCTTGCATACTTTATTTTAGTATATCACACCTCTACCCGTTTATTAAGCAAGAGCCTTGGTCCCTTCTTTCTTCTTCATACCTTCCAAGGGAAGTGTTACATAAAATACA
>MGER01000058.1:263-2176 GCA_001791465.1 Candidatus Uhrbacteria bacterium RIFCSPLOWO2_02_FULL_49_11 | reverse complement strand
GCCCGCCGATTTGTCCGCCATAGCCTGAGCGGAGTTGGAAACTTTAGTGGAGGCAGGGGACTCAAACCAAACTTTTCCGCCAGAGTGTTCAATGATTGATTTCACGATATAGAGCCCAAGCCCTGTCCCTTCAGTATCTTTCTCCCTCACGTTATCTGCCCGGAAGAACTTGATGAATATGTTATTTTGCTGGTTCTTTGGTATGCCGTAGCCCGTGTCTGCAATTTTCATAAGAACATTCTTTTTACCTTGCCCGTCCTTGGCCTTTGGCGAGGAAGGAGGCGAAGGAGGATCATCCAAAGAAAGTGAAACCTCAACCCTTCCGCCTTCGGGAGTATATTGCACGGCATTTGACAAAAGATTTTGCACGACCATGTGCAGGAGTTTGGGATCGGTTTGGATGATCGGGATATCTTTTTCAAATTTTGTTATCAGATGTAGCTTCTTTTCACCTATCTGCGGTCTTTGTTCATCAATCACGCTTTTAGCAAGCATGACGATATCGGTTGGTTCTGGCGCGACGATAAACGTCCCGAGCTCAAGACGGGAAACATTCAAAAGAGTATTGACTAACCCAACCATGCGCTGATTGCCATGATAGATTTCTTCAAGATATTTCTTCTGGCCGGGAACAACCTGGCCCATATCCCCCTTTAAAATCATCTCGGTATACCAACTGATGGTGGTCAACGGGGTGCGCAGCTGATGCGAGGCCAGAGACACGAATTCCGTTTTGGCTTTGTCAATTTCTTGTTCTTTCGTAATATCCCGAAAAACTTCTACCGCGCCGATTATTTTATTGTTAAGAATAATTGGAGACAAGGTAATGGCCACTGGAAATTTAACTTTATTTTTACTAAGAAGATACATTGTTGTTGTTGTTGTTGTTGTTGTACGGTGGGTAAAGGCTTTGTTAAGCGGCCTATCTTCAGGTGGAATAAAGGTTCCCTTTTCATCTTCTAAGGAAACAACATCATCATACAATTTCCCAAGCGCTTCTTTAACACTCCAACCAAGCAACTTCTCCGCTACTTTATTCATAATAATTATTCTTCTATTTGAATCAGTAGCAATTATTCCATCACCGATGCTTGAAAAAATCGCCTCATCTTTTACTTTAGCGCGAGCCAGCGCTTCCTTCTCAACCAGAAGATCCTCATAGACATTTCGGGCAGCTCTATTCGCGTCTTCTAATTGCTGAGTTCTTTCCTGAACGCTGTTACTTAAAATTTTACCCCATCGTAAAAGTGAAATAATTATTCCAAGGGACAGAAGAATTAATGAACCTATCATGACAAAAGACAGATACTGAAACCTCGAGATGGCTGATTTTATAGGATTATGAATGTCAGTGAGTGGAACAGTGATCATTATTGGCCAAAAGCGATCTGGAGTTATTTGGGCAGATGATAAAGATAATCGCCATTATCATCTACCAGGATTACATAACCTCTTTGGGCAAAAACATTGTCTTTTAAATAATTCTCGTAAATATCCACTAAATTGATTGCTCCGCCCAAAGAACCGCCAAATGTTCCATCCGTCGTGAAAACGGGTATGTTAATCGCGATGAGCCATTCACCCGTAGCGGCCTGGAATCTTCGGCTTATGGTGAGCTTTTGGATTTTCAATACTTCAACAATATGAGCATATTGAGTCGCGTCTTAGCCTATTAAATCTTTCTGCGTTGAACAGACAAAAATACCGTTTTTACTAACCCGAACCAAATTATAGACGTGAGGACTGAAGGTATCATAAATTTGTTCTAGCGCTAAAGTGCAATTTTCAGGATCAGCATCTCGGATAGCCGGCATTTTACTTATAGTTACCAATTGGGCAGTCAAGCTAGAGACCATATTTTCCATAATGGTCGCGATATTTTCACCTACCCTCATTTCCATCTCGCCATACTG
>MGER01000058.1:0-121 GCA_001791465.1 Candidatus Uhrbacteria bacterium RIFCSPLOWO2_02_FULL_49_11 | reverse complement strand
TAAAAACAATTATAAAAACCCCAAAAGTTTGAAATTCCACTTTTGTCGACCGTTTTTGCCCCGTGAGAGATCCGCTTCCTGCGGGAAACGGCATCCTGCCATGGCGGGATTATCTCTAACG
>MGER01000057.1:2173-5667 GCA_001791465.1 Candidatus Uhrbacteria bacterium RIFCSPLOWO2_02_FULL_49_11 | reverse complement strand
TAACGTTTCTGTATCGCGCACCTGTCCGCCGCCAAGAGTTTCCAAGAGCTTGTGCGGATCCTCGCCTGTCTCCACCATTTTCCGCAACAACTCCTGGGCAATGGTGGAAGAAATGGTGCGTTCATAAATCAAAGTGAGGAATTCCGCAAAATCCTCCGGCGTCACCTTCAAACTTTCAAACGTCTCTCCCCTTTCAGCGAGAATCCCTCCCAATTTGGAACTCATCCAGCCTGCCACAAGCTTGGCAAGCTTTGCCCCATGTTTATTCCAAATTTCTTCCTCAGTGCCGCCGTCAGGAAGACTGCTTATCCAGGCGATAAGCTCGGAAATGACCTTTTCCGTGTAATCGGCAAGCGTTTCATCGGCAACCAACACCTGCGCATCTGCGCGTGAAAACCCGTATTGCGTCATAAATCTTTCCCGCCTTGCCTGCGGAAGTTCAGGGATGCCGCGCCGCAATGCCGCGAGGTATTCATCGACAAAATGGAACGGGGGTATATCCGGTTCAGGAAAATAGCGATAATCTTCCGCCTCTTCTTTGGTGCGCTGAAGCACGCTCACACCTTTGGCATCGTCCCAGCCCCTAGTTTCCTGCACTGCGGGATATTCTCCCCGCTCTAATAATTCACTTAAACGCTTATGTTCATGCTCAAGAGCCCTTTCCACCGCACGGAATGAATTGAGGTTCTTAATCTCAATCTTTGTATTTAATGCATTGTCTTCCTCGTGGCGAACAGAAATGTTTGCATCACAGCGAAGATGCCCTTTCTCCATATCCGCATCAGATACGCCTAATGCCCGCACGATCGCCCGCAACTCCTGTAAAAAAAATTTTGCCTCTTGCGGGGTGCGGATATCGGGCTTGGTCACAATCTCCATCAAAGGAGTGCCTGCGCGATTGAAATCAATCAGCGTCTCGCCCTTAGTTTGATGCGTTAACTTCGCCGTATCCTCTTCCAAGTGCAGCCGCTCGAGTCTTACCTTAACCTGTTCCCCTTTCGCTATTATCTCCAGAACACCGCCCACGGCAAACGGCTGGTCATACTGGCTGATCTGGTACCCCTTGGGAAGATCGGGATAAAAATAATGCTTGCGGTCAAACTTGGACTCTTTTGGAATTTCGCACTCCAGGGCCATGGCAGTCTTTAGCGCCCATTCAATCGCCTGCGAGTTCGGCACGGGAAGCGTGCCCGGGTGTCCCATGCATACTTCGCACACGCAGGTATTCGGCGGCAAATACTCGCCCCGATTATCGCACCCGCAAAACATCTTCGATTTAGTCTTCAGCTGAACGTGAACTTCCAATCCTATAATTGTCTCAATTTTTTGTTCCATATTGCGTCTTAATAATCTCTACAACTTCGCTCTATGACATCACTTTTTCGCGACCGCGCAAAAGTGATGCCTTCAACCCGCAGTCTAAACCATCATGGCCTATCTCTCAACTTACGTAATTTTATGGCCATGGCCTTAAAATTAAGTATGACGCTTTTTTAATAAACTTCTCTGTACCACAGAGCAGATCTTCTCATGAATCTCTCCCGGAGACAAGAGGTGGCCTTCGCGGGTGCAAGGAATCCTTACCCATGCTCCCGTCCGGCACAGCATCCTGCCAACGGCATACGCCGCCTGTTGATGCCTCAAGTTTTGCTCAGCCAAATCCCTTTTCTTGCCCAATAGATATTTCCTGCTCCCTTTCCTTAGGACCAGCCGCGCGCTGTGGGATAGCGGCACGTCAAGAAAGAACACAATACCAGGTTTGGGGAGCGCAAGCACTTCATACTCAAGATGTTTTACCCATGCGATATATTTTTTCTGCCCATCAAGTGATTTGATTTTTGCCGCCTGATGGAGCATATTCGCAGTCGTGTAACGATTCGCGATCACGATATCCTTTTTTAGCCACTGCCTCAACCGTTCCTGCACACTGTACCGGTCGACCGCATAAAAAAGCGAAGTGAGATACGGATCCACGCGCTCGATCGGCCCGAATGCGCCGCGCAAATACTTCTCCACGAGGACTGCTGATTTCTTACCGTACTGCGGAAAATCAACCACGTGAAATTGTCTATGCGTGCGCCGCAAATGTTGCGCAAGCAGTTTTATCTGAGTCGCTTTCCCCGAACCGTCAGTGCCTTCGATAACAATAAATTTACCTTTATAGGTATTCATGAAGGTGAATATTTCTCAATCAATAATCGAGCAGCTTCGTGCAATTGTTCAAGGCGAAAAAATATTAATTTATTTTTCGTGGTCACTGCAAATTCGGCTATCAAATCTTTACCCATTAACTGCGCACACGCGTGCCGTATCACCCTTTTCTCTTCTGGCGCAAAGAATGACTGATCGCCATATTTATGCTGTAACTCATGGCGGTGGTAGAGAAATTGAGAATGCACTTTCCCCTTCCTGCTTAAATCATTGATGGATCCATAGACTCCCTCTATAGTCACTCTCATGCCCTCAGACATTATCGCGCCAGCTTTCTTCCATGTCCATGAAGGATAGACCACAAAAATCGCTTCTCCTTCTTGCTGTTTTTGTAACGCATCAAGTCGAGCAGGCACTTCCCGCTTTGGTATCCAATTCACGAATACATTCTTCCATTTCTTTTTACTCTTGATGAGAGCCACAGTCCGAATGGTCCAACCGACATAGTCTCTCATGCGTCCGATTTTCAATTCTTCAGAATACCGCACAAACTGCCATTCAGGATGCGGCAATCCGTAGCGCTCAATAAGCCGAAGCCCTTGGAGTATCGTCATGGACTATAGCCTTTTATACGTCGCAAATTTATATCTCACCCCATTCTCATCCTGCGCTTCTGATTCATGTTCTCTTCTGAATTCTTTCGGGAGAGGAGGGAAAAACGTGTCGCAATGGTATATACCCTCAACTTCGGTGAGATAAATTGTTCTGCAGGCCGGTATTGTAATCGCTTGTTTAAAAAGCTCTCCCCCGCCGATGATAAAAATATGCTCAATAGCCGCGTCTTTCTCCAATGAAGACAAGCAATCTTCCAATGAAGAAAATTTTCGTGCTCCCTCCGGCAGCGCATATCCACCATCCCGCGTGATGACGCAACTCAATCTCCCTGGCAATGGCCGGCGTCCTGCAGGAATGGATTCCCACGTCTTGCGGCCCATGATGACCGCGTTACGCTTAGTAGAGTCTCGCGTTTCAGCGGTCACTTGATGGAAGCGCTCCAATTCCTTTGGCAGTCTCCATGGCAACACGCCGCCTTTCCCAATACCCATTTCCTTGTCACACGCAGCTATAAGTGAAAATGTTTTCATGGATAAAACAACTAACAGTTTAACAATTTAGCAATTAGCCAATGCACTCACCGCTAAACGGCAATAGGGAGCTTTATGGGAGGGTAAGACTGGTAGTTTACGACTCCCGTATCAGTAAACTGCCAATCAAAAAGGGAACGGAAATTCTGGGTCTTAATGGCAGGCAGAGGGGATTTATCCGAATCGCGGCTTAGTTGC
>MGER01000057.1:1614-2164 GCA_001791465.1 Candidatus Uhrbacteria bacterium RIFCSPLOWO2_02_FULL_49_11 | reverse complement strand
CCGTCCACGTGATTCGCATAGATATGCACATCTGCGAGAAATCCCACCAGCTTGCCTTCCCCCAATCCTGCCTCTTTCGCCAGCAGATGCAAAAGGAGCGCGTAACTCGCTATATTGAACGGAAGCCCGAGCATGGTATCTACCGAGCGCTGGTTCCAGAGCAGGTTTAATCTATTATCAATCACCGTCACCTGAAACCCGTAATGACACGGCGGCAAAGCCATTTGGTCAAGCATACTGGGGTTCCATGCGCTCACAATCATCCTCCTGTCGTTGGGATTTGTTTTTAGGGTGGCAATAACCTTTTTCAATTGGTCAACGCCCTGATTCGCATAATCAGTGTCAAAACTGGTATACGGCGCATTGAAATGCCGCCATTGGAATCCGTAAATCGGCCCTAAATCCCGCTCTTCCCGCATGCGCTTTTTTGACGCTTCATCGTGGCCATACGGCGCCCTTAAAGGGTTTGCCCACTCATCCCAAATATGATTATTGCGGTCAATAAGCCACTTCTTGTCGGTAAGGCCTTTTATAAACAATTCTAATTCAG
>MGER01000057.1:1036-1586 GCA_001791465.1 Candidatus Uhrbacteria bacterium RIFCSPLOWO2_02_FULL_49_11 | reverse complement strand
CTTTCTTCGTAGTGAGCAAAGGATATCCCCTTGCCATATCATACTCAAAGTAGGCGCCGGCGATCGTAGAGGCATCAGTGCCCTGGCGCGTTTGCTTCATTACCCCCTCCTTTAATATCCTATCAACAATCTTTAAATATTCACGCATACCATTTATTTTAAACGTCCGTACTGCCAAAGCGCCGCTCTCCGCGATGGCTCTCGCTTAACTCTTTTACCTCCATCACGCTCACTTCTTCGATTTCCTGTATGAGCATCTGCGCGATGGCGCTTTCCGCAGCCAACGTGATATGCTCCTGGGTGGTGTTCAATAAACAAATCAACACCTCTCCGCGATAACCGCTGTCAAACACGCCGCCCAGCACTTTCAGGCCGCGCTTATTTGAATTGCCGCTGCGGTCCCACACCAACCCCACATGCCCTTGTGGTATCTCCAACGCAATTCCCGTATGGAAAATATGGCGTTCCCCCGGCGGTATCACGACGCGTTCATAGCAAAAAAAATCTAAGCCTGCATCCCCCGGCAAGGCATAGCGCGGCAGCTTCGCCC
>MGER01000057.1:487-962 GCA_001791465.1 Candidatus Uhrbacteria bacterium RIFCSPLOWO2_02_FULL_49_11 | reverse complement strand
AGATTCTCAACTTCCGCATAATCGCGCGACCGCGATTCAACGCGACTGAATGAACGGAAGCGCTTATCAGTATCATCTTTGTGGCGGTCAGCGCGGTGCTCCAGCCGCTGATGGCGCGTGGCAGGAGATGCATAAATCGCCAGCACCTGCAGCCGATCCCCATACCGCTCTTTAAGAATTTTGTATTCTGACCAGCTATACAACCCGTCAATAACTACCGGCCCTTTCATGAGAAGCGCGTCTATCTTTGGCAAATTCATAACGGCAAACGCCGCCATACCGTGCATCCGCCTCAATTCCTCCCTTACCATGCGCTCTGTCGCTTCATTCACCGGCAGATTCCGCTTCTTCAGTTCGTCCAAAGTGATCCATCCAAACCGTATCATCTGCCATCCTAAAGACACAAAAACCGAGGCAGCCTCGGTTTTCCCCGCACCGGTCATACCGACAATCGCGACGATATATTTACCTTTAA
>MGER01000057.1:278-401 GCA_001791465.1 Candidatus Uhrbacteria bacterium RIFCSPLOWO2_02_FULL_49_11 | reverse complement strand
TGCCAAAGCCTGTCAATAATGAACGGCAACGTCCTTCACGCTCGTATCTTTTTATAATAGACGTATCGTTCCCCTGGAAAGGCATATGGCGGGCAGGCAAAGTTCAAAGGAATTTCAAAATCT
>MGER01000057.1:0-126 GCA_001791465.1 Candidatus Uhrbacteria bacterium RIFCSPLOWO2_02_FULL_49_11 | reverse complement strand
TTACGCCTCTGTCGTTCAACGGATAGGACACAAGATTGCGGATCTTGTAATCGAGGTTCGATTCCTCGCAGAGGCAAAAAGTGCGGGACGAAATTCCCCGCAAGGGTAATGACTATTATCATGAAC
>MGER01000056.1:11283-12218 GCA_001791465.1 Candidatus Uhrbacteria bacterium RIFCSPLOWO2_02_FULL_49_11 | reverse complement strand
ATTACATGGTATTTTCCCTATTTCTTATTTTGTAGTACCCTATACCTATATGCCTTCGAATATGCCTGAAGCGGGGAACAGAGAGCCCGCACTATGGAAATTGGCGCTCGCTGAATACTTTGTCCGCAGGAAAGAGCTCTTGCGGCGGGTGGTCGTTTTCCTATTCTTCTTGTGCGATGTCGCCATCCTTGCGGGGCTGTGGGTAACCTATATAAACTACTCGGCAGGAGTCGCGCAACACGCCGCGCTGGAAGAGAAACTGAATACGGATTATGTTGATATTGCTTCCTATCGCGCCAGCCATAAAGTGCTCCCTTTGGAGGTTGTCCAAATTGAATTCGTGGGAGGCGCAGAAGGGTATGGAGATATCGTGGCAGTGCTCCGTAATCCTAATGAGCAGTGGATAGCGGAAAATGTACAGGTGCAGTTTTTTATTGGCGCCGCGCGCCTTCCCGCCGTAACCACGTTTCTTCTCCCCATGGAGACGCGCATAGTGGCGAGCTTCCGCCAGCAATTTAAAAAGGGTGAGGTCCCGCGGGTTGAGCTATCCTCCCTCTCTTGGCAGAGAATGCAGGGTGATCCGCGTTTAAATGTCAGTTCACTTACCGTGCAGGGATATCGGTATATTTCTTCGGGGAACGGCGCCACGCGCCTCGATTTCGAAGTAGCGAATGCCACTCCCTATTCGTTTTGGGTGGTGCCGGTGACTATTGTGGCATGGCAAGGGCAGCATATCGCCGCGGCTTATCGCATCACGCTGGAACAATTGACGAGCGGCGAGAGGCGGGCGGCATCGGTCGTATGGCAGGAACTGCTTCCGCAAATCACCCGCACCACTGCTGATATCGCGCTCAATACCTTGGATCCGAATATTTTAATGCCCCTGCCCGCGGAGGCAGTGTCACCTTTTGGAGATTAATGCTTACCTGGTTATA
>MGER01000056.1:6531-11269 GCA_001791465.1 Candidatus Uhrbacteria bacterium RIFCSPLOWO2_02_FULL_49_11 | reverse complement strand
TGGCTACGCTTTCTCTGAAGCGCTTTTTTTCAATAAAAGATTGGGGGCTGGCCGCTTCCCTTTGCGTGCTCTGCGTATTTGGACTGGTGGGTGTGGTAAGCGTTTCGTATGGGAGCGCAAGCGGCCGCCCTTTGCGGCATGGGATTTATTTTCTCATCGGCATCGGTTTGTTCCTCGCGATCGGGCGGATGGAGCGCCGCCATATCAGGACGCTTGCGTTGCCGTTTTATGCGGGGTGTGTTGCCTTGTTGGTAGGGGTGCTTTTTTTTGGTACTACTCTGCGCGGCACGCGGGGGTGGTTTACCTTGGGGACGCTTACCATGCAACCCGTTGAATTTATGAAGGTGGGGCTCGTGCTCATGAGCGCTTCTTTTTTTGAACGCGCGAGATTTATTTATTCTCCGCTCTCGCGCGTTATGCGCGGTTCGGTGTTTTTAGCGCCCCCCATACTTCTCACGCTTGCGCAACCGGATGTCGGATCGGCGCTGGTGCTTTGCGTGATAGGCGCCCTTATGGTGCTGTTATGCGCGCCGCGGCGCATGGCATTCACTTTTTTGTTGCTTGCCGCGGTGTTTGCGGTGTTTAGCTGGATGTTTCTTTTTAAGGATTATCAGAAACAGAGAGTGGCGACGTTATTCAATCCCCGCGCTGATCCATTTGGCGTGGGTTATAACATACGGCAATCAGTCATTGCGGTTGGGGCTGGTGAACTTTTTGGGCGCGGCATCGGCGAGGGACCGCAGAGCCACCTTCGTTTCCTTCCTGAGGCAACGACTGATTTTTCGTTCGCGGTCATCGCGGAAGAGCTTGGGTTTGCGGGAGTATGCGTGATGCTCATCGCATTCGGTGTATTTTTTTGGAGCATTATGAGAATTATACGTACTGCGCGTGATGAATTTTCAATATTTCTGGCGTTGGGAGTGGGGGTGTGGCTTTTTTTCCAAACCACGGTGAATATTGGCATGAATATCGGATTGCTGCCTGCGGTGGGGCTCCCTCTTCCTTTTGTGAGTTATGGCGGCAGCGCCTTGATCGCCTCTTGCATGGGGGCGGGACTGGTGCTTGCGGTGAGCAAACAGTGAATGTAATTACCCATTCAGGTTGTCTCATGTTTAGGAATACGTAATTTTTCTGCGGACGCGACCCAAGCTGTCTCACGTTTATGCCTTATTGACTAAAGGCATAAGTCCTCGAAAAATTGGCATTCCTTCGCTTGAGGTTTGTGTTAGCATGAAAGTATAAGGGTTGATGGGTGTTGACCACACGAGTGGAAATTAGGTATAATAAGTTATGTAAATTAATAGCGGCTCTGACTTAACCCATGAGCATTTTATGTCATTAGATCGGCATTATCATAAGGGTTTACAGCTCATTTCCCATTGTCCCCTTTGCCAAAGCCATTATCCGCCGCGGGAGACGACGGTGCTTGATGCGCGTGACGATGCTCACCTCATCTATCTCCATTGCAATACCTGCGGCAGCTCCATAGTGGCTTTGGTTGCGCTGGATGAGAGAGGCGTTTTCTCCCAAGGGTTATTGACCGATCTCTCGAGGGAAGAAGTCATGAGGTTTCATAAGGGCGCAGAAGTGAATCCTGATGATGTGATAGAGATGCATAAAGTTTTAACTAATTGATAATCAATGATATGGATTTAATAGCAAAATTAAGAACAATGACCGGCAAGAAGGTAAAAGCGCTGCGTAGAGAGAAGCAGGTGCCCGGCGTCGTGTATGGCCACGGTATTGCGTCGCGCGCGGTGAGCGTCCCTCTAAGCACCCTTGAAACCGCGCATCGGAAAGCGGGCGAATCAAGCCTTATCTCCTTGATGGTGGACGGCAAGCCGGCGAATGTGCTCATCAAAGAGCTGCAGCGCGATCCGGTGAGCGGGAAAATCCTCCATGTGGATTTTCAGGAAGTGAGTATGCAGGAGAAACTGAAAACCCAAGTGCCGATTGCAGTCAAAGGAGAAGCCAAAGCGGTGAAAGAATTTGGCGCGGTGCTCGTGCGGTCCCTTAACCATTTGGACATAGAGTGTCTTCCTCAAGATTTGATTCCCGAATATGTCGTTGATGTGTCTCATCTTGCGAATATCGGCGATGTGATACGCGTGAGCGACCTAGCTCTTCCTCCCCAAATACACATACTCACCCGTCCGGAAACGGTGGTGGTGAATATTGAAAAGAAACATGAAGAGGCGGAAGCGGCCCCTGCTGCCGCGGCCGTGGCTCCTGACCTGACGCAAGTGAAGACGGAGAAAGAAATAGAAAAAGCGGAAAAGCAGGCAAAAGCCGCAGAGGAAGCTGCGATAAAAGATTAATCTATATTTTATTCCGTAATAAAGGAATCTATGCGCAGAACATTTTCGCCTCATAAAGGCTTTACTCTTATTGAGTTATTGGTGGTCATATCCATTATCGGGCTCATCGCGACCCTCGCGTCAGTGGCGCTCAAAAACAGCAGGATCAAGGCAAGAGATACGAGGCGTCTTGCGGACATGAAGCAGCTGCATTCGGCCATGGAGCTGTGTTTGGACGCAAATGGCGGGAGTTATACGACGCCGACCCAATGTTGTTATGGTTGGGCAGGGGGAAGAAATCAAGTATTTGAGTGCGCTGTTGCACAGTCAGGTCTGATGACCTCTATGCCTAACATTGCTAAATTGAAAGATCCTTCAGATGTGCCGACTACTGATTGTGCGGGGAGTAATACTACTCCTTGCGAATATACTTTTGCTGCGGCTCCGGTCACGACTGCATACACGGTCCGCTTTTTTCTCGAGGGACCAGGAGGCGCAAGCGGAAATAGGACTTTGACGCAAATAGGAATCCAATAATATTTGCCCATTATTTTTTCCTAATAAGACGCAATATGCTTACTAAAAAACAGGGGTTTATCCCGTTACTGAAACAATATAACGACAAGTCTATGGATAAAAAGATCATAAAATCTAAAGATTACTCTAATCCCTTGAGGAAGACATCAGTAACGGGATTTACCCTCATAGAGCTTTTAGTGGTTGTCGCGATTATCGGGCTTCTTGCGACTCTGGTCGCGGTGAACGTGAATAACGCCAAACAAAAAGGGCGCGACACCACCAGGAAAGGCAATATTTCCCAGCTGAAGAATGCCCTGGAGCTCCATTACCAGCAGTACGGATATTTCCCCTACAGCAATGCGGACGGCGCCAACTTCGATTGTTTGGACGCGCTCCCCGCCCAATCCCAGACAGGAGGGTATGTAAACCATCTCGGGGATTACATCAAACCGATTCCCATCGATCCTTTGAAAGCCGCAGGCGTGAGAGATACCCTTGCGAGGGGCTGCCTTGCGTATAAGGGGAATGGATCGCATTACAAGGTTATCGCCAATCTCGAGCTTGACACAAATGCAATGGTCAATGACGGCGGCGTGCGCACATGTTGGTTTGAGGCGTATACACAAAGCGGGCAGAGTTTCGATCCGGGGAGCTGTCCGTGATCGTGATTGCAGATTTTAGAGTTTAGAATTCAGAATATTGAATTGGGGATTTCATATAAACAAGAGAAAAGGCCGGCATCTTTTTAAGACGCGGCCTTTTCTATTTGGAGAGCGCGATGTTGTCGCTCATTGTTGTTCTCCTCTGTTAAGGGTGGTTAGTCAGTCTCTTGGAGAACTTCAATATTAAAGTTCTCCTTTTCATACCCCGTATCCAAGGCAACCTCATTGAGGGCAAGGGCCTCAATTTTTTTAATATTCTCCGGGTCAAATTCGGTTACCTCAAATCTTAAGGTCCTTGGTATACCCAGATACGGGTGGGTAATCCTGATTCTCACCACCCTTATTTTTTTCTTTTTCATTTTTCTCACCTCCTTTTGAGGTTTTTGTGAAGAGAAAGAACGTGGTTTTGTCGCTCTATAGTATACCACCGGGACAGTCGTTTTGCCTCAGGGAGGGCTAGGAGTGCAGGGAGAATGGTTGGCTCCATCTCGAAGAAAAGAGAGACGGGCAAGGGGATTAGTTTATGAGTTATTGAGTTGATGAGTTGGCAAAAAAGTTGCTGGTAAATTTCTGTGCCGTCAGGGCCGCCGTCGAGCGCGCGCGCGGGCTCGTGGGCTAGTTCAGGTTTTGCGGCTATGACAGAGGAGGGGACGTAGGGAAGATTCGCGGCTACCATGAGCCGCGAATTTCCAATTTCCAATTTCCAATTTCCAACGTGATTGATTATTGGATTGAGGAGATTGCCGTGGAGGAAGGTGATGCGGTCGGCGACGCGGTGGCGTTCAGCATTCTCTTGCGCGACCGCGAGCGCGTCGCGAGAAATGTCAGTGGCGATTATTTTTACGTTTGGAAATTGCTTCGCGAGCGTTACGGCGATACAACCGGAACCCGTGCCGATATCTATCACCAGTTTTTCAGTTTTCAGTTTTTCAGTTTTGAAATAATGTGTTACCGATTCTACTAAATCTTCAGTCGCGGGGCGTGGAATAAGCGCTGATTGGTTTACTTTGAACGAGAGTCCGCAGAATTCCCTTTCTCCCGTAAGGTACGCGACAGGTTCGCCCCGGGCGCGCCGCATGGTTAAATGGTTAAATTGCTGAATTGCTACACTGTTAATTTGTTGATCGTGGTGAGCAAGAAGCCACGGGCGAGATCTTTGAAGCGCAAATGACAAAAGCACCTCGGCGTCGAGCCAGGCACTGTCTATTACCCCCGCATTGGTGAGCCTTCTATGGGCAATTTCTAAATATTTCGAGATTG
>MGER01000056.1:6074-6461 GCA_001791465.1 Candidatus Uhrbacteria bacterium RIFCSPLOWO2_02_FULL_49_11 | reverse complement strand
AAATTTTGACATTGGGGCTTTGAGCTTTATTTGAAATTTGACATTTGTCATTGGGATTTTTGAGAACGTTCCCATGTCTTGAGCGCATGAATGACAGGATCAAGGTTCCCATCTAGAATTTCATCAATGTGGTGCCAGCTCATGTTGATGCGGTGATCGGTGATGCGGTCTTGGGGGAAATTATAAGTCCTGATTTTTTCCGCGCGTTCTCCCGAGCCCACCTGGGCGCGCCGGTCTGCGTCAATCGCGGCACGTCGCTCCTCTTCCGCCTTGGCAAAGAGGCGCGCGCGCAGCACTGCCATGGCCTTTTCGCGGTTTTGTTGTTGCGACCGCTCGTCTTGGCATTGGACGACGATGCCGGTGGGGAGGTGGGTGATGCGGATTGCC
>MGER01000056.1:5831-6063 GCA_001791465.1 Candidatus Uhrbacteria bacterium RIFCSPLOWO2_02_FULL_49_11 | reverse complement strand
CTTTCGGCTCCACGACGATGTCCACTTCGTCCGCTTCCGGCATCACTGCCACGGTCACGGTGGAAGTGTGCACGCGGCCGGATTTTTCAGTATCGGGCACGCGCTGGACGCGGTGTACGCCGCGCTCAAATTTAAAGCAAGAATACACGCGGTCGCCGCTCACTTCAAAAATGATTTCCTTGTACCCGCCGAGGTCGGTGCGGCTCTCATCAATGTGTTTTGCCGTCCATCC
>MGER01000056.1:2740-5820 GCA_001791465.1 Candidatus Uhrbacteria bacterium RIFCSPLOWO2_02_FULL_49_11 | reverse complement strand
CATAGCGGTGGTACATCCGCGTGAGCGTGCTCGCAAAGAGCGCCGCTTCTTCTCCTCCGGTGCCTGCGCGTATTTCCACAATGGTATTCCGCTCATCAAGCGGATCGCTGGCGTAAAGCAGCTCCTCCAATTGCATGCGCGATGAGGCTTCTTTTGGTTTCAGCGATTCCAGTTCGCTTTTGGCAAGGTCAGAAAGCTCTTCGTCTTCGGTTGAGGCGAGGGTCGTTTCCGCCTCTCTGAGCGCGGCGGCAAGGGATTCCCAGGATTGCGCAACGTCAAGAATGCGCCTTACTTGATGGTATTCCTTTTGGAGGCGCTGTAATTTGCGGCGGTCCGCGAGAATTTCTTCGCGGGCAAGCGCTTCTTCTATTTCCCGCGCTTGCTCTTTGGTTTTTTTAAGAAGATCAAGCATATACGTGTAAATCCAAAGTACTAATAAATGACTTATACTCCTCAATAATATTGAGTCAAAATTCAAAAGGCAAAATTCAAAGGTTCAAGTTAAAAGTCAAAAGTTTTGAATTTTGATATGCAATTTTGATTTTTAATTTTTGAATTCAAGATTGGGACTTGGGATTTTTCAATAAAAACACTACCCCCTTTGGGGTAGTGTGTGAGGAATGTTATTTACCCGGCTGGCGGATGTGTTTTTTGGATGCCGTTTCTGCTTCTTTCGTCGCTTTGATTGCCGTTTCCGCCTCCTGTTGTTTCTCCTTTTCCCTTACTTTTTTGCGCGTAGAACGTTCAATGGCCGCTGCTTGAAGCGCGGTGGAGCGTGTCGCTTTATCCTTGAATTTCTCAACGCGCCGTGCGGCATCCACTAGCTTTTGTTTGCCGGTGTAAAAAGGATGGCAGTGTGCGCATATTTCCACATGCATGGATTCTGCGGTAGATCCGGTCGTGTACTGCGCGCCACATGCGCAGGTGATGGTGATGGAGGGATGATATACAGGATGAATGTTATTCTTCATATATCAGAGAGCGTATCAAGAAAAGGGAGTACTTGTCAAATTCTAGCCGTTGTGGTAGATTCTTTTCAAGTATTACTAATCTCTCTTTCTCTTTATCCACGCGTACCGCTCCTCCCTTTGTTTCTCAAAAAGGGCACGGCGCGCTTCAAGGGAAAGAGTATAAAAGGAGCAACACCTATATGGCAATTTTGCCTTCATTAACCGAACTCTTAAAAGCCGGCGTCCATTTTGGCCACAAGGAAACGAAGTGGCACCCTAAAATGGCGGAATACATATTTACCGTCCGCAACGGCATCCAGATCATTGATTTGGAGAAGACGGTAGAAAAACTGAAACAAGCGCTTGAGTTCCTCCGCACCGTGGTGGAAGGCGGGGGCGTGGCGCTTTTTGTGGGCACGAAACCGCAGGCGCGCAAGCATGTGCAAGAAGCGGCTGACCGCGTGAATGCGCCCTATGTGACCGAACGTTGGCTGGGCGGCACGCTCACCAATTTTGCGGTCATTCAGAAACTTGTCAGAAAACTGGAGGATATCGAGCAGGAGCTCTCCGCGCCTGAGGTAGAAGCTAAGTATACGAAATTGGAGCGTCTCATGTTCGAACGGGAGAGAGCGCGCCTCACTGCGGTGGTGGGAGGTATCCGCACGCTGAAAGGGCTGCCTCAAGTCATCATATTGGCAGATGTTATACACGACGAAACCGCGGTGCGGGAAGCTCGTCGTAAACTAGTGCCCACGATCGCGCTCTGTGACACCAACACCAATCCCGAAGTGGTTACGTACCCGATTCCTGCGAACGATGAAGCGAGCCGTTCCATAGAACTGTTTATGTCTCTGTTTGGGAAAACTATAGAGGAAGGTGTCGCGGCAAGGGCCGCGAAGGCGACCGAGGCGGCTGCATGGTCGGAAAAAGCGCGTGCGGAAACAGTCGGACCAGAGGAGAAAGAGGTCGTGGTGCCGGATGAAATCATGGTAGAAGCAGTCAAAAAGGTTGGACTAAAGGAGGAATTAGTGGTATAATGCTAATATTATATTAAAATAAATATATATATATGCATTTCATGCCACGCAAGTTATTGGGAGTATTAATATTTAGCTCAACTTTGAGCTTATTTTTTTTGTTTAATCTGGTTAAACCAACAGGCGCCACCACAGCCAGTGCAAATTCCATTTGCTTGAATTCCACTGTTGTGTCTGAAGCGTCGTTGGGCGGTAGCGCTTATCAATCTTTGGGTTTGGATATTTCCATTCATCCGGAAATTCTCAAATACCGCATTCGTTGGTTCAATGGCAGCTGGTCAACGTGGTACGTGCCAGGCCAGGACGACATTGATTGGAAAATAAATACCGACGGCACCCAGCGCCGCATCTGGGCTTATTTTGACGATCATACGCATGAATATGAAAAGTGCACCAAATGGCAAGAGCCTAAACCCAATCTCACGATTATTACCCCCGGTGGCTATTCCAGCACAGCAGATGATTTCACCGTTGATTTTACTAATGACAACGCCATAGTTTATTCTTTTGTGGATGGCGTGCAGATTCCCGGGAGCGGCAACGATTTGGTTGGTACGATGTATACGGCAGGCAGCAACAAGTACACTTTTATGGATTTAACAGTAGGTCCGCATGTACTTGGGCTTAAGGCGTGCGTATCAGATTTATCCTCAAGTTGTAGTGATCTAAAAACAATTACTTATACCGTTATCGTGCCGGTTTCCATCAAACCAGTAATTACTAATATTAATGCCGCCGAGATAACTTCAAATTCAGCGGTGATAAAATTTAACACCGACCGAACGGTTGAATCTAGAGTTACCTACGGTATGAGCGATACGCCGGATGGCCGCAATTTTGTTGCTTACAATCGCGCCCCTTCTACCTATCATGAGATTAGATTAATCAACTTGCTATCAAGCACCACTTATTTCTATCGCGTCACTGTCGTGGGCGATAGCACTGGAGTAAACAATACAGAATCTGTATCTTATAGTTTTAAGACCCTTGCGCCACCAGTAGAAAAGAAACCTGATTTAACCATTAAAGACATTTACGCCAGTTATTCTAGCAACGCTTCCGTCATCAAGGTGAAATACTGCAATGAAGGCAA
>MGER01000056.1:1933-2716 GCA_001791465.1 Candidatus Uhrbacteria bacterium RIFCSPLOWO2_02_FULL_49_11 | reverse complement strand
CCCCGCCACTTTTTATATCAAAATGACCGCGAACGGCAAAACGCATACCGGCACCAGCGATAATTCCAATTATGTTTTGTCGGTTCCCAAACCCGGCGAGTGCAGTGTGACTGATGGCTATTTGGCTTCCTACTTTAGCCTTCTTGACGGCCAAACCTCTACCATCACCGCTGAAGCTGACTGGCAGAAGAGTGTTGCGGAATCCAATGAAGCAAATAATATTTTAAGCAAAGTTGTTGAATTGCCAATGTATCTCATTGGCATTAGGGTTGAAAACATCGCCGCCACATCCGCCACCGTGAAATGGAATACCGTGTTTCTGGCTGATAGTCACATTGATTATGTCAGTTATGGCGGTTCAATCTATAGTGTTAAAAACGCCAAAGATACCAATTTTGTTTTGGCGCACTCTCTCACGCTCACCGATCTTGAGCCAAACACAATTTACAGTTATAGCCTAACTTCCTATGACCAGCAGGGCAATGTGTATGCAACCAAATCTTTGAGCTCTTCTGAATTAGGATTGAATTTTAGAACTTTACCAGGTGACAAGCCGGACCTCATGTTTACCAGCTCGGAAATTGGTGTGGACAAGACATTGATTCTGCCGGGCGATATGGTGACTTTTGGTATTGATGCGAAAAATAACAGCACGGTCGCTATCCCCGCGGGTGCGTACCTGAAATGGTATAAAGAGGGCACTCGTGTCCCATTAATAATCCCATAACCTAGCCTGTTTCTGGGCTTGTTCACTTTCTTCAGAAAGAACAAACTCAGAAATGA
>MGER01000056.1:0-1869 GCA_001791465.1 Candidatus Uhrbacteria bacterium RIFCSPLOWO2_02_FULL_49_11 | reverse complement strand
ATAACCTAGCCTGTTTCTGGGCTTGTTCACTTTCTTCAGAAAGAACAAACTCAGAAATGAGCTGAAATAAGGGCTTTTTGTCGAACAGAGACACGCTCAAAATCTGTAGAATTTCGTAAGAATTTCTTGTAATGCCCAATTTCTTTTTCATGATGGCAACCAGCAGGTAAGAGCAGAGGGCGGTGCAGATTTGCGTCTTCACCGCATTCTCGGAACGACCCCAGAAGACCTCGATGCTCAGGTGTTGTTTGACCCACTTGAAGAACAATTCGATCTGCCAGCGATACTTGTAGAGGAGGGCGACGGTCTGCGCGTCGAGGTCGAAGTTGTTCGTGAGGAAGACATAGCGCTGTTCAGTTTCAGCGTCATAGTATTTAATGCGCCGAAGGTGTTCCGGATAATCCTTGCGCGCCTTGTATCCGGCAAGCACAATCGTCTGGTCGCACCGCACGCCCTTGTTCTTGTCTGCGGGGTGAGAATAGAGGCGGCGGAACGACAAGTTGTCCTTGGCGCGGGTGACAAAGAACGCGTTGGCGTGGTGAATGGCGTACAAGCGCGCGAAGTCGACGTACCCGCGATCCATGACGTAGTACGCGCCAGGCTCGAACGCGATCCGGTCAAGGAAGAATACGTCAGGCTCTTTTCCGCTTGAAAAGTCGAAGAATGACGGTATATTCCCGGCCAGGTTCAGTTCGAGATGGAGCTTTAAGGCGGCGCGTTTCTTTACCAGCCTTGCCCACGGGAACAAGCGCAAACACAATTCGATCGTCGTTGAATCAACGACGTAGGCGGGGCCGTTGAGCTCAAGATCAGCCGGATGATCCTGCGCGTACAGGACTTGCGCTTCCCGGATGAGCAGCGCGGCATAATCGCGCCAGATGCGCCAGTCGCGTTCCTCATTGGCATGAGCAAGCGTGTTGCGCGCCACTAGTGAACGAAAACCAAAATGGTACAGCTTCTCGCGGTGCGCCGCCAGACACACGACGATATCGCGCAGGCTCTTCCGAAACGACAACTGTCCAAAGACAAGCGCCAGAAACTGTTCCCAACACGAAAAGTTTTTTACCCAATACTCACCGTGGTATCTGGCGACGCACTGATCTAATTGATAACGGACAACCCAATCCATGATCTGAGAAAAGACGTATTTTCCTTGGTACATATGCGAGTAATTAATGGATAATCCATCAATTATCGCATGTACGAAATTCAAGTCGAAAAATACATTTTTCTCAGATAGTGGCTAACATTAGCATCATTCAGCCTATGGATTAAAAATTAATGGGACACGAGTGATAAAGAGGGTAATGAATACACTAACTGCACCAGCCGATTGCCTGCGCTTCCTGCAGGCTGGATGTCAGGCCTCGCGTGCACGATGAGCAACTTCCAGGATGGCACTGGCGACATGCGCACCGGCACGGTGCACGTGCAAGTCAAAATAGATACGGAAAACACCGTTGCCGAAACAGACGAATCCAATAATAAGCTTGAAAAAAATGTCTATGTCGGCAGCACTGATACTTCAAAAACCTGCACTGAATTAAGCGCGGGAGATTCGACAAAGAAATATTTCGATATCTGTAAAGCAGGAGGTTTTAGCTTTGTGTGCTTTGACAAGCATAGCGGCGAGTATAACGGGTGCAGCAAAACCTTAGGAGAAGGCTGCACCGTTAATAATACCCAAGCTATTCACAACATCTCCTGCAGTGTCAACACAAATACCGATTGCACCGACTCGGACGGCGGAAAAGATTATTATGTAAAAGGCAAAAGTACAGGATTATATAGCAATGATAAACAAATCGGCTGGATTTTTGGAGAAGACTCAAATAAAGCAAGCGGTCGTTATGATTCAACTTTGAATTA
>MGER01000055.1:14575-22020 GCA_001791465.1 Candidatus Uhrbacteria bacterium RIFCSPLOWO2_02_FULL_49_11 | reverse complement strand
GCGGATGCCCGCTTGCCATAAGGAAATGACATCCATTTGCCCTTCCACCACGAGCGCAATCCCTTGCGCGCGTATGTCCTGCTTCGCCTTATCGAGTCCAAAAAGGACCGCGCGTTTGTGGTACAACAACGTCTCGGGCGTATTCACGTACTTACCGCCCTCCTCTTTATTTTCATGTAGCTGCCTGCCGGTAAACCCCACGATAGCGCCATGGTGGTCGCGCAGGGGAAACATAATCCTATCGCGGAAACGATCATACACGCCGCGCGCGCGTCCGGCAAGCGCCATGCCCGCGTTCACCATCTCCTGGTCGCGGTATCCTTTCGCGCGCAAAAAACGGGTGAGCTCCTCCCAACCCTTAGGTGCGTAGCCTAAGAGCCACTCCTCGAGCGTATCAGGGATAAGCACGCGCGTTTCTTTTAAATAACGCAGGGCTTCCGCGCCCTGCGCGCCTTGAAGCTGGACCGCAAACCACTGCGCGGACGCGGAAAGGAGCTCCCTCATCCTCTGCCGCTCGCTCCTAAGCTGCGGGTCCTCCCGCTTCAATTCAACATTCGCTTTTTTCGCGAGGACCTCCAACGCTTCCGGAAATTCAATATTCTCGATCTTCTGGATAAACGTGAACATGTCTCCCCCAAGATTACACCCGAAACAATGCCACATCTGCCTTCCCCGGTGCACCATGAATGAAGGAGTTTTTTCACGATGAAACGGACACAAACCTTTGAGGTTTGCGCCTGCCATCTTCAGCGGCACGTATTCTTGGATAATGTCCACGATATCCAGCCGCGATTTTATGTCATCGACAGGAGAGAACATAAAGTGAAAAATCCCAATGTCAAAATCCAAATGCCAAATAAAATCCTAAAAGATCCAATGTCAAATTTGACATTTGAAATTTGAACTTTGACATTATCGCGCCCTGCGCGGTCTATTCCCACTCAATGGTGCCCGGCGGTTTGCTGGTGAGATCATAAAGGACGCGGTTGACACCCTCCACCTCATTGGTAATCCGCGTGGCGAGGCGCGCGAGCACGTCCTCGGGAATGCGCGCCCAATCCGCGGTCATGGCATCCTCGGAGGTTACCGCGCGCACAACCACGGGATGCGCATACGTGCGCTCATCGCCCTGCACGCCCACGGAGCGCACCTCCGGCAGAAACGCAGCATAATATTGCCACAATTTTAATTTTTTGGCGAGCGGATCTAGCGTTTCGCGCACGATCGCGTCAGCCTGCGCGAGGGTCTTCAGACGCCCTTCATCCACCGCGCCCACAATCCGCACGGCAAGGCCGGGACCGGGAAACGGCTGGCGCCCAACCACCGCAGAAGGAAGCCCCAAAATCCTTCCTACCTCCCTTACCTCATCTTTAAAGAGCGTGCGCAGAGGTTCGATAAGCTTCAGATGCATTTTCTCGGGCAGCCCTCCCACGTTGTGGTGCGTTTTGATAGTGCTCGCGGCCTTGCCGCTTCCCGCCATTGCCGACTCAATCACGTCGGGATAGAGCGTGCCTTGGACTAGAAAAGAGGGTTTTGATTTCAAGCGCTTTGCCTCCCTCTGGAACACTTCAATAAAAGTTCGTCCTATAATCTTCCTCTTCTCCTCCGGATCGCTTATCCCCTTTAATTTATTCAAAAATAATTGCGGCACGCGCACCACCTTCAAATCCGCCTTCAGCATGCGCCGCATCGCCTGCGCCACTTCTCTTTCCTCGCCCAAGCGAAGCAGGCCGTGGTTCACGAACACCGCAGTGAGCCGGTGGCCGAGGGCGCGATGCACGAGCGTGGTGGCCACCGCCGAGTCCACGCCGCCGGAGAGCGCGGCGATCGCGTATCCCTTGCCCGCCTTTGCTTTAATTTCCTCTATGGCTGACCTCACGAACGACGGCATAGACCAATCCGGCGTGAGGCCTGCAATACGGACCAGAAAATTCTCAATCATTTTTTTGCCAAACTGCGTATGCACGACTTCCGGATGGAATTGCACGCCCCATATATTCTTGTCCTTATCCCCCACTAATGCAAATGGGGAATGCGCGGTCACGCCATATGCGTGTGTGTCTTTGGGGAGCCGCGCGACGGCATCGCCATGGGACATCCATACTCTCAATTGCCGAGGGAGGCCTGCGGTGAATGGCGATGCACGGACAATCTTTACGCTCGCAGGGCCGTATTCTCTCTTCTCCATTCTTACCACTTTCCCTCCGGTGAGATAACACGTCAGCTGCTGGCCATAGCATATCCCTAAAATGGGAACGCCCAGCGCAAACAATTCTCTCGGCACGCGCGGCGCTCCCTCTGTATATACTGATGAAGGCCCTCCGGAAAGAATAATCGCGTGTGCCTGCCGGAGCCTCTCAAGCGGCGTGTGAAAAGATACCAGCTCCGCGGAAAATCCCAACTCGCGCACCCTACGGGCGATCAGATGGCTGTACTGCGCGCCAAAATCAATAACCAATACTTGCGAAGACATAATTGACTATGTTGCCCGAATCATCACCGAATATTACCAAATAATACCGAATAAGAAACCGAATATTCGATAATGCAATTATTCGGGCGATATTCGGGTGGATTCGGTCGCATTCGAGTGATATTCGGGCAATTATCTTATAAAGCTCGCTTCGAACCCGTTCTCGCGGCACTGGGTCAGTTCGCTTGCAGTGAAAATTTTATGCTTATGTAACAACTCATACTCCTGCTTCAGGTTGGTTCCGTGCATTTCAGGGCCGTCCGTGTTGATCGTGAGGCGCACATGGTGCTCTAAAAGGGTCCGAAAAATGCGACGCATCTCTTCCACGCTCTTGATGACGCCCACATTAAGGTTGGACGTGGGGCAAAGCTCGAGTGTTATATTCTGTTCTGCAACCATGCGCATCAATCCTGTGTCCTGCCATGCGAGAAATCCATGCCCGATCCTATGAGGAGCGACGCGTTCGACAATGTATTGCATCTCCTTCACAGATCCTTCCTCGCCCGTATGGACGGTGACCCCAAAACCCAGCTCTTTTGCTTCCTGAAACAAACTGTCGTATTCCTCAATATGGAACGTGTGGCTCTGCGGCCCCGCAAGATCAATGCCTACGATTCCCCGATGCTGGTATTTTTTCGCTTTTTCAAAAATAATCGTATTGAGCTTTTTAGGGTATTCCCGGTCAAGCATGAGGATTAATCCCGCGCGCACCAAAGGGTATTCAAAGAGCGCATTTTCCATCCCGCGGATTGCCGCAAGGATAATGTAATCAAGATCGCGTTCTCCGCCGCGATTGCGCTTCATTGGGTTAAACCGGAGCTCATGCACGACGATATTATTCGCGCGGTACGCGCCTCCTATGGTGCCGTGCACCGCCGGCTCGATGGCTAAAGGCGATGATTGGATAAGCTCGGTCCATGCATAATAATTATGTGAAAGCTCCTTGACGCTGTGCATCTTCCCCTTCTCTTTAATGGTTATCATTTGCTCAAACTCCCAATAATCCTTCGTCGGCAATTTGATCCCCTGTTCATGCGCAAGGGTCCAGAGAATCGCGGCGTCCACGGCGCCGCCTAAGTGGGAGTGGAGCTCGGTTAAGGGCGGACCGGCGGGATGATTTGCTATGGTGGTGTTCTTTTCTTTCATACACAGACGATTAAAACTCTAAATTCTAAACTCTAAACCCTAAACAAATCCAAATGTTCAAAATCAAAAATGTTTTGAAATTTGAGTTTCGAATTTGTTTAGAATTTCGGATTTAGAGTTTAGGGTTTCTCAATAGTTGGGTGCTCGCTTCATAATGAGTACTGAATGAGGATGGCTCTCTCTCCTGCCTGCATCGGTGATTCGGATAAAGCGAGCTTTCCTTTGGAGCTCAGGAATGTTGCGCGCGCCCATGTACCCCATCCCGCTTCTTAATCCTCCCACAAGTTGAGTAATAACGTCCGAAAGCGGCCCTGTCGCGGGCACCGCGCCTTCCACCCCTTCGGGCACGTACTTTTTTGAACCTTTTTGAAAATAGCGGTCTGAGCTCTGCCCGACTTCCATTGCGCCCAAACTGCCCATACCGCGGTAGGTTTTGTACGCCACTCCTTCGATGATCACCTTTTTCCCCGGCGCTTCATCCGTGCCGGCGCACAGGCTCCCCAGCATGACGGCGGACGCGCCCGCGGCAAGCGCCTTTACGATATCGCCGGAGTGCCGGATGCCCCCGTCTGCGATCACGGGAATCCCCTTTTGTTTCGCGACCTGCGCCACTTCCATGATCGCAGTCAATTGCGGCACGCCCACGCCGGCGACGATCCGCGTCGTGCAAATAGAACCGGGACCCACACCCACCTTGAACCCGTCCGCCACGCCTAAAAATGCGCGCGCCGCTTCTGCGGTCGCCATATTGCCCACTATGAGCTTTGCCTTGATTTTTTTCTTTAAAGCTTCGGCTGCGGCAACGGATGAGGATTTATGGATATGCGCGGAATCAAACACTATCGCGTCCACGCCCGCTTTATCAAGCGCAAGAGCTCTCTCGCTATCTCCAGGCCCCACGGCGGCGGCAACGATAAGTCTCTTTTGAACTTTGAACCCCGCACCAGAGGCTCCGCCTCGGTACGGGGCATGCTTTGAACCTTGAACTTGCCGCAGCATCTTCACCTGCTCCTCCACGGTGCAATTGCGATGCAATACCCCCATCCCCCCCGCCTCACCTAAGGCTGCGGCGAGACGAGCTCCCGTAACCGTATCCATCGCCGCAGAGAGCAAGGGGAGATTAAGCGGCAATCCTTTGGCCGCATAAGACAAAACATCAGCCTCGCGCGGGCTGATGGCAGATTCTTGCGGAACCAGGAGAACATCGTCAAAAGTAAGGCCTAGGTCAAATGACTTCATTGCTTCCATGGATGTATTGTAGCAGACAGCTCCATTTATTTCAAAATCAGCGCCGCCGACAGCATTTCCATGAGCGGATTTATTTAATGATACCCAAGAATTGTTTTAATTGCGCATCTTCTTCAATCTCTTTTTTGCCATGCTGATAGGTGTCCGCCAGCTTCTCAAGCGTATAATTGAGGCGCGTCACCATAGTTTCCTTGGGGCGGATGAGGTACACCCTTTCATCAGGCTTGATTGGCGAGGGATGAGGCAGGACGCACATGCGCCTTATGGCAACCCGCAGCCCCCGCGCGCAACGCCGTGCGTACCACCGCAATGCGGCGCGCTGCCACCAATATAATGGGCTTGAGAGATCCAACGCAATCACTTTATTCGCACCCTCTGCAAATGCTTTATCCACTAAGTCCTGAGTCGTAACGGCAATGCCGCCGTCAAGGTATGGCTCTCCAGCCACTGCAACAGGGGTGGGCGACAGCAGGGGTATGGATATGGTGGCCCGCACCGCCTGGAGCGCGTCGTCCGTGTTGGTGAAATAGCAGTGCTTGCCCGTAATGAAATGAGTGACCGCGATAAAAACCCTTGTGGCGGAATCCCTTACGCGCTCGTTCGTGATCCCGTACGTTTTGAAAAGATCCATGAGATAATCCACATTGGTAAACCACCGTATCCGACGAGGATTGATAAATACGCCGCGATGGAGATGCTCCATCCATATCTTGCGCGTCTCTTGATATAACCCTCCGGCCACCGCAAGCGCATTAGCGCCGCCCGCGGAAGTCCCCACCACCAAATCAACCTTGCGGGGCGCGATGATGCCCTGCAGCGCATCAATCACCCCTGCGCCATACGCGCCGCGCATTCCTCCGCCGTGCATTACCAGTGCAAGTGTATAAGTGCCCATACCATTATAGTAACAAAAAACCTGCCTTAAAGACAGGTAGCTCTTATCAACGCATCATTTAAAATGACAATACCCTCACCATGCTGGTGAGGCGCTCAAGCGCATGCCAATCGGTGAAAGCGAGCGCAGAGACCACCACCATAAGCATAATCGTTTGCGCGATGACCGACGCGTGCTGGATGCGGATCCGGACAAATATGGCAAGACAGAGCGCGAGCGTAAGATACACCAATGCCGCATACAAGATCCTCTTTGACCATACGATAACCTGGTAGACAAACGCGACGACGGACGCGGAAGGCGCTCTTTGCACGGTCTCAGAAACGGGCGGCGTTGCAGGCGTCACCGCGCGCGCCTGCGCCTTCTGGCTCCCGTCACTGTCCGCCGAGACGGGCGCTGTACCCGCACCCTCTTTTTGCGCCACGGGAGGGACGAGGTGTAATGGCAAGGCCTCCTTGCTCGTTTCATCCTTGGCTTCTGGGAATACCACGCTTAACACCCGCGAAGGATTCGCGGCTGCCATTGCGAGTGGAGGAGACGGCTGCTCTGATGTTGCGCTTTTTCCCGCGCTCAATGGCCGCGACATCGTATGGGATGCCGCAAATAATTCCACTAAGATATTCGTGTCCCTTCCCTCGAACGTTCCGCTCGCCACGCCGATACCCACATGCTGGTATGCCTTCTGCACAATATTCGCATGGTGCGAAGGGCTTGCCATGAGCGCCGCATGCACCGCATCGCTTGTCACGAAATCAATCGCGAGATTCTCCCCGACCGCTTTATAGGGATATTTTTGCACATTAATAAACTCCCACGGCTTTTTGCCTTCCGGGGTGACATGGTCGAAATACTCTCGCGCAAGCATGTCATTCGCTTTGTACTGCGCAGCGCGCGTGAGTTCTGGATCGACGATCAAGGACGGTAGATGCACCTGTGCGCGCGTATCGTTGACAAGACGGATGATCTCCTGATTGATCTCCTGCGAGAGGCGGGCAAAATCAGGATACGACGCAAATAGCACCACCGTCGTAATGACCTTGAGACCTACCAGCACGGCCGTGTACCAAAAGAGCGCCTTCGGGCGCAATGCGTGAGGCTTGTGGTCATTGCCCTCGTGGGGGATGAAAAAATTGTGAATGGTTTTGAGCATGGCTACCGTGGATACCTTTGATAAACATTACAAGGCTTCCGTCTTGACCAGATCCGAAATGACGACGAGCCGTAACTTTGAAGTAAACTTTGGCGTGCAGGTAAACACAGTCAAGACGGGGGTACGCGTGGCCTTGAGTACGCTTACCTCGTCAGGCTTCACAATCTTCACCTCGCGCACCTTATAATGATACCGCATCCCTTTCCAATCGACTACTACCACATCATCTTTTTTCACTTTATCCAGGTTAAAACACGTGCGTGAACCTGAGGTAAACAGGTAGCGATGGCAGCCAATCACGGTATTGCCGCCCTTGTCCGGCGTGGAAGCATAGGGGAGCATCCATGCCAGACCTTTATTGAGTACTTTTTCACTCATCCCTCCCGTGACTTCCATATCTACTTTAATGCGGGGAATTTTCATTCGGTCTTTCGTGTCGCGTACCGTCGTTTTGGGAGCGTCGCCCGATACTGCTGCGGCCACCACGAGCGAATCCTGATTATCAGGCGCCGATGCGGAAAGGTCACTGACCG
>MGER01000055.1:12423-14553 GCA_001791465.1 Candidatus Uhrbacteria bacterium RIFCSPLOWO2_02_FULL_49_11 | reverse complement strand
AGCAATTGTGCTCGCCTGCCATTGCACTTCAAGAAGGAGCGGCGCTGACGCTAAGCCTGCGAATAAGATGCCGATGACGATGCAGCCGTAGCCAAACCAGCGAAGACGCGCGGAACGCTTGAATTGTTGGTATCGTTTTAAAAACACAAATCAATCTATTGCGGGATAAAATTAATGAGTACTTGTTCACGCACTGCTTCTTTGAAAAGAATACGGTAGCGGTATGCAAAGAGAATACCTATGCCAAGCACCATGGACGCTACGAACGCGAGGGTAAGCGGACTCATGCTTCCGGTGCCGGTATCAGGGAGCGTGGTATAGCCCAAGACCTCTATCTCGCGGATTTCCACGTCTGTCTGCGCGCTCGCCGGGCCTGCATTATCTGCGCGAGCAGACGCATAATTAGTGTACACGCCCGCTCTCATTTCAGCGGCTGCATGGATCGTATAGACCACTGAAGCGCTCTGGCCTGCCGCGAGATCCCCGACCGTAAACACTTTAATGCTTGCTCCCCCGTCAATAAAGGTGAATCCGGTGGGGAGCACGTCTTCGACGACCACGTTGAGCGCAGCCGCGTTTCCTGTGTTTTTCACCACCACGGTATATACAAAATCAGTGTCCGGGTTTGTAAACGCGACCGAAACGGACTTGGTTGTCTCCAACCGCGGCGCGGCTCCGCCACCGCCGCTTGAGGGCACTTCAACTGTTGCCCGCGCTTCGCTCCGGTTATCAGAAGGAATGCCATTCGCTATGGTGGCGACTGCCACATTTTCATATTTACCGGGAGCAACCGCAACGCCGATAAGCACGTCATAGGATTCCGTCATGCTCGTACCCACAGCCATGGTGCCAAAATCCCAGGTGCGGCTGCTTTGGGCGCCTTCCATAAAGGTAAATCCTTGCGGCAAGGTGTCAATCACCGTGACCAGAGAAGACGCTTCATCGCCGCCCGCAGTCACGGTAAAGGTGTAGGTCACCGCTTCACCAGGCTGCGCCACTGGCTTATTCACCGATTTCACAATCGTAATCTTTGGATAGGTTGATCTCCCGCCGCCTCCGCCGCAATTCTCCACGCACCCGCCCGGAGGGCCGGGAGTTTCCGTCACCCTCACCGTCGCGCTTGCCTGGTCGTCTTCGTTTGGATTGCTGTTGCCGGGAGTGGAATCCGCATCAGTCTGGTCCGCGGCAGAAACCTGCGCGATATTTTCGAAAGTGCCTGTCGTGCGCGCCCGTACGCGGATATCGATCGAGGAGGAAGCGTTTTTCGCTAAAGAGCCCACGGTCCAGAGCCCAGTATCCTTGTTATACGCACCCGCGCCAGTATCTGCGACATACACAAACGCATCAGGAATGAGATCAGTCACTGCGACGCCACTCGCATCATCCGGACCGCCGTTTAATACCGTTATGGTGAATACGGTCTCATGGTCATTCTGCACGCTTGTGGGGTTTGCTAATTTCGTAAGGCTCACGTCGATTCCCGTGGGAGGGACAGGAAGCGCCTCTACCGTGGTGCGTACGGTATCGCTCACCTCCGGCACACCCGTAGCGCTTGCGTGCGCGATATTGTCAAACTGTGCGCCATCTCCCACATCAGCTTTTACCTGTACGGTCACGGTCGTCGTGGTTGACTGGGACGGCGACAAATCTCCCGCAGTCCATGTAATAGCGGTGCCACCGTTGAGGCCCCCATGAGCATCCGTAACCACAATATCGCTTTCGGAATAATCATCGCTCATCATTACGTCGGACGCGGTGGCGGTGCCGACGTTTGCAACCACTATGGTATAAGTTAGTATTTCGTCGCGGTGTGCCGTATTGGCGTCCACCAGCGTTTCATCATTATCGGTAATTTTTTTGCTCACTGTAAGTTGAGGTGTTGCGGGAGGAATCTTTACCACCGTGGTAATCTCTTCATCGCATACCCAGCTGCCCGCGTCCTCATGGGCCCCAAGCTGTTCCGCCCATGCGCATGCTTTATTCAGGAGTTCATCGCCGTTCTCCAATCCCGCATCGGTGGACACGGTGATATTCACCATATGCTCCTCGCCCGGCTCCACGATATCAAAATTCCACACATTATCTCCGCTCGCGGGCGCCGGGTCACTCATAATATACGAAGTCCTGCTG
>MGER01000055.1:10936-12385 GCA_001791465.1 Candidatus Uhrbacteria bacterium RIFCSPLOWO2_02_FULL_49_11 | reverse complement strand
GTCTGCCGTGCCGGTATTTTTCACCTTCACAGAATAATGGAGATCGCTCCCCGCGGTCACAGGGTCAGGATCGTCAATTTTTGTCACTTCCAATGTGCACTCGCCCGTAGGAGGGGGCGGGACCACTACCGTCGTCGTCGCAGTGGCGCACTTCCAATTCTCCGGATTTGACTTGTCTCCCTGCTGTTCTGCCCACACGCACGCCTTGTTGGTGAACACATCGCCGTCTTTTGCCTGCTCTGATACTGCGGTCTCAATGGTCACCACATGCTCCTCTTCTGGCTCAACCGTGCCAAAACCCCAAAGGTCATTGCCAGAGTCGGGCGCAGGAGCGCTTGATACAAAAGATGTTTGCGAATCATAATATTCTTTCAACTCGACGCCGCCGCCGGTGCAATCGGCGTCGCCCGCGTTTCTCATCCTTACGGTATAGGTAACGCTCTCGCCGGGTTTCACTTCTCCCGGGGTGCCAATTTTCTCAATCTCCATCTTGCACTCTTTCACCGGTTCCCCGACGACAAACGCGATAGACTCCACGTCACGGTAAGGGATCCCGTAATTCGTCGGCGTTATATCACAGGAACTTGGATTAACCTCAAAAATACTCAACGCCTCATCGTCAGCATTGTGCCACCCGCCAAAAAGCTTGCCGTCCTGGCGGAAATCAAGCGCCTCGGTGGGATTAGGCAAATTTTCGCACAATTTCACCGCCGTCTGGGTCCCCGCATCCCAGCGGTACAATTTATTGCCCTGCGCGCCATAGAGCTGCTGGCCCTGAAAATCCCACGCTAACCCTTCCCAATTATCGTCTACTCCTTGCGCATCAGCCGCTCCTTTCAAGGTGAGCGCGCCATTGGAAAGGTTTATTTCCATAATGCCCACGTTTTCCTGAAACACCCACAGCGTGCCGTCATTGCGGAACGACGCGGATACAATTTCCTCATCCCCCGATGCGCCTGTATCACCGATGAACGTGAGCTCGCCTGTCGATTTGTCCACAAGAAATAATTTTCCATCTTGATCGCCGCCTCCGCCGGCAACGGCATAGAGCGCGCCAGTGGAAGGATGAATATCAATACCTTCGATGTCGTACTGGGGATACTGTGGCCCTAGAACACTCGCCGTCCCTTGGTCGGGCTTCAGCGTGAAAAATTGGCTCGTGGACCCTCCTGAATCCTCGACCGCATACATAAGATATTGATCCACGGCGCGCGCGGGTCTAACAAAACGGCTGACCAAAGAATATGAACCGCTCGTCTGTACGAGCACTGCGACAACCACGAAATACCCCAGTGCCTTTCGTACGGACTTGGAGAAATTGTTAGGGACGTATTTAAGATACATCATAATAATATAGTGAATTTATCGGAATAAAAGCCTAAAATTAGGGGAAAAGATAATCTGAAAGTGCTTAAAACTGTACAAAACATTTTACTCTATCACGACTCT
>MGER01000055.1:10672-10788 GCA_001791465.1 Candidatus Uhrbacteria bacterium RIFCSPLOWO2_02_FULL_49_11 | reverse complement strand
CTCACGCATCACTACGATAGAACAACTTGTGTCCTTTGTGCAACTGAGGACCGAGATCGAATTTTGCATCATCGACAAGCGGGCGCGGTATGGATGGATTGACGAGGCCTTGAGGA
>MGER01000055.1:6150-10634 GCA_001791465.1 Candidatus Uhrbacteria bacterium RIFCSPLOWO2_02_FULL_49_11 | reverse complement strand
GGCGGAACGCATGGAGGATCAGTTAAAGGCGGCACAGACAGAGAATCGGAGACTGGCGCAGGAAAACAAACGGCTTAAAGAGGAAAACGAATCCCTTGCGGAAAAGCTCTCTTCCGTATCGTCCCACAAGGACAAGCTCGCCGGCATGATCTTCAAAACCAACATAAAATCGTCAGGCAACGGTACGGACAGGAAGCGTGGCGGGCAGCGAGGGCATAAAGGGCATTATCGGAAACAACCGCGGCACATCAATCGGGAAGTGGACGTCTATCTCACGAACTGCCCGACCTGCGACAGCGAGCTCGCGCAGAGCAACGCCGTCACCGACCGCCTGGTCGAGGATATTCCCATTCCACAGATCGTCATCACCCTCTACCATATTCAACGGCAGTGGTGCGGCCGGTGTCGACAAGAGGTGAGCGCCGTTCCTCCGGGCACAATCCCCGGCTTCCGGTTCGGGATGAACCTACTGCTCCTCATGCTCGCCTTGAAGTACCGCCTCCGCACCCCGCTCGCGCGGATCAGGGAATTCCTGAAACATCAATACGGATTCAAGGTTACCGAAGGAGGCATCCAGGGCATCCTCCACCGCCTCAAAGAACGATTCAATCCCCAATATCAGCACATTCTCAAGGAAATTCGAACAAGCAAGGTAAAGCACGCGGATGAGACGGGTTGGCGAATTGAAGGACAAAATTCCTGGTGCTGGCTATTCGCCTCCCCGAAAGCCGCCTACTACACCATTGAGGAAACGCGGGGCAAAGGCGTGCCGGAGCGGGTACTTAAAGGAAGCGCGCCAGGTAGCGTGCTGGTGCGCGACGAGTACGCCGCGTACCGGAAACAGCCGATGGAACAGCAGAGTTGCTGGACGCACACGCTTAGGGTCAGCCGTGACGCCGCGCGCCGTCCTGGCGCGTCCGCGGAAGCGATTGCGCTCCACCAAGAACTCAAGGCTATGTACGCTGACGTGGAAACGGTTATTACCCGTCCGTTTGACGCGGCGGAACGGAGAGGCGCATTCGTCTCATTGCGGGAACGCATCACCGCCATCACGACACGGCCGCATGTGTTTCGCGACGCTCAAGCCGTTCAGACGCGCATCCGCAACCAGCACGCGAACCTCCTCACCGCTGTACTCCATGAGAACGTGCCCCTCACCAACAACCACGCCGAACTGAATATCAGACCGATGGTCGTCACCAGGAAGATTTCCGGAGGCTCACGGAGCGCCGAAGGCGCAGCTACCCATGCGGTAAACATGAGCGTAATACAAACGATCACCCTTAAAGGGAAACCGCTCATGGCGGAACTTAGGAAGCTTCTGACCTTGCCGGCGCATCGCTATGCTCTGGAAAAGACTGAATAGTTACCTGCGTCATTTAAAATTCAAAAGTGAACACTTTACAGCGCATTTAAGACTTAAAGGTGAACATCCATAGGGTGGCGGTTGCGGGCTGTACGTTAATTACCCTTGTATTAAGACGGGCACATTTCGGACACTTAACTTTACTGCGAGTATGCCCAAAATAAAATAACATCCAAAAAGGACGCAAAAGTCTATGCACTTAAAAACGCAGAATAATGCAGTAGCACTATGAAATATGCATTTTTTCTTGGGAACACGCCCGCGCTCTCTCTCGCGGAGCTCTCTGCCGTGAGCGCGCGCGTAGGAGTGGATTTAAAAATTGTGCGATGGAGCAAGGAAGTCGCGCTCGGTGAGACCGCGAGCAATGTGAGTATGGATCAGTTGTTTCGCGCGCTCGCGGGTCTAGTCAAAGTAGCAGAAATCACCAAGGCGGTTCCCGGCCCCCTCACCCCGGCGCATATACGATCAATGCTGCCCGCCACAGGAAGGAAATTATTTTTTGGTCTATCCGTGTATGCGCTCGAGTCCGGTACCAGAACAATGGATTGCCGCAAGCTTGGCCTCGGCGTCAAGCGCCTGCTTAGTGAAGAGGAGCGGAGCGCGCGCTTTGTCACCTCCCGCGAAGATACGCTTTCGTCGATAGTCATCAATACCAATAAATTGCTGTCGGAGCGCGGAGCGGAAATTGTGGTACTATTGTTGCGCAACGGCGCGTATCTCGGAAGGACGCTCGCGGTGCAACCGTATGAAGAATATGCGCAGCGCGATATGGAAAGGCCGGCACGGGACGCCAAGGCAGGGATGCTGCCTCCTAAAATTGCGAGAATGATGGTGAATCTTGCCCGGATGAGCCCGGATGGGACGCTACTGGACCCTTTTTGCGGTTCCGGCACGGTGCTGCAAGAAGCGGCGCTCTTAGGGATCAGCCATCTGTTAGGCAGCGATCGGGACAAAAAAGCGGTCGAACGCACCCGCATGAACCTCGAATGGCTCGGCAATTTTACGTCGCAGATGAAGGCTGCGTCATTTTCTCTTCAATTAATCGCGTGCAGCATAGAAGAACTGCCTGCGCACATGCCTCAAGGCGGTATCCATGCGATCGTCACGGAGCCTTATTTGGGGCCGCCGCGGATAAAGCCATTATCCCCGGAAGAAGTGCCGCAGAGCGTTAAGGAGCTTTCTTCCCTGTATCGCCGCGCGTTTGCATCGTTTGCCCGCGTGCTTGCACCGGGAGGACGCGTGGTGATGGTGTGGCCGGTCTGGAGAGTGGCGGGGAGATCAGTCGCAAGAACCGCGGTGGCATTTCTCGACCTTGAGCGCGCGGCGCACGAGGCAGGACTCACCGTCATCGACCCCTCTCTTGAAGGTTTGCATCCGGTTCCCGGCGCCGAGCACGGGTATCTCAAAGAGCGGCGCTCGCTCCTCTATCAGCGCGAGGATCAGCACGTGATGAGGGAAATACGATTGTTTAAGAAAACATGATACTACTCTACAAATAAATACTAACGCTACGTATACTTACTAATCCGATATCACAATCACATTCGCAGCCATTAGCCTGCCTGCGCAGGCTCGCCTGCGCGAACAGGCAGGTATTATTCGCATGGATTCGTATATTTGTATCAGCCTTAGTATATTGGCATCAAATTATACGCTGAATCTAAAATGGACGACATCTCCGTCCTGAACCATATACTCCTTCCCTTCGAGGCGTAAGGTGCCTTGTTCTTTCGCCTTGGCTTCCCCTCCCGCCTGCACGAAGTGTTCATAAGCTATCACTTCTGCCGCGATAAATCCGCGCTCGAAGTCAGAATGGATGACGCCCGCCGCGTGGGGCGCTTTGGACCCCCTGCGCACCGTCCACGCCCTTGTTTCCTTTGGACCGGTGGTAAAGAAAGTGACGAGGTCGAGCGTTTCGTAGGCGGCGTGGATAAGCCTGAAGAGACCGGTGCGTACCATGCCAAGCTCTTTGAGGTCATCGTCCGAGAGTTCAGCGAGGTCTGCCTCTTTTTTTACATCCATCATAATCACACCCTCTCTTTCATCCTCTCCCTTTTCAGGGAGAGAAACCGGTGGGGCGTCTCCTTCGGAAGCATTCACCACATACAGGAGCGGTTTTACGGTGAGCAGGTTTAAGTCCTTTATTTTTTCCTGCTCTTCATCGCTTACATGCGCTTCATTAACCCAGTTGCCTTGGTCGAGCGCGCGTTTGCATTTTTCGCATACGGCAAGGAGCTCGCGCGCTTCCTTGATGCCGGCGTGCGCGCTTCCCTCGATTGACGCGATGCGTTTCGCGACAGTGGCAAGGTCCGCCATGGCAAGCTCCAGGTGGATGGTCTCCCGGTCGCGTGTGGGATTTATCGAGCCTTCCACATGGAGGACGTTCGGATCAGGAAACGCCCGCAGCACCTCGCAAATGGCGTCGACCTCGCGGATATGGGAAAGGAATTGGTTCCCCAAACCCTCTCCTTTATGCGCGTTTTTTACCAATCCCGCGATATCCACGAATTCAACGATAGTGGGGATAATTTCCCTTGAACTACTAAGGCGAGCGAGCGTCTCCAGTCTCTCATCAGGCACTTTCACGACGCCCACATTGGGGTCAATGGTGCAAAAAGGGTAATTCGAAGCATCCACTTGCTTTTTCGTAAGCGCGTTAAACAAGGTAGATTTGCCGACGTTTGGGAGACCGACGATGCCGATTTGCATAGATATGATACCAATATACTAATGTATGCGAATGATACAAATCACTACAAATTCGTAGGCATTAGTATCATTAGTATTTGTTCGTAGATTAGTATCTTACTTATCTTATCAATTCCTTGAATCTTCGTCACCTTTCTCGTAAGATGAAGCTATGTATACTGTCGTGATCGATACCAACATACTTATCGCGGCGACCGAGGACCTAATGAATGCGGCGCGCGAAGTGATCAACCTTGTGGTGAGGGGCGAGATTAAAGCGTTTGCCAGCCGCTCTATTTTAGACGAGAACCGTTCTTTACTGCAACAGCGTGTCGTCGCGGCAGCAGTGCGCAGTGAACTGCAGGGTTATTTCATGAAGGTGGCGCTCGTGCGGCAGGTGCGTAATGTCATGCCGAGGCTCTGCGAAGAT
>MGER01000055.1:3451-6135 GCA_001791465.1 Candidatus Uhrbacteria bacterium RIFCSPLOWO2_02_FULL_49_11 | reverse complement strand
ATCTTGAGAATATCGGCGCCACGGTTGTAGTAACTCCGCAGGAATTCCTCTTCACGTTCAAGCGCGCGCAAGACCCTTCAGGTAAACACGAGTGGGCGGGGTGGGTGAGACAGATTTTGAAACATGGTTAAACGGTTAAAGTGTTAAATGGTTAAACGTTGATATTATGACGCGAAGGAAGCTGCCAAAGAGCATACGGAAATACATTCGTCTTGAAAAGGCGCGTATTCGCTGCACTATTTCGGATCTTAAGGAGCAGGAGCGGCGCATCGTGGAACTTATGAAACGATATCGCTCTGTATAATTGTATCTCATGGATAATGAACGCATTTTATCGGTCTCTGAATTCAATCGCCTTGTTTCCGATTACCTGGAACAAGGGCTGGGGGCTGTGACGGTGCAGGGAGAGGTGACGGGGTTCAGGGTCGCGCGGGAGCGGCTGGTGTATTTTGAATTGAAGGATGAACGCGCGCGGTGTTTGTGTTTCTCATTGACGCATGAGATGGCCCAGCCTCTCGAGGACGGGATGGAGGTGAAAGTGACGGGGGTGCCGAAAATATTCCAATCAACCGGGGGATTCCACTTGCGCGTTCAGGCGGTGGAATTGGTGGGGGAAGGCGCGCTGCAAAAAGCCTTTTTCATGCTTAAAAATAAACTTGAGGGAGAAGGATTGTTTGAGGAGCGATGGAAAATCTCTCTCCCGCGGTTCCCTGAACGCATCGGCATCATAACCTCTCCCACCGCCGCGGCGTATACTGACATTCTACGGAGGCTCAATGAGCGCTGGGGAGGATTGACCATTACCCTCGCGCCCGTGGCCGTGCAGGGAGCGGATGCCGTCGGCGAGATAACAGGCGCGGTCAAATATTTAAACGAAAGCAATCCGGTTGACGTCATTATCCTCACCCGTGGCGGAGGGTCGATGGAAGATTTGCAGGCATTCAACAGCGAGCCGGTCGCCCGCGCGGTGTTTGCTTCGAAGATTCCCATCATCGCAGGGGTGGGCCATGAGCGGGATGTCACACTTGTAGATTTTGTCGCAGACGCGCGCGCGTCCACTCCCACGAATGCCGCCGAGCTGGTGGTGCCTCATCGAAGGGAGATTATACAAAATCTTGCCAATAAAGAAGCGACGCTTGTCGAGGCGCTTGAACGCGAACTGCACGAGCGCGCGCACCAGATTTCACGCATGCTCTCAAGCGCGTGGCACGCGATTGAATTCCATATGCAAGAGGTGAAGGGGCTGTGCGCCCGGTTCCAGCTCTCCTTAAGCCATATTGCGCATATCCAGTTGCGTTTTGAAGAGCGGGTGGCGCAGTTGTCGCGCCGACTCCATGCCCTTTCTCCCAAGGAAACCCTGAAACGCGGGTATTCCATCACGCGCGTGAAAGGCGCCATCGTGCGAGAGGCGACAGGGATTTTGGAGGGTGATATAATGGAAACGGAGTTGGCAAAAGGGAATATTAATTCCAAAGTTATGTAGGGGCGTATGGCAATACGCCCGTACCTATAGTATTATGCCAAGACTAAAAGGCAATTTTGTAAAATCATTCGAGGAGTTGGAGAAGATCGTGGCGAAATTTGAAGAAGGCCGCATTGATCTGGACGAGGCGCTTGTGGAATTCGAGCGCGGATTGAAGCTGGTGGAGGGATTGAAGGGGAGATTGAAAGAAGTGGAAAATAAAGTGGTGGTGTTGAAGAAGCAGTTTAAGAGTGAAGAAGTGGGTGGGGAAGTGGAGGAATAATAGCGTTGAGTGGCCTCAAACCCCAATGACCAATTTCCAATAAAATCCCAAATCCCAATATTGGTCATTGGACATTTGGATTTTGGTTATTTATTGGGCATTGGGATTTGGTTATTGGGATTTTTCAATGTTGTTATGTCCAAAGCGCAGTTTCCTATGAGCGAATCCGCCACGAACGTGGTGAATTCGTATATTGATGAAGCATTGAGGCTTAGCGCCTCGGACGTGCATATTGAGCCTGACGCCACGCATGTGCGCATCAGGTTCCGCATCGACGGCACCCTGCGCGAGGCAGGGAGCGAGGATATGGATTTTCTTCCCACGATCGTATCCCGCATCAAAGTGCTCTCCAGTCTTGATATCTCGGAAACGCGCATCCCCCAGGACGGGCGGTTTCAGATCAAAAAAGGCGGTAAGGAGCTTGATGTGCGCGTGTCCGTATTCCCCACAAGTTACGGCGAGTGCGTGGTCATGCGGCTTTTGGATTTAAGCCGCGCATTATTAAGTTTCGATCAACTAGGTGTGCGGGGGAATGACGCGGAAAGGCTCCAGCGCATGGTGAGCAAACCAAACGGCCTTCTTCTGGCGACAGGCCCCACCGGGTCAGGAAAAACTACATCGCTTTTTTCATTCTTAAATACCATCACCACGCCGGAGAAATGCGTGGTCACGCTCGAAGATCCTATCGAGTATCGCTTGCCCAACATCCGCCAAACGCAAGTAGATTATGATATCGGGCTCAACTTTGCGAAAGGCTTAAGAGGGCTATTTCGCCAGAACCCCGATATCATCATGGTCGGCGAGATCCGCGACCAGGAAACCGCGCAGATAGCGGTAGAAGCAGCGCTCACCGGCCACCTCGTGCTCACGACGCTGCATACGAATGACGCTATTGGCGCGGTGGCGCGCCTCGTGAATATGGGCATTGAGCCGTTCCTC
>MGER01000055.1:3003-3388 GCA_001791465.1 Candidatus Uhrbacteria bacterium RIFCSPLOWO2_02_FULL_49_11 | reverse complement strand
GTATTCCGCAGAGGGGAGAAATGCGATGCGTGCGCATTTACCGGATATCGCGGCCGGACCGGCATCTTTGAGGTCCTTGAGGTGACCAAGGAGATAGAGACCATGATTATCGCGCGCGAGCCGATTGAACACATTGAAACGAGCGCGCGAAGGAGTGGCATGAAGAGCCTTCGGGAAAACGGGCTCTCGCTCGCGCGGGAAGGGTTCACGACCTTGGAAGAAATAGTGCGGCTGACGAGGAAAAGTTGAAGCAATGGGGCCATTGAGTCACAGAGTCATTGAGTTGAGTGTGACGGCTTTATGACTTAATGATTTTATGACTAGTTTTTTCCGGAAAGGTTTTACGCTTATTGAGCTGGTGGTGGTGATCGCCATTATTGGCTCA
>MGER01000055.1:611-2989 GCA_001791465.1 Candidatus Uhrbacteria bacterium RIFCSPLOWO2_02_FULL_49_11 | reverse complement strand
ATTCATGACGTTTGGAAGGACGACGAAGAAAGCGAGAGACACTATCCGCAAAACAGAGCTCGCCCAGATCGGAAGGTATCTGGGAAGCGCAGGCTTAGATATAAGCAAGTATATCCCGCCGGAAGCGCCCACGAAAGGCGATCTTTTTGAGTTAATCGTCGCGTTTGAATCGAAATACGGGACGAATATGTTTAGGCAGCGCCCTTTTGATCCGCTTTTTGATAAAGGCGGCAGTGTTTCAGGGTTCCAATATATCCTTGACGGACAAAAAAATATCGCGATATTTGCGAATATGGAAAACGAAGAAGAGCCGGCCACGCTTCCCGCGATTTCTGCACCCACGCCGCGAGGAGGAAGCGGAGTATTTCAAGGCGTGGGCGTATGGTTGAGAGGGTGGAACGGTACAGATCGGTATTATCAGGTCAGCAATTAATGTTGAAATTAAAATTTTGAATTATAATGATGCGTTTTTTGCTTTCCGTCGCCACCTTAGTAGGCACCATCGTAGGGGTGGGGATGTTTGGGCTGCCGGCGGTAACCGCGGAAGCGGGGTGGCTCTCCATCGCCCTGATAACGCTCATCGTCTTGCCAGTGGTGGCGCTCACTCATCTTGCCTACGCCCACGTGGTGGTGCTTACCTCAAGCCGCGCCCGTTTGCCCGGCTATGCGGGACTTTGGCTTGGGAGATCAGCGAAACGCGTAGCGTTTGCCTCTCAAGCGCTTGGGTTGGTAGGTTCTTCTTTGGCGTATCTCGTGGTGGGCGGTTCATTCCTCACGCAGTTTATCAGCAGTGTGCTGCCGATACCGCTTTGGGGGGGAGTGGCCATTTTTTTTCTCGCAGGAGCGATACTGGTATGGCGAGGGGTGAAGAGCATCGCACGCGCAGAGCTTGTGATGGTGGGGATCATGCTGTGTGCCATTGTGGTGCTGGGGATCGCCGCACTGCCTTCATGGCAGAGCGCGAATCTTGCCGCCATTTCTTTCACCGGCACACCATGGCGCGCGTATGGCGTGCTTATTTTTTCTCTGTGGGGAATGTCGGTCATTCCTGAAGTGGCAGAGGTGTCATCGCGTCGGAATTTGGGCGAGGTGGTGGCGGGCGGAGTCATTTGTTCCTTCCTTGCGTCTGCGCTCTTTGTGCTCATCGCCCTGGGGGTGAGCGACGGCGCCATTTCCGCGGACGCGCTTGGCTCATTAAGTATGCACCTTGGAAAAGGGGTGAGATTGTTCGGATTCGGATTTGGCGTGCTCGCCACCTTTACGTCATACCTTACCCTGACGCGCGTGACGGTGGATATGCTGCGATATGACTTTCATATCGGCACCGTCGCGTCATTTATCTCGGCAACGGTGATCCCCCTCATACTCCTCCTCATGGGGTTTAATGATTTTATCACCGTGCTTGCGATCACCGGCGCCGTAAGCCTTGGCTTAGAAGGTATTCTCGTGATGATGATCGAGGAGCGCGCGGTCCGAGAACGCCCGCAACTGAAGATATTTCATATGCCGTCCTTCGTGAGAAATGCGGTGATTTTATTATTATGCATCGGCATTTCCCTCGAGCTTCTTGCGACCATAGGGGTGTTGTAATAATAGCTTGCCAATGATCTGCTTGCGATATACACTTTTATTAGATGAACACTTTTATTAAACATTTGCACAGCATATTATTGCAGATCTCGCCACGAGACCCGGCTTTTGAGTCTTTACTCATCCGCCGGTTTTTGCTATGCCTCGCCTTATTCCTCCTCTGCCTCATTCCCCGCGCCGTGTCCGCCGCTAGTCCTCTTTTTTTAGACTCCTTCGGCCCTGCCTCTTCAGAATTCGTCCAAGGGTGGATAGAAGACGAGCGGTATGGCAGAGCGCGGGTGGTATCCCCCGGCGCCCGCCCTGAATCGCCCACCCCAGGATTTGTTGCCCTCAAGGAGGCCTCAATTACCCAGACGGTCACTACCGTGGGCTATCAGGATATCACCCTTTCCTACTACTGGCGCGGCATGCCCACCGTCTTCCCTGGCGATTATCTCTACGTGTACTGGCGTCCGGTAGGAGGTTCCTCTTTCCTCCTCCTTGATTCCCATCCACTTTCCTCGTCTTCTTCTTGGAGCGCAAGCGATATCATCTCCCTCCCTCCTGAGGCATCGGACACCGTCATTGAGCTCATGTTTTATGGCAGTTTCGACCTCACCCTTTCCCATGACTCCGAGGCACAGGTGGATGACGTGGACGTGAGTGGGGATTTCGTCTCCGCTGACCCCGCGAGAGGATCCCTTCTCGTATTGAAAGAGGTTAATTCCTTCAGCGGCGTCTACAATCCCGCCGACCCCACCTCCTTTACCGTCCACCTGAACGACGGTACCAAGGACATTCGCCACCAG
>MGER01000055.1:0-575 GCA_001791465.1 Candidatus Uhrbacteria bacterium RIFCSPLOWO2_02_FULL_49_11 | reverse complement strand
TCACTGAAGATGTCCCAGCGAAACACACCTTGGCTTTGTTTTCATACGATGAGGACGACAATTCAGGTAACGGCGCCCAGATCACTATCCATGAGGGCGAGTCAATAGTACTCACTATTACTAATACTCAGCGACCCGGCGCCATTGCGCTGGAAAAGCTCGTCTATGCCGCGGACGGTACCACTGACATCACCGATCCCCATCCTTTCACTTTTACCCTCACCGGCACGCAAGGGCATATTATTACCAGCACCTTCACTGAAGCGAAGGGCAAGACCTTTGATGTTGATCCTAACATTGCCTACACCATCACCGAATTGCCGGAGCCAGGATATGAGTATGTGGGTTGTGGTAATAATGATTTTTCCCAGACCTCGTGTATTGCCATCGCCCCGAGTAATAGCCAGGCCTACCGCAAGTTCAAGAATCTTAACCTCTCCGCCTCGTATTCGCTCCTTACAGGAAATCTCAACGGAAGAACCATTACCAAGGAAGGCAATCCATGGTTCGCGCCCTACACGCTTACCCTTAATGCCGGTGAAACATTCACCATAGGCCCCGGGGTCATCCTCAAG
>MGER01000054.1:6015-6789 GCA_001791465.1 Candidatus Uhrbacteria bacterium RIFCSPLOWO2_02_FULL_49_11 | reverse complement strand
AATTTAACAATTTATTTTATACGCCCAAAAACCGCACTCAAAATCATCCTCGTCATCGGCCTCGCCGGCTTAACGTTCTCCGGTTATTTATCCTACTGGGAACTCTTCCGCGGCACGTGCCAGAATTCGCTCATCTCCTGCGGCGCCGGCGCCGCGCCTGTCACCACGTACCTCAAATACCCCGCCTGCGTCTACGGATTCTTCATTTACTTGCTCGTCACCCTTATCGCCATCCTGGGTTTAGCTAGAAAAGAGAAACCGCAGGTATAGGAATCTTTCAAATACTATAAGTCAAACGGGTCTCACCAAAGACCCGTTTTTGTATTGACAGATAGTAAGTAAGATAACCGAGATAAAATCCCACATAAATTTCAGGACAAACTTAATCAAGGAGAATGGTCATGAATAAAATATTGACAATCGTACCAACACGTAAGGGTGTATTAATGGACTCCGTTGAAGCCGCTATTGTAGACGCTTTACAAAAAGGGGTAAGAGTTGATCTAAGTAATCCGCGTGCTATCACAGTTACAATTTACAACTGGGTAGATAGCGACCAGCAAAAACTGGAGGGAATCGGCCTCAAATTCGAATGAGTAAAAGGCCGTCACGATGATTCTTGTCGTGACGGCCTTTTCAATTTTCAATATTTTTCCTATAACCCACCTCAATGCCGCATGGTCCTGATAACCTTGCCGAGGATGCCGCCCACCTCATCTTCCTCCTTATCAATGTCTATCGCGCCTGCATCGTCGCTCCCGCCGTCTTCGATCA
>MGER01000054.1:4366-5867 GCA_001791465.1 Candidatus Uhrbacteria bacterium RIFCSPLOWO2_02_FULL_49_11 | reverse complement strand
CTCTTCTTCCAGCTCCTTTTCCCGCTCGAGCGTGCGCGCATTGGGAAAATGCCCGTCCACCAATCCGATGACAAACACCGTCTTCCATTCAAGGCCTTTCGCCTGATGGATAGTGGAAAGAATCAGCTTGTCCTCATCCTGCCCTGCATCTGCCGCTTTCACCTCCCCGCGGAAACCCTCGCCCAGCGCCGCATCCGCGAGCAACGCGGGCAAGTCCTCATAGCGGCTGGCAAAATTGGCGAGCGTTTCCAAATCAAGAATCCTTTCTTCCGCATCGTCAAACGCATTTTTTGCATATTCCCGATAACGGCGCGCCAAGACTGCAATGATAATCTCGCCCGGCCCTTTCACCGCGGATGCAACAAATGCCCGCAGGTCTTCCCATACCTCTTCCACGCCTCTCTCAACGCGGGAAGAAAGGCCCTGCATATTCTTCATCTCGTCCGCGACCGTGAGATAGTGATCAGGCGACTGCTTCACCAGGCGCCAGATGCGGTCTGCGGTTTGCGCGCCGATGCCCTCATAGAGCTGCAGCACCCTGCGCCACGCAAGCTCGTCCGCGGGGTTTGCCAAAATCCTCACATAGCCCAGCACGTCTTTGATATGCGCCTGCTCGAAATACCTCAATCCTCCCCTCTTCAGGTAGGGAATATCGTGTTTGGCAAGCTCAAGCTCAAGCTCGAGCGTCTGATGCGACGCGCGGAACAGCACCGCCATGTCATGGAGGCTCATGTGCGCTTCTGCGCGCGCGAGCACCTGCGCGACCACATAGGACGCCTGAGCTTCAGGATCCGGCGCTGATGCCAAAAGGGGCACGATCCCTGATTTGCGCGAAGTTTTAAGCTCTTTTTTATAGCGTGCGGAGTTATGCCGGATGCTCTCGTTCGCGAGGGTGAGTATCTCCGGCCGGGACCGGTAATTCGTTTCAAGGCGAAACACTTTCGCCTTGGGATAGCGATCAGTAAATTCCAAAATATTCCCTATGTCAGCGGCGCGGAATGAGTAAATAGACTGCGCGTCATCGCCCACCACCAGGAGATTCCCATGCACTGAGGCGAGCAAATGGGTAATCCCCGCCTGCAGGCGGTTCGTATCCTGGTACTCGTCCACCAGCACGTACTGAAATCGCGACGAGAGCTTTTCCCGCACTAGCGGGAATTGTTCCAGCAGCCGCAGGAGATTCACCAAAAGATCGTCAAAATCCATCGCGTTCATCGCGCGCTTCTTCTCCTCATAGGCGCGCGCAATCGCGGGGAAAAAATCCTTGAATTTTATAAACTGCGGATAGTGGTCATCTATCGCGTGCTCAATCGATATGCCGCTGTTGGCGGCAAAGGAGAGCACGCGGCGCACGGCATCTGCTTTCGGGAATACACTGCCGGCGGTATGAGGCCCTTCTGCTACCAGCACTGACCGCATCAGCCGCTCCGCGTCATCCTCGTCCAAAATCTGGAACTGGGGCTTGAAACCAAGCTTCCCCGCATACACGCGCAGAATGCGG
>MGER01000054.1:0-4336 GCA_001791465.1 Candidatus Uhrbacteria bacterium RIFCSPLOWO2_02_FULL_49_11 | reverse complement strand
TTGTTCGTAAACGTAAGGAGGAGAATGCGGTCGGCAGGCGTGCCGTGCGCGATAAGCCACGCCACCCGATACACCAGGGTCCGCGTCTTGCCGGAGCCCGCGCCCGCGAGCACCAGGCAAGGCCCCTCCGCATCTCGCACCACGGCGAATTGCTCAGAATTGAGTTCATTTTTATAATCAATGTCCGCAGGCTCCCTCGAAAGGGATCCCGCGTGTCGTTGACTGCTTTGTACAACCATGGTGTTAGGTGGTATAGTATTAATGAAACTATTATACCTTAATTTTGATTTTTGAGTTTTGCATTTTAAATTTAATGTATGACTCCTTCCATTGACACTATTTTTAAACACGCGGTGGACGAGGGCGCCTCCGACGTCCATCTCATGGTAGGGAAACCCCCCATCATCCGCATTGACGGCCTCCTGAAGGATACCGACTTTCCCCTCCTCTCCCACAAAATTATCGACGACCTCATCTCCTCCATGCTCAATGAGCACCAGCGGGAGATTTTTCTCTCAGAGAAGGAGTTTGATTTTTCCTATGAACTGCCCAGCGTCTCCCGGTTCCGCGTCAATCTCCACGTGGAGCGCGGCAATCCCGCGCTCGCCGCGCGCGTGGTGTCCGCGCGCATCCCCACCATGGAAGACCTGCTCATGCCGGAAGTGGTCTATGAGCTGGTGCGCCTGCCTCAAGGGTTAATCCTCGTGACCGGCCCAACCGGGTGCGGCAAATCTACGTCGCTCGCGGCCATGATCAACCTCGTGAACGCGGAACGCCGCGCCCATATCATCACGCTGGAAGACCCGATAGAATTCTTGCATGCGAGCGACAAATCCATCATTAAGCAAAGGCAGTATGGCGCCGACTTCCTCTCATTCGCGGAAGCCTTGAAACACGTCCTGCGCCAGGATCCCAATGTCATCATGGTGGGCGAGATGCGCGATTTGGAAACCGTCGCGGCAACCATCACGCTCGCGGAAACCGGCCACCTCGTGCTTGCCACACTCCATACCTTGAACGCCGCGCAGACCGTCGACCGTATCATTGACATTTTTCCGCCCTACCAGCAGACCCAAGTGCGACTCCAGCTCTCGCTCTCCTTAAGGGGCGTCATCTCGCAGCAGCTCCTCCCGAAAAAAGGCGCGGGCCGCGTGGCATCGCGGGAAATCCTCATCAACAATCCCGCGGTGTCGAACCTCATCCGCGAAAACAAAATCGCCCAGATCAAATCAGTCATCCAAACCTCTGCGGAAGACGGCATGGTGACGATGGATCAAGACCTGAAACGGCTCTATAAGGAGCGCGCGATTGAACACGAGGTGGCGGTCGCCCACATGCTCGACCCGCATCTGCTTGACTGATGTTACACTCATCATATGACGTCCCGCACTATCCCCCATCAACAACAAAAAGAGGTGTTTACACTGCTCCATGCCCTGCCCCTTGCCGCAGGGCTTTCAGAAGGAGAGCTCGGTTCCTTATCAGAATACTTGACTTCTGCAACCTATCCGAAGGGAAAAGTGGTATTTGAGCAAGGAGGAAGGCGCGATGCGCTGCTCCTTATCAAAGAAGGGCGCTTGTCTATTTATAAAGAATTCGGCGATGCGCCGGAGGTGTTCGCCGTGCTCCACCCCGGCAATTTTTGCTGTGAAGAAGCGCTTACTGACCAACGTTCTGTCCACTCAAAAAGCGGTCAAGCGCTGGATGAACTGAAAACGCTCGAGCTTACCTATACCGCGTTCCGCGCGCTGTCATCAGAACATCCGCGCCTCGCATTATTCCTCCTTGAAAAACTCCTCCAATCGGTGGCGGAGAGGCTCCATCGTACGGACAACAGGCTGATTACCCTCTACCACACCGGCCGCATCATCAGTATCACGCTTCCTGTCGAAGAAATGGGACGCCAAATCCTCGCCGCGCTCCATGAGGTGATCCGCGCAAAACGCTCGCTCTTCGTGTCATTCCTGCCGTCCTTAAACCGCATCCAGCTGCTCGCGCACCATGGGTTTGCCATACCGCCTTTCGGAGGCGAGGACCACATCCCCTTGACGGGTGATCCTGTGCTCGGGCTCATTGCCGCAAACGGCGCCACGATCCTTGTCACGAGAGACAATCCCTTGCCTCATACGGTGGACGTGGCGTATGCGAGCCCTTCCATGGTAGGCGTGCCGATCACAGAAGAAGGAAAAACCATAGGCGCGATTCTGATGCTGGATAAACAAAACGATGAATTTAATCTCAATAACGTCATGCTCCTTGAAATCGTCGCGCGGCAAATCGCCGGCGCCATTGAAGAAGGAGAAGCGCTCCACCGCCATCAAGCAGAGGAGGAGCTTAAGAGAGTATATATTAGACCTTTATAGTTATAGAAAAATGATTTGAAAGATGAAAGACAAATGAGAGACACGATGATCCGCCTCCTTGCGGGCTAAAAGCTCTTGACAGGTTCCTGTGTGGTATGTTAGGGTGCACCTTCCCTGCACTGAATATGCGTGAAACGCATACATATGTAGGGGTGTGGAGCGCCAACAGACAAATGGCAATTGCAGAACAGGAAGGGCTTGAAAAGGCCTAGAGAGGAAGCATAAGGAGGCAAAAAAGGTATCGCTCCACCACGATTTTGGCAGGAGCGTTTTTTGTTGTAGCTGACTTGGAATTTTCAATGCTTATCCGCCCTATCATTTCTATTCGTCTTATTAGTCTTATCCAACTTATCAAAACATAACAATTTAACCATGTAACCATTTAATAATATAACAGTTCGATGTCCGCCGTCTTTCCGGACGGCAATAGGTGACCCGAAGACAATCGCGATCTGCTCCACAGTTGCGGTTTGCTCGCCGGCAGTATCACCTATTGCTATCTGGGATGACAAGCGTTCTGGCCCGTCATTCTGAGCGGAGCGAAGAATCTCCCGCGGATGCGGGAACAGAAGCAGATAGCAAATTGAAAATTTAAATACCAATACATGCCTCGACTGGCGCGCCTTGGGCAGAATCCAATTAACCATCTGTCAATCCTATCCGTCTTATCCGACCTATCCACACGTAACCATTTAACCATGTAGCCATTTTCAATAGGGATTCCTCCCAGCGTGCGTCAGTCAAATGAGGCAATGAACGTTCATATTGAAACGGAAAACAAAAAAGAACTTGGAGTTCTTTATGCGTATGATTCGACCTCTTGTTTAGAGCAGGAGGAGAATAGGAGAGGAGTTACACACTTGGGCGTGGACCCGGCGGGACTTGCACCCGCTTCATGAGGTGTCAACGCTCATATGCTAACTCCATACACCACGGGCCCGGGGCGCCACGCCCACTCGTCAGTATAGAACAAAAGAACCCCTAAGGTATAGGGATTCCTCTGTGACACCTCATGGAATAGCCCGTGTTGCGGAGCTATCTGAGCGTTATTTACAGTATACTCTAGGAAAAACTTTTGTCAACCTTCGTGCCCATGATGTCGTACCCATAGAGAACTCCAAGTTTACCCCGTAAGAGCGCGTAAGCACTTCTGCAGGGTTCGAATTCGAAAATAATTCAAACAAAAATAGCCGGTTGGAATTTATGCAATTCCGGCATCACCCTCTTCTCTCAAAACCAATAGAGGGAAGAAAAAAGTAGTGGAGGTTCACGTGAAACAAACTATATTTTTTAAGGCGATCGTTGTTCTAATCGCCACGGCGTTCCTGTCCGCGCCGGCATTCGGACAGGACCGGCTCAAGATTGAGGGCTTTGAGTTGGTGGGTAAGACCCCGTATTTAAGCCCCTCCCAGCTATGGGCAGGCAACGCCCTGAAGCTGGCAGTGCTCGTTGCCCGGGCTAAGGCCGACCCGCAGGTCAAGCTCGTGATTTATGCCTGGCGGAATACGACTGACTATCAGTCGCGATTCCGCAACGCGGGCGCCGCGCTCGACGGCGGGGCTGCTGTAGATCTCGGCATTCAGGCGAAAGCCGATGCCATGAAATACGGCATGCCCGAAAATCGAATCGACGTCCGGTATCGGCCACAGGCTAAAACGGCCGGCGTCGAGTTCGTATTCGTAATCGAGCGAGACGGGTTAGCTCCCCGCCTCACCACCCTCGAGTCCGCCGCCAGGTCTCTCGAGCAGGCTGTCAAGGACAACCTTGCAGCTTTACAGGAGGAGACCAAGGCCCGCAAGGGAGCCGATTCCTCGCTCGCGCAGAAAAATCGCGAGCAGGACGGTCGGCTGACCGATCTCGAGGCACGCCGAGGTCTCAATCTCACCGTCGGTACTGGATTTTCCGGCCTAGCGGGATTGAGTTCTGTCCGGGAAAATTACAAACCGGACATCGGCGGACCGACACTCACCGTT
>MGER01000053.1:3906-8221 GCA_001791465.1 Candidatus Uhrbacteria bacterium RIFCSPLOWO2_02_FULL_49_11 | reverse complement strand
AGTATTAGGTGGAGAAGTTACTCTGGGGCGTGAATTAATTGACCAGAATAAGGAATTATTGGCAGGAGTAATGGCGACGGAGCTTTATTTTGATGAAACTGCGGGGCCTGCGGCGGATTTTTTAGCAAGCTATGAAACCCGCTACGGTGAGAAGGTTGAATTCCCGGGATACATCACCAGTATGTATTCACAAATGTATCTTATAAAGGCTGGCATGGAAGCAGTGGGCAATGACGCCACAAAGCTCAAAGACTGGCTCTCCGGGGTAAAAGGCTGGAAACACGCGCTTGGCGAACTTACCTTTGATGAGAACGGCGACCGCGTGGGCGAATATGCCATCAAGGAAGTGCAGGCGGACGGCAGCTTAAAAGAGCTTTCAGTGGTGAAGCCGCAATAGTTTGACATCATTATACAAAGAGCGCTCCTTAGAAGAGGAACGTTTTTTGTTTGATAAGAAGATTGCCTCGCACTTTTTATAAAGGTTTATTGAGGAGTGCGGCCAGTCGCTTCCCACGCCATTTCAAATAACGCTTTCAGCATGTTGGCAAGCAGCGCACTGGTAATCATGATGCCCATGCGATTTGGTTTTTTCAGTAACACAATGACTACTTTGTCTTCATACACATTGAGCTCGCTATAGAAAAGATAGGGTATCTTCTCTTTTGGCAGTATCCTATACTGGGTGCACTTTTTTGTCGTAGGGTAATAAGTAAACCAGTTAATCGTTTTTTCTCCCGCAGGGATCAGGACCCTCTCATGTATTTTCAGCTTTGCGCGAAGACGGTTATATGATCTTGCCCATTGCACTAATTCACGCGAATCCCATTCTTCACAGTCGCCGATTGAGAGTATTTCTTCTTTCGATTTAAGCGTTTCTCTGTAAATTGCTTTCACCCCTTCTATGCCGTCAAAAAATTTAATGTGCGGCCTTTCGATTTCTTTGTAGAGCATTTTGAATTCCGGCATTTGCTTTCTCAATTCATCCCTCTGCCGCTCGAATTGCGTTTGCCTGCGTTCCAAAAAGTGAAGTAAATGATCCGGAGGCATGGCAGCATATTTTTTCCGAACGCTTGCGCCCGAGGCGTAAGTGGCGAGATTGTATTTTACGAGGCGCTCCAACAGGTCGTAGCAGGTCGTTCTGTTAATTCCCGCTTTTTTCCCTATGGAAGACACGAGAGTCGGGCCTGACTCCAGGAGAGAGAGATACACTTTGGCCTCATTGTCATTGAGACCTAAATTGACCAATAACTTATGCATGTCCATACGGTGAGGATCGTATCTCATTTGATGTATTGTGTCAAATTGATACGACACTGTCGGCAAATATGCAATATTGTGTTTTATGTAAGCCAAAAATTTACTACTATATTGTGTTTCTATATTGACGCTATGTTAAATTGTCATTATCTTTCTTCGTAAAGGCCGGCCTTGAGTATATTTTTTCTCCTGTATCATATGCGCAAAGCAATAAAATGGATTATAGGCGCCAGTCTCATTATCGCCGCGATCATTGCGCTCGCACTCGCGAAACAATCGGCTCCCCTGCCTCAGCCGCAGACTACCGCGGAACCGATTCGCATCGGGCTTTTGCTTCCCCTGACAGGCGACGGCGCGGCATATGGCATACCCATTCAACGGTCTGCGCTGATGGCACAGGAAGAAATCAACGCGTCCGGTGGCATACTAGGGCAGAGGCTTGAGTTTATTTTTGAAGATGGCAAGTGCGAAGCAGAAAGCGGCGCTGCCGCCGCGCAGAAGCTTATTTATATCGATAAGATAAAGATTATTTTTGGCGGCGCGTGTTCGAGCGAAACGCTCGCGGCCGCGCCCATCGCAGAAGAAGCGAAGGTATTGATGATTTCTCCTTCTGCGACCAGTCCTGATATTAGTAATGCGGGCGATTATATCTTCAGAACCGTAACTTCAGACGCAGGACAGGGAGCAATCGTTGCGGAATACGCATACCATACCATGCACATGCGCAGCGCAGCGATACTCTCTGAGCAGACTGACTATGCGCAAGGGCTGCGGAACGTATTTTCTGCCCGCTTTCAGGCATTGGGCGGCGCGGTGGTCGCGGATGAGCGCTTCTTGAGCAAAGATACAGACCTAAGGTCGCAGATCCTGAAGATTAAAAATTCCGGCGCAGAAATTATCTATCTTTCTCCGCAGACATTGCCCACCAGCGAATTGATCATGAAGCAGTTAACGGCGCAGGAAGTGCGCATCACGCTTATTGGCAATGAAAATTTTGTCGCACGGGACATGATTGCCAAGCAGCCGGCGCTCTACGCAGGCATTGTGACGAGCGAAAATTATATCAATGAACAAGATCCCCTTATGTCAGCGTTTGTCACAAAGTACGAATCACAGTATCGTGAGAAACCAACGCTCCTTGCCTATATGGCCAATATGTATTCCCAACTTTACCTTTTTAAAGAAGGGATTGAAGCAGTGGGCAGTGACGCCACAAAGCTCAAGGACTGGCTTTATACGGTGAAGAGCTGGAAACACGCGCTCGGCGAACTCACCTTTGATGAAAACGGCGACCGCGTGGGCGAATATGCCATTAAGGAGGTGCAGGCTGATGGAACACTCAAAGAGCTCTCGGTGGTGAAGCCGCAATAATGGCGGAAGCATGAGGTCCCGACACGCAAAACCTCGAGGAACAGGCCTCAAGCCTGTTCTTCTTGCGTTTCTTGATTTGTTACCCTCGATTCTGTAGGCTGAATGCATGGAGGTCGTTCCTCAATTTATCGTCAATATCCTTATCCCTGCCTCGCTCTATGGCATGGTGGCAGTGGGATTCAGCGTCGTCGTCCGCGTGACGCGCATGTATCATCTTGCAATTGGGGGACTCGTGCTCTTCTCCGGCTATCTGCTTTACTCCAGCCGTCTTGCGGGAATGCCTTGGTGGCTGGGGATTATCATTGCCATTCTCATAACCACATTTATAGGATGGTTCATGGGAGTCGCGGTATTTGAGCGATTCCAAGAGAAACGATCAGTACGGGTAGGATCTTCGGTCGTGGCGGCGCTCGCGCTCCTCGTATTTTTAGAGAACGGGCTGCTTATGTATTTTGGCCCGGGGTCGAAGTCAGTCGCCCATGTATGGGATGTGCACCATGCCGTGGGCAGCGCCATTGTCACTGACCTGGAAATAGTCATCGTGGTAGTCTCTATGCTCGTGAGCGGGATGGTGTGGCTTTTTTTGCACGCCACTCGTTTCGGGAAAGCCTTGCGGGCCATTGCGGATAATGCCGAAGTGGCGGCGGTTGTGGGGATTGACCTTCAGAAGGGGCGCGGTTTCGCGTGGGCTCTGGCAGCGTTTCTCGCAGGCATTGCAGGCATATTCTATGCCCTGGAATATACCCTTATCCCCGCGCAGGCGAGCGCAATGGCAATCAATGTATTTTTCCGCTCCATCCTCGGGGGCGTAGGGTCGGTGCCAGGCGCCCTTGCGGGCAGCCTTCTTTTGGAGACGGCGGAACAGGCGACCGCGCTTTGGATTTCAAGCACGTTCAAATTTTTAACCGCAGCCGTGATGGTCGTGGCAGTGTTGCTCTGGCGGCCGTCCGGCATTTTCGGAATAAAAAAATAAGGCTTATTCCTCACGCTTATGGAATTCGTTATTTACGAATGCACCCTCTTGGGAAGTTTTCTCATACTCGCCTGGGCGCTCAATCTTACCTTGGGATACGGAGGGCTTCTTAATCTCGGGATCGTGGGGACGATGAGCGTGGGCGCGTATGCCCACGTGCTGCTGCAACGCCACACCGCACTGCCTTTTGCTCTCACGCTTGGTGCGGCATTGGCGGCAGCGGGCGTGGCGGGATTTCTTCTTGCGCTATTGACCCGGCGCATCCGCAAGGATGAGTTTCAGGTTTTCACGCTTGCGTTTTTGTATGCGGTGTATGCGGTGGCGCTTGGGTGGGACAGCCTCACCCGCGGGCCTTTGGGTTTTGCCGGCATTCGCCGCCCTCTGACGTTCAGGTCTGATGAAATGTATTTCCTCCTAGTCAGCCTGCTTACCCTCACGGCGGGTCTCGCGGCATGGCGCGTGGTGCGGTCTCCTTTCGGGCGTTTGCTCGAAGCGTCGCGCGATGACGAGCAGGCGGTTTTAAGCCTTGGCAAGGATCCGGTGGGGGCTAAGATGAAAGTGTTCGTATTCGCCTCTGCGCTTTCCGGGCTTGCGGGCGCGCTCGTCGCATCCCAATTGCGCTATATCGACCCCGGCACTTTTTATTTGCACTCCCTCTTGTTTGCCATCGCGATGGTGCTCGTGGGGGGGCTTGCATCGCTGAAAGGCACGCTC
>MGER01000053.1:1590-3895 GCA_001791465.1 Candidatus Uhrbacteria bacterium RIFCSPLOWO2_02_FULL_49_11 | reverse complement strand
TCCTGCCCCTCCCCGCGCAGTACCTTGGCCCCTTGCGCGCGATTTTCTTTTCCCTCATCCTGCTCGCGTTTGTCCTCTATAAGCCGAAAGGGCTTATGGGAAGGGTAGAGGTTGAGTGAATTATAAAGATAAACTTTAAAAAATATGATTTTATTCCGCCGCGGGTGCCGCCTTTCTTGCTGCGGAACTCGCCCCGCAGTATGCGGGGCTCAAACAGTCCTCGCGGCGAAACGCGACACACCGCGACTCATCATACGTTAAAAAAATTATCTATACCTATCACTTTGCGATATGCCTGAAGTGTTATTAAAGATCAAAGATTTAAAGAAATCCTTCGGCGGCGTGCGTGCCGTAGACCGCTGTTCTTTTCACGTGGAGAAAGGCAGGATGACCGCCCTCATTGGCCCTAATGGCGCGGGCAAAACCACGGTGTTCAATCTCATTTCGGGATTTATAAAGTCGGAAGGGGGCAATATAGAATTTCGCGGCGAGCGCATCGACCGTCTTGCGGCGCACCAGCGGGCGCGGCGCGGAATTGCGCGCACCTTCCAACAGGTGCGGCTCTTCCAGAATTTATCGCTCGCGGCCAATATTCAGCTGGCTGCGGAGACCGAAGACTATTCGTTTTGGAAAAGCGTCATCCTCGGCACCGGACATGAGGGAAAGGAGCGGACAAAAGAGGCGTTGGACGCCGTGGGGCTTGAGAGCGCTCCGGAGACGCTCTCTTCCGCATTGTCTTTCGGACAGCAGAAGCTGTTGGAGACGGCGCGCGCGCTCGCGTTCCCGCACCAATTGCTGATGCTGGATGAGCCGGTGGCAGGCGTCGCGCCCCATTTGCGGGAGCGCATCGCCGCGCTTCTGCGCACACTGAAGGCAGCGGGGGAGACGATTTTGGCAATAGAGCATGACATGGATTTTGTCATGCGGACGGCTGACCACGTCATCGTCATGGACGAAGGCAGGGTGATTGCCGAAGGCGCGCCCGCGGATATCCAGCGGCATCCGGACGTCCTTGACGCGTATTTAGGGGAGCAGTTATAACGCGCCATCTATGCTATCCATTTCTTCGCTTCAGGCAGGATACGGCACGCTTGAGGTGCTGCGCAATATAGATCTCCGGGTCGCGGCGGGCGAGGCGGTGGGCCTTATTGGCCCGAACGGCGCCGGCAAATCGACGGTATTGAAGGCGATATTCGGCATTGCCGACGTGCGCGCGGGAAGCATCGCGTGGCAAGGAAAGAATATCCTCAAAAAAAGAACGAATGAGCTGCTGCCGCTGGGCATATCGTACGTGCCGCAGGGGAGGCTCGTGTTTCCGCACATGTCCGTGGATGCGAATTTGGAGATGGGCGCGTTTTTGGTTGCCTCAAGGGCAGAGCGCAAATTGCGCATGCAAAACGTCTGCCGCCTTTTTCCCGCATTAATGCAAAAGCTTCATGTGCAGGCTAGTGCATTATCAGGCGGACAGCAGCAAATGCTGGCGTTGGGGCGCGCATTAATGATGGAGCCGCAGCTGTTACTGCTCGATGAGCCCTCGCTCGGCCTATCGCCGAAGGTCATCAAAGAGCTGTATCAGACCTTGCGCGCCGTCAATGCGTCAGGAACCGCACTCTTGATTGTCGAGCAAAACGTGCGCCAGGTCCTTTCCCTTGCCCAGCGCGTCTATCTTCTCGCCCAAGGCGAGGTGCGGCATACTGGCACGCCGGACCAATTTCAGGATCCGGAAAAATTGCGGACCTGGTATCTGGGAGATGCCAAATCCAAAGATGGGAGAACTTGAGATATGGATGATGAGAGCATTATAACCTCAAATGAAAACGTGCAGGATGCGGCGCCTTCAGAAGAGACCCTGCCAGAAAGCGCGCCTGTTCAGCCTGCGCCTGCGCCAGCTGCCGAACCTGCTCCTATTGCCGAACCCGCGCCTGTCATGGAACCCGCGCCTGAGCCACAGCCTGCATCAGAGCCTCAGCCGAAGTCGGCACCGGAGGCAGAACCAGCGCCTGTTCCTGAACCGCCCACGCCGGCCGTATCATCACCTGAAAGCGGGCCAGCCATTCAAGAAACGCATGATACGCTGCCGCCGATTCGCTCGCCGCAACAAGAGACTGCCATCGAGCGCGTCAGAGAGCCGAACGAAGCAGAGAAAGAACAAATCTTCCAGTCGCGCCTGCGGTCATTGTCGCCCAAAGGCGTGTCCGCCCGCCGCACCAAACGGGACGCGAACTACGAGAAGATCCTTACACGCCTCAAAGCGCACGGTTATATCTCCAATAAGGAGGTGGAATCACTCTGCAAGGTCAAGGAC
>MGER01000053.1:0-1553 GCA_001791465.1 Candidatus Uhrbacteria bacterium RIFCSPLOWO2_02_FULL_49_11 | reverse complement strand
GGGGAATGGTGACAAAAATTGGCAGGGGGCGGGCAAGCCGCTATCGGCTCACCCAAGCGATCGGCTAGAATCGGCTATTAACCAGGTTAATAGCCGATTTTCTTGCCTTAGTGGCGATTAAAGAAGTCCAAGCGGCTTTATACGCCGGCTAATATTTAGATTCAGTCTATTTTCGCATAGTTTATGAATTTTATGCATAGATTTTAGTCCATATTGCATAGATTTTAAGTATATGTTAGCATATAAATATGGAAGAAAGATTGCTAAAAATTAGTGAAGCTGCCGAAATTTTAGGTGTTTCTATAGATACGCTTCGTCGTTGGGATGAAAGCGGGAAATTAACCGCGATTAAAAAAGAGGGAGGTACGCATCGTTACTATAGGGAAAAAGATGTAGAGATTTTTGCAAGCGATCTTCTTAGGTTTGCGTCTGATTGGATTAGTCAGGGAGCCGAATTCCCCGGCACTTTTTACTGCCCCACGAGCGCTGTGTTTCAGGCAAGGTTAGTAAAAATGGAGCGCATGCTTATGGAAAAGCCGGGCTTTGAAAAATTATATTCCTTGATTGTTCTGGTGGCAGGAGAAATCGGGGACAATTCATTCGCTCACAATCTAGGAAATTGGCCTGACACTCCGGGGATTTTCTTTGGTTACGACATTGTCAAAGGCATTATTGTTCTTGCAGATCGAGGATTAGGCATTTTAGAAACACTGCGACGCGTTCGTCCGGGTTTATCGACGCATGTGAAGGCGGTCGAAGTGGCGTTTACCGAATTTTTATCCGGCCGGGCGCCGGAAAAGCGCGGCAATGGCCTGAAATTGGTCCGGGAAGTGATACTTGCCAATCCGATAGACCTATTTTTTACCAGCGGTGATGCGGAAGTGCGTCTCAAGGGCGCGGATAAATTATTCCGGGTTACCCGCGGTCCAAACATAGTCCGCGGTTGCATGGCAAAAATTAATTTTTAACATAACCCAATTAAAATATGAAAGTAAAATTAGAAAAATTCGGTACCACGCTCATCTCCCGCGAGTTAGGCAGTGAAGCGTTTAAGGCGTTTCAACCCAAATTAGTGGCACTGCCACCAGACGAAGAATTGGAAATTGATTTTTCCGGTGTATTAACATTGTCACCCTCATGGGCGGATGAATTTTTGAGCCCTCTTCTTGAACGACTGGGCGAGCGGTTAGCATTGTTATCCTCTGATAATCTCTCGGTGCAAGCAACTTTAAAAATTCTGCAAGAGGCGAATAAGCGTCAGTTCAAATTTTCACCCCGTTAGATACGAAGTTATCTCACGGGGTAAATGTCCAACATCCAATCAGTCATAAAAAATATCCAGGACATCATGCGCAAAGACGCGGGCGTTGACCGGCTCGCCCAAGCGATCGGCGAGACATGGCTATTAACCTGGTTAATAGCCGATTTTCTTATCGCGCAAATGATTGCTTTTTGAAGGGAAAAGGAGGAGAATGAAGGCACCGCACGCAATATATTCAATACTATGGACGAGCTTGAATTATTGAAACAAAAAATCAGGCAATTCATCATTG
>MGER01000052.1:477-5029 GCA_001791465.1 Candidatus Uhrbacteria bacterium RIFCSPLOWO2_02_FULL_49_11 | reverse complement strand
GCCTTTGTCCCGAGTCTTTCGCCGAGTGGCTCTCCTTTCTTATCTCCGCAACCTCGATCTTTTCCGCGCTCGCCGTCTCCAGCATCTCCTTGATCTGGGAATCGATGGACAATGCTTGCAATTCATCCGCTTCCGTCGACTTTCTCGCGTAGAGGCAGTAGCGGACGGGGATCGGCGCGGGTATTGCCTGAGTACCTTGTTTTTCCCTTAGATGTCCCATAAGGTCAGTCTCCTTTCACCAACATAGATGACGCGACCCACGTGCGTAGTCCAGCCGCAGGAGTAGATAAACTGTAGATAACCTTTATCCCCGTTTTCAATTTGACGGTTATACCTACCGATTGGTATTGTAGTTGTATGTTCAACAAAAAGACAATTTTAATCGCACTCATTGCTATGGGCGTTGTTGCGGTTGCCGTTGCCGCGACACTGTTAGGTATTCGGTTAGGGGGGAGCGTCACTGGCGACCGACCATCGCTCTCCACCGAGGGGTGGGCGACATATGTGAGTCAGGAAGCGGAATTCTCGTTTCGCTACCCGGACAACATGTTTGAGGTTCAGGAAAAGGATTTGCACGGCGAATCAGGCAAGGCGTTTCAGATTCTTCTTAAATATAAACACGCCGCCCCGAGCGTGCCTCCCGCCATGGCGTTTACCGGAGCAACGTGGGATTATACCGGCGGAAAAGTTATCGGCTATCAGGGTTTCGCGGTTGACGAGGGCGGTAAATACTATGTTCTCACTCAGGAGGATCATGGTGACCCCATCGTTATTAGCAAATTATTCAATACCGGTGTGGGTCCGACGGCGGTAGTCGATGACAAGCGCAGTCCCGCCACGAGACTTATATCGCTCCATCGCCATGCGGAAAAGCTGTTGGTGAATATTCCTCATGAGGACTATCACGGAATGCTCGTAGAGAGGACGATTTTGGATCTGTCCGTTATGGATCGCCAGTTGTTTTTCGGTATTATCGATACGCTTCGACCTTCACGCAATGCCGCGCAACAAGCCGTAACATTGCTCGCGGATTACCAACAGCGCGTGCGCAATCTTAAAAGCGGCACCGGAGGCGCCGCTACGAACGCGAAGAGCGATACTAGCGCGGATACTCAAGCGGCGGGTTATCAGGTCTACCGTTTTGGCGACTTGTCCATTATATTCGATTCAACAACAAGGAAACCGAGTTCCTTCAGGCCAAAAGTTATTACGCCGGATGAACTTAAGGAAAAAGCGAATACGTACATCGTTAACGTGCAGGACACAGCCGAGTGTTCGGCGACCGATATAAGCAGTCTGTATATCGTGGACGGCATCAACAATTCCGGCATCTACGACCATGCGCTCATCTACATTAATCATTATCCGTTTGAAGGCAAAGTACGCACGACATTTGAGGCCATTCCGAAAGACGATTGCCGGTATTTCATAAGGAACCCTGACACGCAGCCGCTGATAGGCCGCTTCCTGGAAGCATACGAAGAGCAGTACGAGGAAAAAGATTTGGTACGCTTCGCCGTAATTATTGGGGGAGTCATCAATGAAGACCACCCCCTGGCGGTGGAAAGGCGGAGCGCGAAGAATAATACTTGGGTGAAATACATCAATCCGGACTACGGGATCCAGTTTGCCTATAAGGACGCGTGGACGGAGCCATACATTGTTGAAGATAAGGAAAAGGGCGAGGCAAGGATAGCGTTCGGTCCGTGGACTAACTGGGAAGGCACGCCCGGACGCCTCTACACCTTGAGCGTTTTCGTTAATAAGCCGAATGTGAAGTTTGCATTGGAGAGCGAAGAGTGCCCTTCACAAACGAGCGCCACTGTCTGCCAAAAATTCGATCCCGCGCTTGAGCCGGAGAAGGCGCGGCAGATCGATATGGAAGACCGCGATGAGGTGATGAAGGCGTTTGTGCGGGAGTTTAAGGTGAACGGCATGAATGCCTATGCGAGCAAGGCAAGTTACGCCCCTGGACTGAATCTCGTGTTCGTTTCAGGGCTTCATAATAGGTATCGTTTTGCGGGTGGAGCAGATGATGCAGATTTTAATGCCGCAATACAAAGTTTCAAAGAAGACAAAGCCAAACAAGCGGCGTGGTACGAGGAGCGGTTTGCAGGATACATGACAGGTGATCCTATAATATGCCCTGAACGCATGGACATTGATACCTTTCCTTCGCGGCTCGTAAGTTATTATGCAGGTTATGACCTGAATGGATGCGAGTACGAAGCAGATACCAAGAAATTAGAGCCATACGGCTTCTATCCCGTACCACGTTGTGCTGGCGGTCTCGACGAAGCGCTCGGCGAGCAGGACTATGATATTTTGAACGGCTGCCTCTATTACCGCGATCGGCGGGTATTCGAGGAAAACTTGTTTACGAAAGTCATTTACGGCGATTTTAGCGAGCAGTATTTCTTGACGAAGGCGCCTCCAGACGAGCGAAAAACCATGGGCGAGACCGCGAGCGAATGGTTTCGGTTTGAATATAACGGCAAGTTGTATATTTTCCTACGGGGCGGGGCCGGATGCGGTGGTTGCGCCTATGACGGACCGTATCTAGCCATAGACTTGCGCACGGGGAAGATTGAGACTAAAGACGCGGATTTGCCCTACCTGCCTTTCAATGTTTTTTCTCCCGACCGCAAGAAGTCAATCACGTTCGATTACGGTAACAATAGTGTTAACGAATCGGGGGTCAAAAACGTTACGCTCTCCGCGTTCGATTTCCTGACGTTTGCAAAGAAGGAGATTTACGCGGTACCGGACGATTCTTCCGTGCTCGGAATGGGGATGGGCGTATATTTAATCGACAACGCTGTGACTTGGCTTGATGATAATCACGTGCGAATTCAACTATACGAAGGAGAGGGAGCTTCTGAAGGCGTGCCTGTGATCGACAAGCAGGGCGTTACGAATTACGAATTTACTCCCCAGGGAGAGCCGATTGTGCTACCAGTGAATTAATGGATGGCAATGAGTTTGTCGAAAGGCAACGCCCGTTCATTTTTTTATTTACAATGATGGGAAATATCGAGTTGGCAACCTATAGGTAACCCGCTCTTCACTTTTTCCCTTGGTATGCTACGATGAATCCACAATTGAGAGACGCCTAAACCCCTTGAATTCCTTCAAGAGGCATGGCGCCAAAGACTCGTGAAAGATACTGAACCCTACGTTCAGCGCTTTCACGAGCCATATCCCGAAAGGGGTATGGGATCCGCAAGGATCCAGCTGGCGTGGGGCTTTGTGTTTCTCGCCAGCAGAGTAATCGGTTAACCACTTATACTCTATGGCCATCATCATCACCACCCAAGGAAAGCAGGCGCGGAAGATCGAGAAGTTAGTCGTTGATAAAGAAGACTACGTCCAGCAGTACATTTATAACAATCCCGAAGCGATCCCGCTCTACGATATCAGGGAAGATATCAAGCTCCTGATCCTCGCCCGCGAGTTTCCCACTGATTCAGGCCCCATTGACGCCCTTGGGGTTGATAAGGAAGGAGAGGTCTATATCGTCGAGACCAAGCTCTTCAAGAATCCGGACAAGCGCACCGTGGTCGCCCAATCCATGGATTACGGCGCTTCGCTCTGGAAGAACGCCGACTATGACACTTTCATCCAGACCTTGGAATCCCACATCCAGAAGGAATTCAAGATTTCCCTCAGCGAAAAACTCAAGACATTTTTCAACCTTACCGATGAAGAGGTTGTCGCCCTTCTCGGCAGAGTGAAGTCTCATTTGGACGACGGCAGTTTCCGGTTCGTCGTACTCATGGATCAACTTGAATCCCGGCTCAAAGACCTCATTCTCTACGTCAATCAGAACTCCCAGTTTAATATTTACGCGGTCGAGTTGGAGTATTACCATTTCGAGCAGCACGAGATCGTGATCCCCAAGATTTACGGAGCGGAGGTGAAGAAAGAAGTGAAAGCCCCATCTTCATCGCGCCCCCGCAGGCAGTGGGATAAAGACAGTCTCTTTCGCGAGCTTGACGTTTCTCTTGACCGCGAGACTGCCAAGCAAATGAAAGACGCTTACGTTCGGTTCGAGCGCATTGGCGACCGGATTCTCTGGGGCACGGGCACCACCATAGCTTCCTACGGTCCCATCATTGAGAAAGCAAGCTCCACCAAATCACTCCTCTCCGTCTTCTCCAGCGGCAAGCTCATGCTGAAATTAAACTGGTTCACGAACAGCGACAAAGAACTGGAGGCGAGAGAGAATTTCAGAGAACTCTTGGAGCGGCACATTCCCGAACTCCCTCTTTCTGACTACAAAACCTCCGAGCTTCGCTATGAGCTTCAGGAATGGCTCCCGCATTCCGCCGGGATCATTAAGGCGTTTGAAGAGTTAAAGGAAGCGCAGCGATAGGATCGTCCGTGTCGCGCGTGTGTGTTATACACACTTGCCAGAAATCTTAGAAAGGTTCAGAGTTAAAGCAGGATATGGTAATTAAAAATATAATCATATTGCCTATGTATAATCCACTCCGTTTCCCCAATCTTATCGGAGGATATTCAAAAAGTCTCAAACGGTTAGCACTCTGGG
>MGER01000052.1:0-367 GCA_001791465.1 Candidatus Uhrbacteria bacterium RIFCSPLOWO2_02_FULL_49_11 | reverse complement strand
CGTTACCATGGCGGCAACCACAGAGGCTCCTCCAGCCGGAGATCAATCCATTAGTCCTCCAAATACGGAAGAAAACAGCGCTGCGATGCTGGCGGCCGGTAGCGGCGGTACCACGGAATTCAACTTTTTGCGGGATCCTGTCAAGTCTAGACTCAATGTGAACACCGACGCCGCCACTGGCGCGTTCACGTATTCATATCCATTAACAATTCCTCCCGGCCGGAACGGACTACAACCTTCGCTTTCGCTCAATTATCACAGCCAAGACTTGAAAAACGATAATCTTTTTGGTTACGGCTGGTCAGCAAGTATTCCTTACATTGAACGTATTCCCCGCAAGGGCGTGGACAAGCTTTACGACGGCACG
>MGER01000051.1:3586-8080 GCA_001791465.1 Candidatus Uhrbacteria bacterium RIFCSPLOWO2_02_FULL_49_11 | reverse complement strand
TTTTCGATCCGTGCGCGGCGGACTGTTTTCGGGACATCGTAGAGGACGCCGTGGAATTCCATATTTTCCCATGCGGTCAGCTCATCATCAAGGCTTGGATCTTGGAACACAATGCCGAATGAGCGGCGCACCTGGTTTGCTTCTTTTGCAGGATTATATCCGTTCAGGCTTATGGCGCCTGATGTCGGATGCAGGATGGTGGTCATCATCTTGATCGTCGTGGATTTTCCCGCGCCGTTGGGGCCAAGAAAAGCAAAAATTTCTCCTGGCTCCACTTTCAGAGAAATGTCGTGTACTGCCGTGAAATCCCCGAATTTTTTCGTTAAGTTGTTCACTGTGATAATAGGCATAAAGATCAGAGAATAAGCGAGTGTAGAAGCATTATAACAGAAACACTCCAAGGTAAGGAATCGGAGTGTAATATTTATCAATAAATTCAGCTGCATTATTTTGTCGCTATCGCTTCTATGAATGCGGTTTTATTTTGATGGTAGACAGAGGATGTTTTGCGGATGGTAAGTATTTTGAATGGGGTAAGCATCTCGGCCATGTACGTTTTTGAAAAAAAATGGCGGACGTGGCCCAAGTAGTACATATCTGATCCCTGTTTTTCTCCCTTTCCGCAGAGCGGGTCGTCTACGGATTTGCATTTTGCAAAAAATAACCCTCCGCGTTTCAGGGCGCGATAAATTTTTTGAAATATGCGGCGGGTTGTGCGGTCGTCAAAGTAGTGGAGGCTAAGGTGAGCGTAAATGACATCGAAGGAATTCTTTTTGAGTTTCACCGCGCGTAGGTCGCCGAGGATGCAGCGTATGCGCGGATTGCGAGATTGAATGGCGCGGATGCCGCTTGATGATCGGTCAATCGCGGTAACTGAGAGCCCCTTGCGCGAAAAATAGCGCGCGTCGCGCCCGGCGCCGCAGCCGAGGTCGAGGAGGGTTTCAAATTTTTTATCTTGTATCAATTTATACGCGCGCACTGCAAACCTGTGAGCTGGTTCGGAGGGGCGATTTGCCCATTTATTCTTCCAGTACACTGCGTCGCTCATAATTTTTTTCAGTTACCTACTGCTTAAAAATTCTAACAACCCCTCGTGTAAGTGTTTCTGCCCGTCCCACACCACAATATGGTAACCCTCTAAAAATTCTTCAGGATTTTCTTCGCGAAAAGTAATAGAACGGACTTGTTTAGCCAAAGCTTCGCTCATATGCCTGTCCGTACCGCCTCTCTTAACAGAAAATTTATCGCCCCACACCTCTATATTTTCCGGCTTTAAATATTTTTTTGTTAAACCAACAGCTTTCAAAACTTCTTCGTTATCTAAAATATATTTAATAGCTGTAGTTTTTGATACTCCTTTGAGAGCTAAGTCTATAGCGAATACCCCTGCTAACCTTGGAGAAATTGGCAAATTACTTTCCTGCAATAACTGGTCAATTCGTTCAATTATGGGAATTCTCAAATCCAAATTGCCATGGGTATGCGGAATATTGATTTCTAATTCTTTTTCTTGCCCTGGCGTCAAGTCGTAGCCGTTTATTATCTCTAAGGTTATTTGCGGGCCCCTGTCCTCCCGCATGATTGCTAACGGATTATTTCCAACCTTGGTTTTAAAATCTGCAATTGGCTCTGCGGGGTAAGGCTGTAGTTTAAACTCCTTAATTATTTGGTTTACTATTTCACGCCATCTTTTTTTTTGCTTTTCGAATAGAATATTTTTATATAAGCTATAAAATGGCTTCGCATTTATCTGGCCCCGCCTATCGAATCCCCACACTTCAGCTCCACTACAATGTCCTATCAATATTTTTTTTCGAAGCTCAGGTTTAATTTTGTCCGTTATACGCCATTGGACACTTTTAATACTCTGCCCAGTTATAAAAAATATGACGGTTCTGTGTGCCAAGACCTTTTCCAACTCCTTGCACATTTCAAAAGTGGCAGCAGTGTATAAGTCCGCCACTGTTTCGTCTACATCAGAGAGTATTAATTTTAAATTGGCATTCCATTTAATGTGTGCCATGTATCTGGTTCAAATTTGGATATCTGGCGGAGGAGGTGGGATTCGAACCCACGTGCCTCTTGCGAAGCATACGGTTTTCGAGACCGTCCCGTTATGACCACTTCGGTACTCCTCCATTGCTCACATTATTAATTTAATGGGTTCAATGCGTTTCACTCCTAATACATCAAAGTCTTGATCGTATGATAATATTGCGACTGATCGTTGTTGAATATTAGGATTTGATGCAATAACACAATCAATATACTTTACTTGATGAGTTGAGTAGAGATTGAGAGCCGACGCTACGTTTCCCCTGTCGTCAATTCCGATTTCACCAGAAAGAAACGATTTTAAATATTGTATGACTTCGATTTTTGGTACGGAGTAAAATTTTTGCAATACCCACACCAACTCTGCGAATACGAGTGATGAACTTACTACGTTCAATTTTCTCCCTTTTACTAATGCGAGGAGGGCCTTGCACTCTTCGTGCTGTCGCATGCTTTTCTCATCAGGAACGAGAAATCGGACGAAAATATTGGTGTCCAAAAAGTAGATCATATTCGTTCGTATTCCCGTTCCATTCTCGCGCGAGCTTCCACTGGGTCAATCGGGTTTTTCACTTTAATCTTCCCCGCAATATCCATAAAGTCAAGGACAGGCTCGATCTGTAATCGTTTTTTGTTTTTATCAATTAATGACAACACGATTCTTTCTCCTATTTTTAAATTAAGTGTTTCCATAAGTTCTTTTCGTAATGTGATTTGCCTTTTTTGCGTGATGGTAGTAGTAAAAGTAGTCATAGTATTACAAAATAAAAAAGTAATACTTTAAGTATAAGGTATTACTTGAAATATGTCAATTAGCTCTGAATTACTCCACTTTAATCGTAAAAGTATACTCTGCTTTGCCGTTGATAAGGCCCGTTCCTTCGGCAGTGGTGAAGGTAAGCTTTTCCGTGTAGGTGCCTTTTTTGGCAGGCGCTTTCATGCGCCAGACGAAAGATCCCTCTTTATCTGGTTTGAGCGAGGTTTGCCAGAGATAGGCAGGCTTCGTGTCTGACACCCAGTCGTACTTTACATAAAACGGGCTTTTTGCGCCGTCTGCGGCAGTCTGGGTAAGGAAGGCCGCCTTGCCGCCTTTCAGTGTTTTGTCGCCGGTATTTTTCACGCGCAGAGTGAAGTAGACCGTGCGGCCCGGTCGGATGCGCGCGGGGAATTGCGGCTTGATGAGTTCGATTTGTCCTGAAGGCGCCACGGTCGTCGCGAAGGAGCCGCTCGCTCCCGGCAAGTCAGGGAGCTGCAGGGTTTCAATGAGGGTCGAGGGCACCGTGCCGATGTCAGGAAGGTACTTGAAAGAGAGCAAAGTTTCGAAGAAACCGGGCGCAGTCGCGGTGAGAGGGAGCGGGAAGGTCGCCACTTCGTTTGGTTTCACGGTCGCTTCATTCGAGAGAATCCTTCCCATGGGAAGAGGCCAGCCGGCTACATCCCACTTCGGCTCGCCTCCCGCGATGTCGGTAAGCAGGAGCATTACGCTTCCTTTGAGCCATGTCTTTAATCCCCGGTTGCGCACGCGCACCGTACCTTGGGTGAGGGTTCCCGTGCGCGTGGTGGTGGGGGTTGCCAATGTTTCCACTTTGCCCGCCCATTCCATTTCCGTGGTTTCAATGGCAATATGGAAATCGCTTCCCGGGAAATATCCTTTATTGCCCCACGTGAGGACGTAGTCGCGCTCCTCGACGCCCACGGCACTGGGCGGCATGGTAATGGTAATGGGAATAGTCACGGTTTCTCCGGGGGCAACGTTTGGCTGCGCAAAGGTAAGGGCGGAAATCTGCGCGGTTTGTGTTTCTATCGGGCGTATTTCATCATCCGAGACTTGAGCCATACGGATCATGGACGCGGAAAGACGCGGAACGTCACGCTTGTCTTCATCGCGGAAAGACGCGGAAGGTTGAGTGAGTGCTGCCGTGATAGAGGAAGAGAGCGCGGCAAGCTTTTGTTTTACTGACGCATCCGCGAGCTGAACCGGAAGGCTAAGGTAATTTTTCCAAGAGGTGTTGCCGTCATTGCGGTAAGAGACCCAGATCGTTTTTGACTGGCCGGGTTTTATGAGAATGGACGTATCGCTTTGCCCCATGAGCGTGGCGCGGCGCACGATGGATGAAAGCCCTCCCTGCGCATCGAGATCGGCGCGCGCGAGCTGGCGCACGCGGATAAGTTCGTTCATGATGCCGGCGCCCGGGCAGAGGGTGGCGTCAATATCTCTATGCGCGATTACCGCAGGAACGGAAATGTCCTTGAGCGTGGTTTCGCCGTCAGGAATAACTTCGTGCTCGAATGATTTCTCGGCGATGAGGCGCGCGAGGCTTTTCCGTGCCGCATCCCTGAACGTATCCTTGTTTTCGTAATTTCCGAGGATGGCGATACCGATCGTGCCGGTGTTATAGCCGATTTTTTTCTTGTCATTATAGGTATGCCCGCCCACGA
>MGER01000051.1:0-3563 GCA_001791465.1 Candidatus Uhrbacteria bacterium RIFCSPLOWO2_02_FULL_49_11 | reverse complement strand
GTAGTTGTAGCCAATGTCGCCCCAGCCGAGCGTTTTCCCGTGATAGCGCTGGATCGCCCGGATCGTGGCAGCCGGGTCCGAGCCGCCGTTGGTGCCGCCTGTATGATGGATTACGAATGCTTTGGCCTCGCCGTGGGTTTCAGGCCAGAGATCTTCTCCCGTATCGCTCACGCGGAGCGATTCGTCCGCGCCCCAGGACGCGCGCGAGATGATCTGCAGTTTTTGAGTTTCTGAGTTTTGAGTCCCGTTGATCGTTGCTCTGACTTCACCAGTGACTTTATGACTTTGTGACTCACTGACTCCGCTCTCTGTGCCGATGGCGGTGAACGAGAGATTTGCCATTTGCGGCGTGACGCGCGGATCAAAGGTTGTCAAGGTTAGTTGCGCTTCAAACTCTTGCGACTCATCCACGATGAGCGGTTCGGTGCGTACGCGGCCGGGAATTGAGTCGCGCTCATCGCGGAAATCTTTTAATCGCTCGAGTTCCTGCCATGCGCTCCACGGGTCGTTATTCGTGTTGCGGGTCCGTACGCGCAGCGTGACATCGGTGACTTCTGCGGCGCGCGACTCGTCCCAGCTTGCCGAGAGCAGGATAAAAGGGAGTGAGGCGGTGAACGGCCCGAGGACAAATTCATAGGACTGTGCGTAAACGTTACTGTCCGTGAGCGGGAGCATCATCATAGGTTGTGATGACAGGTCGCGACCTGTCACTACGTTTGGTGCCACGCTCATATTCACCGTTACGCGGTCGTTCACGTAGAATGTTTCATCGTAGGCTAATCCGTCAGATGCCGCGCGCGTGCCTATTATAAAAACAAAGCCCATGACGACGAACGCCATGGCATACACGCACCGCAATAAAAATTGCTTATATTTGTTTGGATTTTTTCTTTTCATGCAATGTTATTGTAGCATATTTTTTAGTTGTTGTCGATCTGTGAATAATGGAATTGAAAATGCGATAAGGATCCAAAACAGCACCGCGAGATCGTTTTTGAAATAGGGCACGTCGACGAAGCCGTGGACGAGAAGTGCGGACATGGCCGCTATGGTGGCATAGTTGATGAGTTTGTGAGTTTGTGAGTTTGTGAGCTGTGTTGAGTGGAATGAAATTTTGCAGAATTGGATTATTACCCACACGAAAGCAATTAAGCCGATCAGTCCCAATTCGGACCAGACGGTGAGAAATATATTGTGCGGGTACATGAAGATCTCGATGTATTTTTGCGCGTGATACGGCGCCATTGCAGTTTGATAGCCTCTGAGGCCTGCGCCGGTGAAGGGATGGTCTTTAAGCATTTCCCATGTTTCGCGGTATTGGGTAAGGCGCACGGACACAGAGTCGCCACCTTGCACCGTAGCAATGCCGCGGAGGTTGAAGGAGCCTTTGACTACAAATATGCCAATGGCGGCAATCACGATGAGCGCGCCTGCGGCGAGTACTTTTCTTCTGGCAATAAGGAGAAAAAAGACTGCGATGCCGGCCACGAGCGCGATGAGCGCGCCTTTTGACCGCGTAAACACCACTGCGGCAATTGTTGCGCAAGACACCAATACAAGCATCAATCTTATGACACTATGACTCTCTGACTTAATAACTTGAGGTATGATAAGGATAAGGATCGGTACCGCATAGAGCCCCAGCGCATTAGGATATCCATAAATTGAAGTGACGCGCCGCGTGGCCTCCGCCGCCCAGAAAGGCTCTGGAATCCCTAAGCCTGTCATTTGTTGATAAAGCGCGATTGCAACGGGGATGACGAGGGATGCGGCAAGCGCGTAAATGACATGCGTACGGTCGCGTTCAGTTTTTATTGTGTCAATGAGCACAAGAGCGAACAGAATTGGTTCGAGGATATAGGCGCGCCAATGGCCGAGGGCGGGAAGGAACTGGGGCGCAGTAAAGAGCGCAATAATGCTGGCGAGAAGGAAGAGTCCGATAGGCGCGCGCCATTGTGTGTTGAGAGTAGGGAAATTGCGCGTGCGCGCTTTATCCAGTAGCCATACGGCGAGCGTCGCGAGTAGGACCATCTCAAGCAGGGTCGTGGGAAGCCCGAAGACAGTGAAGCGCACTACGTACCAAGGGAGCGCGAAAAAGGTGAGGGAGATAAGTGCGCGGGTGACCATAGAGATTACGCAGGCGGTTCAGGCGCTGGGGGTAATGGCCTCCATTGGAGCATTTCCGTTAGTTGCGTTTTAGTGATCCCCTTGGTAAGCAGGAGCGCGAGCGTGTACACCGCGATGCCTATGGCGAGGCCAGTTAAGAGATTGGGATGCAGGAAGTAAATCACCAGGGCCATGAGCACGCTTGCGAGGGTTGCTTTCAAGAGTACGTTCAGGATAAGGTGCGGATTCATAAGACGCCATACGATTCTGGTTGCGGCCAAACCGATGAAGAGTTCTACCGCGACCGTGGTCCACGCGGCGCCGAAATAGCTCCAGCGGGGAATAGTAAGGACATACGCCGTCACCGCACCGACCGCGGCGACGATATAAAAAGGCATCATGCGTTTCTGCTGCTGGGTGGCAATAACGCCGTACACGGAGAGGTGGGTAAGGTAAATGATGCCGGTGGCCACAATGAGGATTTTCAGCACGGGCGCCGAGGAGACAAAGTCTCTCCCCGCGATCGATACCATGAGCGGTTCGGCAAGCACCAAGGTGCCCGCGATCAGCGGCATGGTGATGAGGGTGAGCAAATCAAATGATTTCTGGAATATCCGTTCAAAGCGCGCGCGGTCGGCAGTGGCGTAAGCGGACGAGAGGTGCGGCATCACCATGCCGAGGAACAGCGAGGGGAAGGTGATGAGCACTTCGAGCACTTTGTAGGGCGCGCCGTAGATTCCCACTTCCCTCTGCGCGGTTTCCGCAGGCCTTAGAAGCGAGAGGAGAATAGTGTCTGCTTTGAAATAAATAATCACGAACATTCCTGAAAGCGCGACCGGCCACGACGTGAGCAGAATCCGTTTCCATACGGGGAAGTCAAAGCGGAGGGTGAAAGGAAGGATGCGCCGGGCTCCCGTGAAATTAATGATAAAATGGATGGCGTAGCCGAACACCACCACGATAAAAATAACGGTGAGGGGCGCGCCTTTCCATATTGCGATCAAGGTCCCTGCGAGGATGACCAGCTTCCCGCTTACCTCGGCGGCCGCGCTCCAGATGAGCTTCAAGTTTTTTTGCAGGATGATCATGTCCATCTGGTCGAGCAGGTTTGCAAGGATAGAGAAACATACGATGGCGACTCCTTGTTTCACCACGTGAGGGTACGGGAAGACGATAATCAGCACCGCGCCCGCGATGAGCGTGAGAATGGACGAACAAAGCCTGATAGTAAAGGCGTTCGAGAAAAGCGAGAGCTGGTCGGTGTCCGATTTTCCGATTTCGGACAGCGTGACCAGGTAGAGGCCGAGATCGGCGAATACCGCAAAAAAGAATATATAGGAAATGACCGTGGTATAGTTGCCGTACCCCTCTTGCCCCAAATACCGCGTGAGCGCGCCAATGGTCACAATGCCAATAACCACCGAGATAGCCTTGGCGGCGATTTGAATGACGGTTTG
>MGER01000050.1:4073-4869 GCA_001791465.1 Candidatus Uhrbacteria bacterium RIFCSPLOWO2_02_FULL_49_11 | reverse complement strand
TGTTAAGAATAGCACTACTAATAATCTTGTCAAGCAACTTAATGGTGAAAATAATAGTACCGTGGAGGTGGGGGGAATTGAACCCCCGAGCCCCTGGATGATAAGCCTGGGCTCACACCAAATCACTCCCACAGCAAATTCATTATATCAGGGAAATATCAAAGCTGGAACACATGAGAATAAAGAAAAAAATGAAGAACGGCTGCCGATGCAGGTAGAGGCAAAAACTTTGCCGGTGAGCAGTCATTTGTTGGAAATTTTATGTCCTTATTGCGCCAGTCAGAATATCGTGAAGAGAGGTACGCGCCAGAAAAAGCAGGAGCGGGTGCAGTTATATCTCTGTGGCGACTGCAAACGGACTTTCACCCCGGGCGCGGTCAAGGGCAAACATTATCCCAAAGCCACCATTTTGGACGCGATCAGCCTGTATCATTTGGGATATTCCTTGGAAGAATCCTGCCGCATTATAAATAGCATTGCGCAACGCCGAGTAAAAGAGACAAATAACACAAAAACCGCCAAGAATAGCGGTTCTGTGGCATCTCAGCCTGAAGCGAATAATACCGAGTTGTCGTCTGATATAAGTATAGTGGATAAGGATAATTTGTCAAATAACAACGCCCACAATAACAACGCCCACAGTAACAGTGAGGCAGCCAGTGAAGGGAATCGAACCCTTGAGACACTCGACGACAACTCGGTATCTCGCGCCAAGCCGCTGGCCACCTCGCAGTCATTATATAGGAAAAAGGAGAGCGAAGGAATATTATTGCAACCTTCGTCTTTATCCAGTTGG
>MGER01000050.1:3837-4053 GCA_001791465.1 Candidatus Uhrbacteria bacterium RIFCSPLOWO2_02_FULL_49_11 | reverse complement strand
TTGCGCGTATGCAAGAATGCGGGAGTTTGGATTGAAAATGTACAAGCCGGAGGACGTGATCGTGTCGGCGACTTTGGCGCACCGTCAACTGTACCGCTTCCGCTATCATCGGGCCAAAACAAGATTGATTATTGAGGAAGATTTTAAGAACCGCAATTTTTGGCCCTTGAAAGAATTTTTGGATTTGGTGCCGGCCGAGTGCCCGCATGAATATTT
>MGER01000050.1:0-3805 GCA_001791465.1 Candidatus Uhrbacteria bacterium RIFCSPLOWO2_02_FULL_49_11 | reverse complement strand
TCTTCTTCAACAAGAGCGAGATGATTGTGAGGGGAAAGGAAAACTACGCCACCAAGACCGCGAAATTCGTGCTGGAGTCGGTAGGCGAAAACAAAGAGCGGCACGACGCCCTGCAGAGATTCATGCTCGCGAATGACAGCGTCACGGTGGCCACGGAAGTGCCGGTGTATATCAGAAGGGAAGATTTGGCGCATATGCAAACGCAGTTGGGGTTTCAGCTTTATCACAAGAACACAAGAACACAAGAACAAAGAACATTAAAACATGAAAACACATTGGTGCCGTATGGGATGGAGGAATTGCCGAAGTTGATTACCGGGCACATTGACATGCTGCAGATCAGGAACGGCAGCGTGCATATATTGGATTATAAACCCAATGCGGCCAAGGAGCGGCCGTTGGAGCAGCTGACCATGTACGCGCTCGCGTTATCAAGACTGACTGGTCTGCGCGTCTACCATTTCAAGTGCGCCTGGTTTGACGAAAAAGACTATTTTGAATTTTTCCCCTTGCACGTGGTGTATAAGCCGGGGAAAAGGCGGCGGAGCCAAAAGGTCGCGACTAAAGAAGGAGTCTATAAAATAAATCAGGATCCGCGCCGGGTGGAACAATTAAGACCAATAGCAGTGTGAAATACGAGAACACGAGAACACGAGAACAAAGAACACGAGAACATGAAAACATATGAGTATGAATTACCCACAAAATTATACCAACTTTAATCGCCGGCCGTATAACCCCAAAGCCGCGGTTAAGCAATTTACTGACCTGGAAGTCTATCAAAAATCGCTGGAAGGATCGGTATTTGCGGCGCATGAGGTAATCAATTTCTTGCGGGCGAGCAAAGCGCAGGCGGCAAGCGCGCGAACCGGCAAAGGGAAAACGGCAGCCATGAAAGCGGTGTTGGGAGAAAACAAAGCGGATGCATACGCCGATGTGATTGAGGAATCGATTATCAAGAGCATGAGCATTACCGCTTTATCCATTCCGCATCTGATTGCCGAGTCTCATTCCAAAAGATTTGGCGAAAGTACAGAGTGTTTAAAAATATTGGACGAGGTGATGCTCAAATGCAATAAAATGGCGGTGTATCTGGAGCAAATACGGGACATTTGCCAGACAGGGATCGAGGCAAACCGGTTTGAAGAGGAAATTAACAAGTATTTCTACATCCGCCGCAAAGTGCTGAACCTGCAGAGGGTGTGGAGGAAGTACATCACAGAGAACACGAGAACATGAAAACAATAAAACAATGAACAATATGGAAGAAAATTTTAAAGATAAATTAAAACGACTGATGGATGAATACGTGCATTTTGTGTATCGTGTTACTCGCGATTTTCCGAACGAAGAAAAGTTCTCCAGTGTTTCGCAATGGCGCAGGTCAACGCTTTCAGTAGTTTTAAACTATATTGAAGGCTTTGCCAGAAGGAAACCGCTTGTCCAACTGAATTTTTATGAACAATCATACGGTTCATTTAAAGAGTCAAAGTATTTACTCTACTTTTCATACAAAGAAAAGTTTATCGCGCAAGAAGATTATAATTTCGGCCTTCAATTAGCTGAAGAAATCGGCAAGATGCTGTGGTCAGAAATAAACAAGCTTGAGAAGAGCATTATGAAAACATGAAAACAAAGAACATGAAAACAAAATTGTTTTAATGCTCTAGTGCTTTAATGATTTTATGACCAACATTAATGACAATCTAAGAGAATGGGTGAAGGTCTCCGAGCTTTCGGCGGGGATGCAGATTGCTGTGCCGACTAACGAGGCGGTGCAAAAGCATTGGCCGTCCCAGCGCCGAAATTTTCCAACCCGGCCTTTGGCAGATGGTCCCCAGGGGACTGCATACAACAGCGGGCAAGATCGGGAGGGGGACGTCATGTGGGATGAGATCGCTGAAATCCGGAAAGTGGGCGAGGAAAGGGTCTGGGACATTGAAGTGGAGGGCACGCATAATTTCGTGGCAGGGCATCTGATGCGTCCCGCCCGCCCGCAAGCGCCTGAGGCGCAAGCTGATGGCGGGCAGGCTGCCGAAGTTGCCAATGCCGAGGTTGAGCAGTCCCCTGAATGGGTCGCGTTGACGCCTGAAGAAGAAAAGGACGCATTAGAACATGAAAGCATTAAAACATTAAAGCAAAATAATGTTTGGTTTGGGGCCATCTACGCCCATAATACCTATATTAGCGGCAATGTGGGGATTGGCATTACTGCCCCGACTGCCATGCTCCACGCCTCCACCACCGATGAATCCACCATAGGCGTGAAAATTACGCTCTCTGGCGCCGCCCCCACTGCTAACGCGTTTGAAATTCAGTCTCAAGCCGGCGCCTTCTTCTCTGGCTTCACCGCGGCAGGCGGGTTGCTGATGAACATCGCCTCCACGACCGCGATAAACGTCCAGGACGGCTCCGGCACGTCGGTCTTCAGCGTGGACACCACCAATTACCAGGTGAATATCAAGGCGGGCACGGCCGCGTCCTCGAGCGACGTGTTGATTTTGAAAAACGCGAATAATGACGTGAAATTCAAAGTACAGGATTCCGGGCAGATATTCTCGGATTACGGCACGACGGTGACCCAGTCCGCCGACCTTGCGGAATGGACCCGCGTGCTCGGCCCGGTGGAAGAGTACGAGGCGGGCGACCTGGTGGCGATCTCGCCGCCCACCTCTTCCACGGCGCCGCTCTACGCCACCAAGACCACCTTCGCGTACCAGCCGACGCTCTACGGCGTGGTGACGGACCGCGGCGCGTTCAGCGGCGGATTGTCGCACGCGTCGGGCGACGATCTGAAGACGTTGTCTCCGGAGCAGTTCGCGAAGAAATATAATGCCCGCAAGATCGGGCTGGTCGGATACGTGCAGGCGAAGGTGAGCGCCGTGAATGGCGCCATCAAGCACGGCGATCCGCTGTCCGCGTCTGATATTCCGGGGGCGGCCATGAAAGCCACGAAGTCGGGGAAGATCATCGGATACGCGCGGGAGGATTTTGGACCCGCGGAGGGCGGAAACAGCGTAGGGAAGATTGAGATTTACGTGAACTCGCAGTGGGCGGAGCCGGAGGGGTTGAGCGCGGCGGACACGGCCGGGACCTTGTCAAACGTGTACGCGATGATCGGCGACGCGAGTCAGTTTAGTACGGGCAAGGTCGTGGCGTTCAGGCAGACCAGCGAGCAAGGGGGAATGGGCGTAGGCTTGGCGACCGGCGCGGCGCATGAAATGATCGCGGGGGTGGTGGACGCAAACCAGAAAGGCTTGGAGGGGAAGCGCGAGGTCAGGATCGTGTCCGCCGGCATCGCCTACGTGCAGGCAATTACGGATCACGGCATGACGCCTCTTGCGATCGGAGACCTGGTCGCAAGCGCAGGCGTGCCCGGGCTTGCGGCAAAGGCGACCGGCAGCGGCATGATCCTGGGTCAGGCATTGTCGGCGCTTTCCGCGGGCGAGGGCCTGGCGCTCGTAAAGGTAAATCCCAGCCATGCCGCGGCCGGCAATTATGCGACGGCGGACGAGGTTTCCGCGTTGCGGCAAAGTGTCGCAGAGTTGTCGGTGGGAATTGGCGTTGCGGCGAGCAGCACTGTTGCGGAAATCCCGAATCCCGAATCCCAAATCCCAAATACGGGAGCGGACGTGACCATCGTGGAAGCGCCGACTGCATTTGAGAATATCGCAATAGGGCAGAATGCGGCGGTGGGCGGGCGCTTGGATGTCGCAGGGGATGCGACTGTGGGGCAATTGTTGACCGTGGCAGGGCGGGTTCAGGCGCGGGAGATCGTGCTGGGCGGACAGGCGGATGCGCCGAT
>MGER01000049.1 GCA_001791465.1 Candidatus Uhrbacteria bacterium RIFCSPLOWO2_02_FULL_49_11 | reverse complement strand
TCTATGGATTTATCATCCTCCAGTTTAATTTTGAGGAAGCCCTGTGATTCGTCTATGTCTGGCACATATCTCGTAGCGTCTGACACTTCTGCCTCTAACGTCACTGCAAAGACAGCCTTTCCCCGGGTCAGATAACCGCGCCGTTCCCGCACTTCTATCGTAGAGATGTTGCGTTGAGGCGAAGGGTCGCTCAAATTGACCTTGATCGTTTTTTGCACGCTTCCCACGTCGTTGAATACTAGATATCGTTCGATGATTCTGATTGTTACTGGCAGGGCGAACGACACACCGTCGCCAAAGAATTGCCCTATTTCGACATTCAGCGCTCTATCGCTTCCCCGCTTCAGCCGCATATTCAACCCCACGAACTTGTTCAGGCTCTCGACTTCAATACGGATATCGTCGCCGATCGAGTCTCCCGTATATTTGATGCGGGAAAGTCGCAGCCGAATGAGCTTGGTCATAAACCATTGAGCAAAGAAACAAACTAATTCTACTACTTGTAGTATACCACATTACAATTCAAATGGTGTATGATTATAGGGACAGCCAAATCGAGTACCTTGAACGAATGTTCAAGAAACGGAATAAGTATTATGAGAAAAACTTCGGATGGAAACAACAATAAGGCTGACACATATGCACAAACCATTTGTTTCGCTCAATACACAAACCGTCAAACAACTCGCCGACAGTAGTAAGGTCTTTTCCCGAGGAGAAGAATATTTCCATTCCGGCGCGGTGGCCAAGGTGTGGATTGAGGGCAATAAGCTATTTGCAAGAGTCCTTGGCAGTAACGGAAAATACCGAGTAACTGTTGAAGACAATGACGATAAGTTTTTGTGTCATTGCACGTGTCCTTACGAAGGAGAGAACTGCAAGCACATCGTGGCGGCGTGCCTCGCGTTTCTCGACCGGAAAGACGAACTTCTCGCGTCGGCAAAACGAAAAGAGGGCGAGCATGATGATCTGCGCACGCAAATGCATACTCTCGACAAAGAAGATTTAGCGGACTTACTGGTACTTTCACTAAAAACCCACAAAGATTGGAAAAATACGCTTTTGCATGAGCTCGCCAACCGATTCAAGGGCAAGGGTGCTGGTACCGTGAACCAAAAAATCTACGAAGAACAATTTTCTAACCACTTTGACCGCGTGCGCGAAGTCTTGCAGGAATTCAACGAGTACGGCGGCGGACCGGAGGAAGAGGAGGAGGAAGCGTATGGCGGGCTCCAGGAGATCGTGAAACTTTTCAAGGAGAAAAAACTGAATACAGAAACGAAACGGCAATTCATTGACAAGATGTTTCATTATTACGACTGGGACAATTCGGGATTGAACGATATGGTCATGGAGGCGGTATTCGAATCCGCGACAGAACGCGCCGATTGGGAGTATATTATTGAGAAACTAAAGACGAAAAAAGAGGATTCCAGCTACCGTCAAAGTCTCATCATCGACATCTACCGCAATCATCTTAAGGACGACGCTGAATATCTGAAACTTCGTCAGCAAGATCTACAATACGGGAACGATTATTTTGACCTTGTGCAATACTGGCACAAGAAGGGCGAGATCGACAAAGCTGTTGCAGTCGCCAAGGAAGGTGTGGAGAGCTGCGAACGAGGGGTCGACGACCTGCTCGAGCACCTTTTCAATCATTACACAGGCAAAGATTATGCGGCTGCGCTTGGATATCTTAAGAAGATTTTCGTGGAGCATCAGAACTTGGAACAGTATAAACGGCTCCAAAAGTTCGCTCGTAAAGAAGATTGGAAGGAATTAGACAGGTGGTGCGGAGACTTGCTCGAGAAAGAAAAGGTATTCCATGAACTGGCGCGTATTCACCGATTCAACAAAGAATACGACAAAGTGCTCGCTTACGTGCTTGCAAATGTCAATGATAACTGGATATGGGACGACGGAGAACGGGAGCAATTTGCCGATGAGCTGATTGAGCGATATCCCAATGAGCTTGTGCCGTTTTATCAGAAAAGAGCGGAACGGCATATTGCACGAATGGGAAGAAAGGATTACCAGAAAGCCGCTCATTACGCCAAGAAGTTGAAGGGAATTTATTGCAAGCGTCTCAACCAGAAAGAAGTTTGGCAGAAATTCATTGATAACATCAGAGAAAGATACGCAAATCGGAGAGCATTGCTTGAGGAGTTAAAAAATCTTTAGATCGTATGTCATACGAAACTAACAAAGAAGATAAAGTTCGGGAACGCCGGATTAACTACAGCATTGTGGTAGATGCTTATGGTCCGGAAGAACGGTCCATGAGTTGGTATTATTATCTGCACGATTCCATGAAGTTCCCATTTCGAGCCACCTGCGTCAAATCAAAACCTGTCTCACCGCTTACGCAAGGAGAAACCGTCGAGGTCATCGGCATGCCTCCTGAAGAATCCTGTCAGAACGACATGTTGGTGACAATCAAATTCGCAGACCGGACTATGGCGGTTCCCTTGTCTCAATTGGAACCAGTTAAACCCGACAAAGACACGAAGCAAGTCGTCGAGGATTGGCACTATTGGGTGCGGATGGGATATCGATTTTAATAGAATGTTAATCCTTGATATCTTTATCGGTTGTGCTACGCTACCATTATGATTTCCTCGTTTGTCCAAGGGAGAGTATACGTCTTCATTGACGGCGCGAATGTATTCTATTCCCAGCGCACGCTGGGGTGGAGGATTTCCTATGCCAAGCTGATGGACTACCTCAAGCGCGAGTGCAGCTTGGGCAAGTGCTTTGTGTATATTGGCACGATCACGGGCAATGCCAAGCAGAGGAATTTTCTCGACATGCTCGATGCCGTGGGCTACATTGTGCGCACCAAGCCCGTCAAAATAATCAGGACAAAGACGGGAGAGGTGGAATGGAAAGGTAATCTCGACATGGAACTCGGCATGGAGATGATTGATACTTCAAGTCAGTATGAGACAGCGATTCTTATTTCAGGCGACAGCGACTTTGCGTCCGTTATTGACCGCATTAAACGCCACGGCAAGCGCGTACTTGTCATGAGCACTCGCGGACACATTTCAAAGGAGCTTCTTGATCGGGCAAAGTACGTGGATTTCCGAAAGCTCAAAAAAGAGCTTATTCTTGAGCAATAAAAGGAGCGCAAATAAAAAATCTGGAGCTATCCTTGCGGATACCCCAGAGGTACGTCTCGTAGTATCAAGGTAGCATACTTCCCAAAGGTGCGTCAAGTGGCGTGTGGTATTGTGCACCCACTACAGGCGTCTGGGAGGCATTATCCTCGTAGCGACCAAAAATTTATGGCTTTATCACGATTCCAAGAAGTCAAACGGAAATTCAACGAGTTATCTCCGAAAAAGCGGGACGAGCTCCTCCATGACATTTACAAATTCTCCAACGACACGAAATTATTTCTAGAGAACCGTTTGCTCGACGGCTCTCACGGCGGGGAATACGTCGAACAGATGAAGCGTGAGACTATCGGTAACGTCTATAGCCTACCGCCGGAAGATATCGACGGCAGCGTGGTCAACGGCATTATTTCCAAAGCCAAGAAATCCGGCGTCAATATATGGACAGTCATGAAGCTTGAACAACTTGCCTACCAGGGATTTATCGAATTTTTGAACGAATACGGCGCAGATTCCGAAACTTACGACTCCATGGCTTGCCGCCATCTGGAGAATTATCTTAAGCTCGTGAAAGAAGAAATCACAGATCAGCAAGAACGGGATCAATTTTTGTCCAAGGTTAAGAGATATCTCGAAGATCATAACAATATGTACACCGACGGGCTTGACGAGATTTTTGAGAGAGAAACCGGGATGAAAATTGAACGATAATCACAATAGCCGATAAACGTTATGTCCAACCAACAAACTGACAGCATTTCCGTCATGCGATCAGACATTGAAATTTCTTTGAGAACGCAGAAGGAATATATCGCGTATCACAAGCAGGTTGATACCGACGATCTGGATCGCGAAACGGTGTTGACGGAAAGCGAACGATTATTTTCGCGTCATATAAGCGTTGACGAAAAGAAACGGAGTCTTTTCTCGCTCGCCCATATTGGTGAATTGAAAGCGGTAACCGTTCTTGAGCGGTATCTTAAAAATTCTGATCCTGAACTCACAGAGTGGGCAACCCTTTGTTTTAACGAATGTCGGATGTCGGTAAAATCCGAAGAACTTGATGCAGGTCAAGCAATCGTCATGAGTGGCGCGGGCGGGGACGGGACGCGGCTCCGGTTTTACTTCGTGGTCAGCACGGAATGCAAGCAACCGTTGACGGCGCAACAAAAACAGAGAATAAAGAATGGTTATGGTTATGAGACAGTGGCATCAGAGTTAAGATCGCAGGTTGAGAGCATTGAATTCGGTTCATTTCACGTGCTGTTCACTGTATTGATTCCTGTGGATGTGGCGCCTGCGGATTTCATTGAACGTGGTATCGAGGAATGTAATAAAGAAGGCAGCTTTATTCGCTGCCATTACTACGTTACGAACACTGGCAAGCCGACGAAGAAAGTTATCGCTGGCTATCTGGATGCACTGGATAATACTTCATCCATACAAGGCCACGAATGAGACGCTGGCGTCAAATGAGACACGGAAACATGCCCTTAAGGGCTGTCTCATTTGTCTCATCCTTCGACTTGGCTCAGGACAGGTTTTTTCTTGAGACCCCGACCCAGCTCCGTTATTCTGCTTCGAAATAAGACCTCCGAAACCCTTGTGAAAGCCGCGCACGGGGAGTTCTAGACTCACACAGGGAGCCAACCTAGTGCGCGGTTCGCCTGTCCGCCTCTGGTGGGAGAGACCCATTTCCATCCGATTTCATCTCTCACCGCATAGCAGGTTGGCAAACCAAAGCTGAGAGGCACCCTGATGGGTGTCTCTT
>MGER01000048.1:5100-5412 GCA_001791465.1 Candidatus Uhrbacteria bacterium RIFCSPLOWO2_02_FULL_49_11 | reverse complement strand
TCGCGCAAGGTTCTCAAGGCCTTTCCATGCAAGCGCGCAACCGTACGATCGGTAATAATCACCACAGAGGTATTGGCATTGCCTCGTGCGAACTGAGACAAGGCAGCAAGCGCCCGCTTTCCCACCATGAGCGCGCATGTGTTTTTCTCTATTACGCGATATGATAAATGCAGCATATTGATCAACGCTTTTGCGTCTGACGCGACGATGCAATAATAATATTCATCAGGTGACGCGCCTTTGACCGCGGTAGATTGAGAGCCTTGCCGGCCTTCACGGCGCGCATGAGCACCTGACGCTCCCTGCCTACAT
>MGER01000048.1:4336-5076 GCA_001791465.1 Candidatus Uhrbacteria bacterium RIFCSPLOWO2_02_FULL_49_11 | reverse complement strand
GGACCACAATCGCAACAAAGCGCGGTCAATGGCGTCTATTTCTCTCCTTAACTGATGAATTGGCTTAGAGTTCATAGGTCGCACCGCGATTATACGCGCCTAAAATAGTGAAAGTGGTCGCCTCATTCTTAAGGGCAGCAAGCGCGCGATTTAGCGCCTCGGGTGAAAATGAATGCTCGAAATCAACATAAAACATATATTCCCACGGTTTCCCCAAAAGCGGCCGTGACTCAACTTTGGTGAGATTCATACCTCTGCCCGCGCACTGAACCAAAAAACGCGAAAGGCTGCCGGCGATGTGAGGGAGTGTGAGCAAAAGAGAAACTTTATTACCCTTGAGGCGTTCGGTGGCTTTAGCGTGGGGCCTTGCCACGATGCCGAACCGAGTATAATTTTCACGGTTCGATTCAAGGTGATCGGCAATAATGCTCAATCCATAGAGGCGCGCCGCCTCACTGCTCGCGATCGCCGCCTCGTCCTGGCGCCCTCCGGCGGCGATATGGTGCGCCGCTCCCGCGGTATCGCGATAGGATACCGCTTCCATCCACGGATGCTGTGCCAAAAATTGCTCACATTGATCGAGCGCCTGCGGATGGGAGTACACCCGCTGAATCTGTTTCAGCCGTTTCAGTCCTTTCGCCTTTGAAGAAAGTGCAAGCAGATTGTGGGAAATGTGCAGCGAAATTTCACCATCAATGATAAGCGCATGCCGCGCAAGCAAATCATAACTGCGGTGAATA
>MGER01000048.1:4138-4322 GCA_001791465.1 Candidatus Uhrbacteria bacterium RIFCSPLOWO2_02_FULL_49_11 | reverse complement strand
ATTCTCCAGCGGCACGACGCCCTGCGACGCGCGCGAACGCGCCACCGCCTTGAAAACCTCGTCAAATGAGGGGCAAGGCGCCATCGCCGCGTGTATCCCAAAATATTTCTGCGCGGCGATCTCGCTGTACGCCCCATGCTCGCCCTGAAATGCGATCTTATTTCGTTTAGATAATAAATTTTTT
>MGER01000048.1:3988-4129 GCA_001791465.1 Candidatus Uhrbacteria bacterium RIFCSPLOWO2_02_FULL_49_11 | reverse complement strand
TTTTTCTCATACAAGTAAGGGTTGGCAAATTTCCGCACGAGGACTGCCTCAATTATTCCCTCATAGTGAGGGTTGATGATGAATGAACCCTCCGCAACCAGCCCGAGCATGGTCCCCGCCATGCGAGGTCGGGCTGGTGAG
>MGER01000048.1:0-3918 GCA_001791465.1 Candidatus Uhrbacteria bacterium RIFCSPLOWO2_02_FULL_49_11 | reverse complement strand
GCCACCGTTCTTCCTATCGCGCCCGCAATGGTATTTATTTCTCGCATCAGCTTACTTAACGTCTCAATGGAAATCGCCTGATCCGCGTCTGAAATGGATTTATCAGGATCCGTGTGGCACTCAATGAGCAAACCGTCAGCGCCCGCCGCAATTGCCGCCCTGCTCATGGCAGGCACCAAATCGCGCCTGCCGGTGCCGTGCGAGGGATCCACGATGATGGGCAGGTGCGTTTCATTCTGCAAATAAGGCACTGCATTCAGGTCAAGCGTAAACCGAAGTTCAGTGACATGCGTGCGGATGCCGCGTTCGCAGAGCATCACATATGCATTGCCTCCGGTGAGGATATATTCTGCGGCGAGCAAAAACTCCTTGTAGGTCGAGTGCATGCCGCGTTTTAAGAGCACGGGATGCGTGGTACGCCCGACCTCGCGCAAAAGTGTGTAATTCTGCATGTTCCGCGCGCCGATTTGGAGTATGTCCGCATATTCCGCGATGAGACCAACCTCCCGCGGATCCATCACTTCCGTGATGGAGCGCAATCCTGTTGAGCGCGCCGCTTTTTGGAGCAGCTGGAGCCCTCTCTTCCCCAATCCTTGGAAATCATACGGGCCGGTGCGGGGCTTAAACGCCCCGCCGCGCAGCACCGTGCCGCCCGCCTCCTTTACCGCTTTCGCAATCAGCGTAATTTGCTCTTCGCTTTCCACCGAACACGGCCCTGCCATGATCACCACCTGCGGCCCTCCCACCGGCAGCCCTTGCACGTCGATCACCGTCCTCTCTTCTCCGGAAATATGCGCCAACCGGTACGGCTTGAGAGGAGGGGATTCTGCAGGCGCTATCCCGTTACCACCCTTCACCAAGCCTGCTCTGCTTGTTCTTTTAATTACTTTTTCCTTAATTATAGTTGACATAGGCGTGACGTATAAAGACGTAATAATGGCGTGTATTGGCTTCTATAAAACATTAAACTCCCCCGTGTTTGGGAGAGTCATGCTATCTATCGCGAGGTTTAAATTATGGTTATCTATTTATATACGACAAATCTCCCAAACGGCTGGTCGGGCTAAAATAAAACCAGAAATAATTGTGGGGGAATGACGCGCTTTGCATAAACATTAACAGTATACTCCTGATATAAACATTGTCAAATGTCGAAAAATCAATGTCGAAAAATCATGCATTGAGAAATCAACACTATGATACGGCACGACAAACCCCGCTTCCTCGAATCGAGAAGCGGGGTTATCCGCTACTGCAGCGCTCTTCCGCGCCTCACTTTCAGTGTTCTTCAGTGTCACGGTGAGGGCTACTGTACCGGCTGCGGCTGCGTGGGCGGGGCGGGAGGTTGCTGGCCCGTCGCCTGCTGCGCTTTGTACTCCACGATAGATTTCACGACCGCTGAATCTGTCGTTAAATCCTCCCAAAAGAGGATATGCTCGCGGTTGATTTTCATAAAGTCCTCCGGCCGGTGGAGTTCGGTGCCGAACTTAATGAGCACGAGTTGCTGCTGCTGGGGCTGCTGCACGCCGCCCACACTGCCGGTGGTCGTGGCGTTTGCGGCTTGCTGGATCTGCTGCACCTGGAGGTAATAAATCTCTTCGAGGGTTGGGTAGTCGCTGTCCGCATTGCTCAAATGCCCGAAGTAAACCTGGCCGTTCGTTATAAACACTGCCTGCCACTTGCCTTCCTCTTTGCTCAAATCTTTAAGCTCTTGCGCGACCTGTGCGTCCATCTTCGCTTTCGGCACGCCGGGAATCTTGACCGACGTGTAGCGTCCCACCGCCCAGAGCGCGATGAGCGCGACAACCACGACGAGCACGATAATGCCTCCCGCGAATGAGGACTTCTTCGTTTCTGGCCCTCCTTGAGAGGCGCCTTCTGTGGGTGATGGCGTATGTGATGTGATATCCATATGGCTTTTCTTTCGTGGGCACCATTCATTAGTAATAAAATCTCTCGCGTTTCGCGTGAGAGACAACCCCTGGCTTAAAAACCAGGGCAATTGGTACCACGCACTTATACCAATAAACCTTGCAAAATGCTGATTGTAGATTGCAGATTAATGAAACCTAATCCAACAATTTGAAGTCAGCAATTTAAAATCCACAATGTTTATTTGTTTATTTCTGTTCGACCTTTATATTTTAGCATAAAATGACGAAATTGGCCTGTGGATAGATATACATTGCAGAATGCTGATTGCAGATTGAAGATTACTGGAACCTAATCCAACAATCTGTAATCTTAAATCATCAATCTTCAATCTAAAATCTACAATCATTCGCTTCCCCTGCTGGTTTTACATGAAGCAACCATTATTGCGGTTATTTCATTTGTTTCATTAAGTAATGGCCTAATCATTTCTTTTCCAATTAGCTCGCTCTCAATTATGAGTTCAAGCCAAAATGCGCTCTCGTCTGCCTCCTCAATTACCGTGCCGATTTTAGCAGTAAATTCTGCCCTTGATCTTGCTCTGCATGCCGCTCTATAATTCGCACCAACAGAAGTCCCTGAACGAAGCAATTGATTGCCCAGCACTCTGCCTTCTGGAACATTTGGCAAAGCTTTCATCAACTTAATAATCCTCAAGGCATAATTTTTTGTTCTCAATTTTAACTCTTCGCTATTCATAAATTTAAAATTATCAATCTACAATCTGCATTCTTCAATCTTCAATCATCAATCATAAATCTTCAATCTAAAATCTACAATCATCTAAACCTCACATTCGGCACGCTGCTAACCGCGTTCACTGAAAAACTCCCGGCAGTCCCCGCTGAACACGCGGCCTCGTCATCGCACACGAACGCCCAGTAATCGCGCGTCTGGCCGGCATCGCCGCCCGCGACGTCATAGACGAGATATTCCGGGTCGTTCGTGGTGAACGCGGTGGAGGAAGCCCACGAACCGCCGTCGCAGACCTGGTTCGTGAGCGAGTTGCTTTTGCAGATCTTGACCTTTGCGGTTTCGCCCGAATCACCATCGTTCCAGTCGGTGGCAAACGTGACGGAGCGGTTCGGGTTAGTGGGATCAGGCGTGTCAGACACGGAGGCGACGGTGGGGGCGCTGTTGGCCGCGCTTGCGGGTTTGATGGATATCGCCGCAGTAACCCAGTCGGCGTCGCTGTTCCACGTCCCGTCCATGGTAGCCGGCCCGTCGGAAGACGAGGGGCCCTAATAAATAAAACTGTGGGGAAATCTCCGGGGACTTGTAGACAGCGGATGCGTCCATCTCCTGTTCCTAAATTTTGGATTTTGGATTTTGGATTTGCAATGCCACTTTGGCATTGCATACCATGTTCCCCCGCTCGTCCAACACCGCAAACGCGAGCTTCGCGGTCTCGCCGGGGCGGTAGACGGGCTTATCGGGGTTTACGGCAAGCACGCCCCACAGAAAATCCTGCTCGATGCGGCGCACGCCGCGCGCAGTATCTACTTCGGCTTGAAGGCGGTATTTCCCCGGACGGAATTGGGAACTCTGTTTCTGCGTTATGGCAAGGGCGTATTGATCATTCTCTTGAGGGGTTACGCTCACTTCCATCTCATGATTGATGCGTTCGCCTCTCGGTCCGGTTATCTCCACATGAGACCCCGAGGGCCGCGAATCCGCGGAAAGGACGCGCGCCTCGGCGGCGGAAATGCCCAGAGTGATGACCGCGGGGGAAGAAGCGGAAAACACGGGGATATTGTTCTTTATTTCTTCTGTCCTGTTGGCAAAAATAATCCCTGCCGCAATAACAATTACGGCTAATATAAATATTGTGAGAATGGATTTCTTGGTAGTGAGATGCGTCATATCCTATCCGTCTTATCCGTCCTACCTGCCTGCGCAGGCAGGTCCGTCGTATCAGGCCTATCCGACCTATACACCCCATCCGTCCTCCGGAACCCGTACTGCTCCTCCATATCCCGCCAAAAC
>MGER01000047.1 GCA_001791465.1 Candidatus Uhrbacteria bacterium RIFCSPLOWO2_02_FULL_49_11 | reverse complement strand
GCGCCTTCGCATCGCTCCCTGATCCCTATTTAGTTTATTGGCTTGTGCAGCTCACGCCGCTTATGGACAAGGGAGATACGTATGAGCGCTTCTGGCACGCAAACCATATATTGCGCCAGAGCGTGCCGCATGCATTGCCTTACCGCACTTCCCCCTTGCGGCGCGTCTCCGAAAGAGGGCGAGTTATTCAAAAGATTTTTGAATTGTTGTTATGGGGACGGTGGACTGAACGGCTCCTGCGCCGTATACAGCTTGCCATATTGCCTCTGCGCTTGAAAGAAGAGGCGGCTCGCCATCGAGGGGTGGTGTTGGATGAACACGTTTTGAAGTTTCATGATCATGATAGGAGAGAGGAGTATAGGGAGAAGTGGACCAGATTGATAAAATCCAAATTCCCAATATCTCCCGCTCCGGCGGGATCCCGCATACCTTAGATAAAATAATTCAAGGTGCGGGACAATTCCCAATAAAATCCCATGGCCAAATACAAAAATCAAAAGTTCAATTCAAAATTCAAAGCTTTCCACTTTTGCCTTGCAATTTTGAATTTTGCCTTTTGAGTTTTTAATTACTTTAGTGTTATGCGCCGTATACATTTAATATTACGTTGGCTATTTCCTCTCTTTGCTTTTTTGCTGCCGCTGCAGACACGTTGGATTATCCGCGATGAGGTCGTGGGAGGAAGCGTATGGGAATATGGCAGGATAAATCTCTATGGGTTTGACGTGGTGCTTATTGTGATAGTGGCCTTGATTGTTGTCCAGAAGATGTTTGTGGTTCATGGTTGTCGTCGGGTTGTAGCGACAGGTCGCGACCTGTCGCTACTCGCTGTGGCGACATTGTTTATCATGTTTGAAATTTTGGCAGCACTTGACCCTATGCTTACATCAGTTGTGTTATTGCGCATAGGGTTATTGGGTATGGCCGTTTGGTATTTATTCCATACAGAACCATTGCTTGTGAGAAGGACTTTGGCAGCATTCGTGGTGGCGATGGTGATTTCATCCGGCTTAGGGGTGGCGCAATTCATCGCGCAAGATGACCTTGTTTCATCAAAATGGCTTGGGCTAGCGCCGCAAGAAGCATCCACTCTTGGCGTAAGCGTGGTGGAAGCGGCAGGCGGGAGATGGCTGCGCGCGCACGGCACCATGCCGCACCCAAACGTTTTGGGAGGATTTGCCGCGCTTGCGTTTATATTGTTTCTTGTAGTGCACGCGGCCGCATCAAACGTATATGCACCAACTAGCCGCTTTATAGAATGGTGCAGATCAGTTTTCATTGTTGCCGCTCCGTTTATCCTCATCGCGGGCGTCATCACGTCGGTAAGTCGGGCAGCCATGATTGCTTTAGCAGTTTCTGCGGCGGTATTTTTTTGGCAGCGCATCCGGCAATACGCCGCTGTTTTTAACGCACGTTCTTTTCTTATGGTCGCGGTGGGGATCATAATCGTTCTGCTCTTTGCGTTGCCGGTGCTGTCGGTGCGGCTCCGCGGGCAGGGGAGGCTCGAGTCGCTCTCCTTCACCAAGCGCGCAGCCGCATTCACGCAAGCCCTTGCCGCCGCGGGCGACCATTGGGCGGCCGGCACAGGATTGGGCGGCATTACGGTGGCGATGCGCGCGCGTTTCCCAACGCTTCCCATCTGGGACATACAGCCGGTGCACAACATTCCCGTGTTACTGGTGGTTGAGCTTGGGGCAGTAGGGATACTTATTATAGGTATAGGAATACTACTCTTTTTAATAAATTCAGAGTTCAAAGTTCAAAGTTCAAAACTGTTGTGGTGGAATCCGGTTATAGGGTGCCTGTTCGTGCTTGCCATGCTCGACCATTATCTCTGGACGCTTGCCGCGGGATTATATCTGATGGGAATAACGGGGGCTTCCCTAGCCCTTGACAGGGGAACGCGGAATTCGTAAGATAGTGGTGCTATTAGCACTCTTAGGTCGGGAGTGCTAACCAGAATGATAATTTAATACATTTCTGCGTAATTCTGCGTAACTATCCGCGTGTATCTGCTTCTATCTAGGCAGTAGAGGCTGAATAACACAGATGTTGACACAGATCAGCGCAGAGATTTAAGGATTAGTTTATGAAACTAAAACCGCTCCACGATCATATTATCGTGAAGTCCATCCAAGAGGATGAATACACCAAGGCCGGTTTGGTGCTGCCGCAGACTGCGGACAAGGAAAAACCGGAAAAAGGCGAAGTGATCGCCGTAGGGCCTGGCAAGTTGCTCGAGAACGGCCAGCGCGCCGCCATGTCAGTCAAGGTCGGTGACAAGGTGGTATTTAAAAAGTATTCGCCAGATGAGGTCAAATTGGATAAAGACGAAGAATATCTCGTCTTGCAGGAATCTGACGTCTTGGCTGTTATTGAATCCTAATTGAGTATAACTATGGCTAAACAAATTGTGTATAACGAACGGGCTCGCGCCGCTCTCAAGCGAGGCGTCGATAAGCTCGCGAACGCCGTGAAGGTGACATTGGGTCCCCGCGGGAGGAATGTGGTAATCGATAAAGGATATGGCACCCCCACAATCACCAATGATGGGGTCACGATCGCGAAGGAGATAGAATTGGAAGAAAAGTTTGAGAACGTCGGCGCGCAATTGGTGAAAGAAGTGGCGACGAAGACGAATGACATTGCGGGCGACGGCACCACGACCGCGACGGTGCTCGCGCAGGCAATGGTGCACGAAGGCTTAAAGGTAGTCGCGGCAGGCGCGAATCCCATGGTGGTGAAGCGCGGCATTGAGAAAGGCGTCGAGGTCATCGTGGCAGACCTTAAGACTAGGATCAGCAAGCCTGTCACGGGCAAAGACGAAATCGCGCAAATCGCTTCGATTTCCGCGAATGACGCTGAAATCGGCAGAACGATAGCGGAAGTGATCGATAAGGTTGGCAAGGACGGGGTCGTCACCGTGGAAGAGTCGCAGTCTTTCGGCATTGAGAAGGAAATCGTGGAAGGATTGCAATTTGATAAAGGGTACGTGTCCCCTTACATGATCACGGACCCTTCCCGCATGGAGGCGGTATACGAAGATCCGCACATCCTCATTACTGATAAGAAAATTACCGCGATTAACGACATTCTTCCGCTCTTGGAAAAAATTGCCCAGACCGGTAAGAAAAACCTCGTCATTATCGCGGAAGACGTGGAAGGCGAGGCGCTCGCCACCCTCGTGGTCAACAAGATCCGCGGCACGTTCCATTCGCTCGCGGTGAAGGCGCCGGGGTTCGGCGACCGCAGGAAGGAAATGCTCCAGGATATCGCGGTGGTGACGGGCGGGCGGGTCATTTCCGACGAAGTGGGATTGAAACTGGAAAATTGCGAGATCGCAGACCTCGGGCGTGCGCGGAAGGTGATTGCGACCAAGGAAAATACGACCGTGGTGGAAGGCCATGGCGATCATAAGAAGATTGAAGAGCGCATCAGCCAGGTCAAGAAAGAAATCGAGCTCACTGATTCTGATTTCGACAAGGAAAAGCTCCAAGAGCGCCTTGCGAAACTCTCCGGCGGGGTAGCCGTGCTCAAGGTGGGCGCTGCCACGGAAACGGAGATGAAGGAAAAGAAGCACCGCGTGGAAGATGCGGTGTCCGCCACGAAAGCGGCGATCGAAGAAGGGATCGTCGTGGGCGGCGGCGTGGCCCTGGTGCGCGCATTGCCTTCGCTTGACCGCCTTACGGTGAGCGGCGAGGAAAAAATCGGCGTGGACATTTTGCGCCGGGCATTGGAGGAACCCTTGCGCCAAATCGCGCTCAATGCGGGCAAGGACGGCTCTGTCGTGGTGGAGGAAGTGAAAAAGCACGAAGGGTCATTCGGCTACAACGCCGCGGAGAACCGCTATGAAGATTTGGTGAAAGCGGGGATCATTGACCCCACCAAGGTTACCCGATACGCGCTCCAGAATGCCGCATCCATCGCGGCCATGCTCATCACGACCGAAGCGGTAGTAACCGACCTGCCGGAGAAGAAAGATGAAAAAGGCGGCGGCATGCCGGGCGGCATGGGAGGCATGGGCGGAGAGGATATGGATTATTAGACCGTTGTGAAAATAATTTACAGACAGGGTCTCGCTCGAAAGAGCGAGGCTTTTGTTTTGTTAGTAGTTCATACGAAAATTTTTTTCACTCAGGAATACACAATTTTTCTGCGGACGCGACCCAACGACCCACGCGCCTAAATCCTCGAAAAATTGGTATTCCTTCGCATCAGCATTAGTCGGTAAGGAGTAATATTTTGTATAATTGTATGAAAGTGGAAAATATTGTATAATGAATGGCATATAATCCTTTAAATAAATGGAAAACGAGACTACCTCGACATTTCCTTCCTCTCCACAAGAAGAGGAATCCCTGCAGCCGCCTTCTTACCAAGGTGAAGTGGCGGTGCGTGCGGAGAATGCGGCGCTTTTGGCTGCGCCAAGAGAGAGAGGCAAAAAGGGCACACTGATTTATGGCATTGATATTGGATGGTACCTCAAAGAGGCGCGCACACCTTTGCTTGTCGCGGGAGGAATAATATTGTTCATGACCCTTAGCTCGCTCATCATGCCGAGCCTTTGGGCTGATGCCGCGGATGCGGGTACGTTTGTCGTGAAACTGTGTCTCTTTGCCTGGGTGGGGCGGCAATTCGTGGTGAAGCGCGCGGTGCCGGCAAAAGTGGCAGCGGTGGGCGCCGCGTGTGCCGGTTTGATGTTAGGCCTCATGCTTGCGTTTTTGCGATTTTTCGTGGTACGCGAAGTATGGACCTTGTTTAATCTCACGATGGAACCGGTGGTGACCGCGCTCTTCGCGTATTGCATCGGGGGAATTGTCGCCCTTGCGAGCAAAAGCGCGCCGCACTATACCACCATTGCGGAAGGATAATTTAACATTCAATACTATGGCAGGGCATCGTAAAATGCATTCTTTCTGTATTTTATTTAATGATCCTATCCGCCGGTTTTTGCTGTGTTTCAGCATTCTCCTGCTTCTCATATTTCTCTCACCCTCCGCACAATCCGCCTCATGCCTCCCCCT
>MGER01000046.1:7948-13685 GCA_001791465.1 Candidatus Uhrbacteria bacterium RIFCSPLOWO2_02_FULL_49_11 | reverse complement strand
AGCCAACAGAAGGTGTACGGTACACGCGACCAAATTAATTAACGCCCGATGCTCCATATCGGGTAAAACAAATACTTTTTTAGGAGGATTTAGAATGAAAGAGCGCCTTGTTTTTTTGTTGCTCGCGGCTGTGATCACCGCCGCGAGTCTCTCCTTTGCCACGGATGAGGACAAGAAGTGGTCCTCATTCCAGGCATTTCTTAGTGTAGTCATCACGGAAGACAACACCGTGGTGGCCTGGGTGGAGGAGGACAGTTGCTGGTACCGGATGGGAGGGGGGAAATGGGTTATAAACATTTATAACCCGACATCCATTACATCGGGGTGGGGAAATTCGTGGGTGGAGGAAAAAATCGAAACCCAGTTGGAGTATGAATACGGGGTAGAAGAGGTCAGCGTTTCCGTCAAAAAATACGCGCTGACCGAGGAGGAAAAGAGGATCTTCAAGATCCTCAAGATAAAAGAGAGTCCCATTAGTGGGACTTGGGGAATCCGGGGAAAAATCCTGGACCACTGTGAACGGTGGTAGATCCGGGTCGTCTCGGATGAACTTTTGCCAGTCAGGAACCCTATCCTAGGCTGGCTTTTTTAATCGAGGCAAAATTAAGATAAAGATCAAATGAGCCAAAAATGTATTTGCCTCCCTCGCTGTTAGAAACCAAACTCTATGTCCTCTCCCCCCAATGTGACCTGTGCATGTCGCGTGGACGCCACTTCTTCCACAAAACGCACTTCTGAAGATATTGTAGCCTTGAGAAGGTCCTTTTTATAAGTATTAATTAATTGCTCCGAGATCGGCGTCTTTTGCACCGAGAGCGCTATCTGATCTCTTATAGTTAGCTTCGCTTCTTTTCTCAAATTATTTACCGCGCGGATGAATTCCCGCTTCATGCCCTCAAGCTTGAGCTCTTCTGTCAAATTGGTATCAAGCTTGACGCGCATAGGCCCTTCTACGTTTTCAAATATAACCTCTTTCACATTCAATTCTTCTTTTATTAAATCAATATATTGTTGCTCAATGCTCCATGATCCATGTTCCATGATCATCGCGCGTTGCAATGGCTGCCGGATGGGAATCTTTACGGCTGCGCGCGCCGCGAGGCCTGCCTCGACCACTTTACGCACGGTGTCCATACGTACGAGCACTTCCTTGTCAATCTCACCCGCCTGCGGCCAATCCGCTAAATGCACCGATCCTTCTGTCCCATGTCCCATGTTCCATGTTCCATGTATCTTCTGCCATAGTGCTTCTGCGGTAAATGGAATAAATGGCGCAACGAGTTTTGATAATTCCAACAGCACAAACCGCAACGTTGCGCGCGCTTGTTCGCTATCACTTGGTATCTTGTTTCTTGTATCTTGTAACTTTTCACTCTTAATTCGCTCCCTGCTGCGGCGCACGTACCAGGTGGAAAGATCAGTAACAAACTCTTCAATCGCGCGCCCCGCTGGCGTGATATCATAGGCTTCGAGCCGCTCGGTCACCAGCGCAATCAGTTGATGTAAACGCGCAATAATCCATCTATCGAGGACATGCACAGAATTTGGGATTTGAAATTTGGAATTTTTAGTTTGTTTAGGATTTAGGATTTCGAATTTAGAATTTTCCAAAGGTGGATAAAGTTCATGGAACGAAACGACATTCCAGAGGATCATGAAGAATTTCTTGACTATTTCCATTATTTCTCTCTCGTCAAATCGTTTCGGCAGCCCCGGATCATTCACGGTAAACAAATGCCAGCGCACCGCATCAGCGCCATACTTCACGAATACGTCCTCTGGCACGATGATATTGCCAAGGGACTTCGACATCTTTTTTCCCTTCGCGTCAAGGATATGCCCTAAACAAATGACATTCTTGTACGGTGCACCCTTGCCAAGCGCCACTGATACCGCGAGGAGCGTATAGAACCAACCGCGCGTCTGATCGATTGCTTCTGAGATATAATCGGCGGGGAATTGAACGAGCGCAGAATCACGCAGAATATCACGCGGACTCACGCGGACACTGTCAGCGTTGGTCAGCGTATCGTCTGCGTTCTTCATCGCGAGAATGTTTTCAGAATACTGCGCAAACGGCATGGCGCCCGAGTCAAACCACACATCTGCAATCTCGGGTACGCGGCGCATCACTCCGCCACATGTGCAAGGAAAAGTAATATCATCCACAAACGGACGGTGCAGATCAGCCTCACCAAGTGTATTGGTTAAAAATATTCCATGATCCACGATAATCGGCTGCGCAAACTGAGGATAAGAGAAATCCTGCAATTGCCCCGGGCTTCCTGCGAGCGCCCATTGTAATACCCACAGAGGATCGCCATGAGATACTATCAAAATCGTTTTATGTTCGTACTTCTTCTCAAAATCCTGCACCACGGCCTGCATGCGCATAAGCGTTTCGCCTAATGTCTCTCCCCCATCCGGATTCTTCATGAACCGTTTCGCCGTATCCGCAAAGAGCGCTCCATATTCCGCTGTTGGCTTGCCTTCATAAGATGGCGCGGTGATAAATTCTCTCACATCCTGAACCGGCTCTACACCTTTCCCAACCGCGTTCCCTATTAACTCTGCTGTTTCCCTTGTTCGCGCAAATGGCGAATGCACAATTATATCAATCTTTTCATTACCGATTTGTTTGAGGGCATTCTGCACCTGTTGTTTCCCCGTGTCGGTCAACGGATATTTTTTTGATTCCTCAAGTACGCTATTAATAATCTTTTTTCTATTGACCTCCGCCTCCCCATGCCGCATGAAAATATAGCGGTTCTTGAGCTTTGCTCTCTGCACCAGTTCAGCCACGCTGCCGATTACCTCCACGCGGCCGCAGCCGTTTTGTGAAGAAGCTGGAAGCTGGAAGCTGGAAGCTAGAGAATCGTCTTCCTTATTTTTAAATTTCGTATTTTGGTTATTTGAATTTTCAGCCGAAGGCTGATCCACTTCTGGCGGAATTTGGAAATTGGAAATTGGAAATTGGTCATTCCCAATCTGGCAACGCCAGATTGGGAGCGGTGTTCCCCAATACCGCTCGCGCGAAAACGCCCAATCCTTCACTTCCCGCAGCCACTCGCCAAACCGGCCTTCCTTTATATAGGAAGGAACCCAATTTATCTGGCCATTAGCCTCAATCAATTCATTGCGCAATTTCGACATTGCCACGAACCAGCTGTGCTTAGCATAATATAATAATGGAGTCTTGCACCGCCAGCAAAATGGGTAGTCATGCTCGTAGAGCTCCCTGTTAAATATCAGCCCGCGCTTCTCTAAGTCTGCAATAATTAATTTCTCCGCTTCCGGGTCTTTCACAAACTTCCCGCGCACAAATTCCGGCGCGTTCACATTAAATAACCCCGCCTCGTCAACGGTATGGGTCTTTGGCAATCCCACCGCGATGCCTAAATTATAGTCGTCTTCGCCATACATGACGGCGGTATGCACCACTCCTGTCCCGTCCGTGGTGCTCACGAAATCAGCAGGATAAACTTTATATGATTTCGGCGACTTGAGCGCTGAAACGTCAAACAACGGTTCATATTCTAAACCAACTAAATCATTTCCCTTCATTTCCGCAACGACCTCATGCTCACCTTCCAAAACGTTCAAACGATCTTTCGCAATTATCACATATTCTTTGTTTCTTATTTCTTGTTTCTTGTTTCTTGCAATGACATATTCAATATCGCTCCCCACCGCGAGCGCAACGTTCCCGGGCAATGTCCACGGCGTCGTCGTCCATGACAAAATGTACACCTTCGCGTTTTGGTTATTCGGAATTTGGAATTTATTTGAAAATTGAAAATTGAAAATTGAAAATTTAACAATTAAGGACAAATCCTTCACCGACTGATACCCTAATGCTAATTCGTGGCTCGAGAGCGCGGTCCCGCACCGAGGACAGTGCGGCACGACTTTGTGCCCTTCAATAAGAAGCCCGCGTTCATGAAAAAGTTTAATCACGCCCCAGAGCGCTTCCACATAGGGAGCGGCATAGGTTATATAAGGATGCTCCATGTCCACCCAGAACCCCATGCGCGCCGTAAGCTTTTCCCAATCGTCCTTGTACTTCCATACAGACTCTTTGCATCTTTGGTTAAACGCGCCAATGCCATACGCCTCAACCTCCTTCTTGTTCTTTAAACCCAATTGCTTCTCCACTTCCAGCTCCACCGGCAGGCCGTGCGTATCCCAACCTGCCTTCCTCACCACGCGGTATCCCTGCATCGTCTTGAAGCGGGGTATGATATCCTTGAACGCGCGCGCGAGCACATGATGAATCCCGGGCTTGCCGTTTGCCGTCGGCGGACCTTCATAAAACACAAAATCCCTGCCCCGAGCGCTGTCGAGGGAGCCGCGAGAAGCGGGTTTCTCCAATGTTTTCTTAAAAGTCTTCTCTCGACTCCACCACTCTAATACTTTTAATTCTATTGTCGGTAAATCCATAATTGAATATAGCGTATCGAAAAAATCAATAAAAATCAAATATTGTTCTCTTGTCCAGTAGCGTCGGAGCTCGTCTCCGACCTCGTGTGGCAGACAAGCTGCCACGCTACATCGTATGCTTACCCTATTCTCTCTTGATGTAATATCCTATACTAAACAATATGCGCTCAACCCTCTGCGCCATTTGCGCCACAAATGAATACGATACGCCTCTCTATGAAGCAAATTTCACCCGTGAACATCTCACCAGTGCGACGTTCTCCGCGCGCCGCCTCCCTGACCGCATCCGTTATCGCACGGTGCGCTGTACCCGATGCGGGCTGGTGCGCGCGGATCCTATCCTTGAGCCGCAGGAATTGGAACTCTTATACGAAGGGAGCACGATTACCTATGAAGCGGACAAGCCCAGCCTCATCGCCACTTACCGCCGCTACCTCCACCGCGCTATGCGTTATGGCAATCCAAAGGGATCATTTCTTGAAATCGGGTGCGGGGACGGATTCTTCCTTGCCGAAGCGCGCAGAATGGGATTAAATGAAGTGAAGGGTGTGGAGCCCGGCGTCGAGGCGATTGCCGGCGCTGACCCAGAAATAAAGCCTCACCTCGTCCAAGGGCTCTACCAAAGCGAGCTCTTCAGGGCGTCCACGTTTGATTACGCGTGCCTTTTCCAGGTCATTGATCATATGGATGATCCCGCGCTCTGCCTGGACACCCTTCATCTGCATCTCAAACCGCGCGGTCTCATGCTCATCATCAGCCACAATTGGAATGCGCTCACGAATCGCTTGCTTGGCGCGCGATCCCCCATCATCGATATTGAACACCCTTATCTCTTCAGCACTAAAACTATAACGGCGCTTCTATCCCTGCACCATTTCCGCGTCTTGGAAGCGGGCGCGGCATGGAACACTCACGCGCTGCGCCACTGGGCAGAACTTGCTCCCCTTCCCTTGCCGTTGAAGCATCGCATACTTAAATTGCTCCTTTCGTTAAATATAAGCGAGATCAAGGTTACCATCCCTGCAGGAAATTTTTATCTCATAGCCCAACGTATCTAATATAACCATTTAGATATATGACCCGCAAGCGTGTTGCCGCGTTTCGCCGCGAGGACTGTTTGAGTCCCGCGGAGCGGGACGAGTTCCGCAGCAAGAAAGGCGGCAACCGCGGCGGGATAAAACCAGAATGCTGAATGTATATCTTAATAATATGGAAGAAGAAGATTTTAACGTATTAAAACACATCGCCCGCGACATCAGGAAGGACACCCTCCGCATGATTGCGGATGCGAAAAGCT
>MGER01000046.1:4117-7940 GCA_001791465.1 Candidatus Uhrbacteria bacterium RIFCSPLOWO2_02_FULL_49_11 | reverse complement strand
CCCGCGACATCAGGAAGGACACCCTCCGCATGATTGCGGATGCGAAAAGCTGCCATGTGGGCTCCTGCTTCTCCTGCATTGACATTCTCACCGCGCTCTATTTCCACTCCCTGCGCATCAACACCCAAAATCCCTTATGGCCGCAACGCGACCGCTTCATCATGAGCAAAGGGCATGGCGTGGCGGCGCTCTATGTCACGCTTGCAAAGCGCGGCTTTTGCTCGCCTGATGTCCTGCAACATTATACAAAAGACGGGAGCTTGCTCGCAGGACACGTCACTTGTACGGCGACGCCGGGCATAGAAGCCTCCACTGGGTCGCTGGGACACGGCCTCTCAATCGGCGTCGGCATGGCGCTCGCGCTCCAAAAGGACCAGCCGCAGAGCAAAGTATATGTGCTTCTCTCGGACGGCGAATGCGACGAAGGCTCCACTTGGGAAGCGGCGCTCTCTGCGGGGCATTTTGGACTGGACAATCTTGTCGCCATCGTTGATTACAATAAAATCCAAAGCTATGGCGCGGTGGCAGAGGTGATGGGCCTGGAACCATTCGCTGACAAATGGCGCGCGTTCCGTTTCGCAGTGAAGGAGCTTGATGGTCATGATATTCCCGCGCTCATCGCCGCGTTCGATAGCCTCCCTTTGCAGCGCGGAAAACCCACGCTCATCCTCGCCCATACCACCAAAGGGAAAGGCGTGTCATTCATGGAAAACAAAATGGAATGGCATTACCATACGCCTACCATGCAACAAGTTGATCTCGCAGTAGAGGAACTTGATAGCATATAACATCAAATATCTGCGTTCGTCCGCATAACAGTAACAGTAACACAATTGTAGCGTGGCAGCTTGCCTGCCACCGATTGGTCGGAGACAAGCCTGCCTACGCAGGCAGGCTCCGACGCTACAGATTGAGCGTAAAAACTTTTATACTGTATCGTACTATACCCTTAATATGCGTAATGCATTCGTAAAAACACTCACGGAACTTGTGCAAGAAGACCCGCGCATTATGGTCATCACGGGCGACCTTGGCTTCAATGTGTTTGATGAATTTAAAGTCCGTTTCCCTGACCGCTACCTGAATATCGGCGTAGCGGAAGCGAACATGATCGGCGTTGCCGCAGGACTGGCGCTTACGGGTAAAATCGTCTACGTCTATTCGATCATCCCTTTTGCCACGATGCGCTGTTACGAGCAAATCAGGAATGATCTCTGTTACCAAAATCTGAATGTGAATATTGTCGGCGTGGGCGGCGGCTACAGCTACAGCTATTTCGGCGCAACCCATCATGCGATTGAAGACATCAGCATCATGCGCGCGCTTCCCCGCATGACCGTCATCTGTCCCGGCGACCCCTGGGAAACAAGCGAAGCGGTGCGCGCGGCGGCATCGCTCCCCGGTCCCACATATCTTCGCCTTGGGAAACGGGGAGAGCCTTTAGTGCATAAACCAGGCGCCGCTTTTTCCGTGGGCAAGGGTGTCATTATAGAAGAAGGCAAAGATGTGGCCATCATTGCCACGAGCACCATGCTGGAAGGAGGATTGGCTGCAACGGACATGCTGAAGGCCCAGGGAATCTCCCCGATGCTCGTGAGCATCCACACGATTAAACCGTTCGATGCGGATTTACTGCGTGATATCGCGCAGCGGGTTCCTGCAATCGTCACGCTGGAAGAGCATACCATCTATGGAGGTTTGGGAAGCGCGGTTGCTGAAGTGCTCGCGGAATCGCCGCACAATCCCCGCTTCAAACGGATCGGGGTGCGTGATACGTTTCCGGACACCATTGGCACGCAAATCTATCTGCGGGGGAAACATGGTCTAAACCCTGAGCAAATATACAATACTGTTCTTGATTTAATAAATCACGCCTTATAATTTTCAAGTACCAATTTTCAATTTCCAATCAATTTTCAATGCATCAATGATTCAATGTTTGAAAATTGTGGCATTGTGATATTATTTGAAAATTGAACATTGAAAATTGAAAATTAATGCTGTAATTAAGATTCCACATCTATGAAAATCCTCGTCACCGGCGCTTCATCCGGGATTGGCCGCGCATTGGTCCAACAACTTGTAGCTCAAAACCACGAGGTGGTCGGCATTGCCCGCCGCGAACCGGAGCTTGCCGCATTGCGGGAAGAGCTCACATCTCCGCGGTTCATCACCCGCGTGTGCGACGTCGCTGACCCGCAAACGGCGCTGCAGCTCGTGAATAGTTTAATTGAACAAAACTGGATTCCCGACATCGCCGTCCTCGGCGCAGCCATCTTTCCTGATGACATCCGCCCGGCGTTTGATTTGCCATTATTTAAAAAGATAATTGAAGTAAATTTATTCGGAGTTTTTCACGTGATCAATGCGCTCCTTCCGCATTTTCTCACACAGCGCCGTGGCCAATTCATTGCCCTCGGCTCGATGGCAGTCTACCGCGGAAGCGCGCGCGGCGCAGGCTACCCGGCAAGCAAAGCAGCGCTTCTTGCCGCGATGAAAAGCCTTGCACCTTGCTACCGCCAGAAAAACATACATTTCTCCACCGTTATCTTCGGCCCCATCCTCACTTCCATGTGGGAAGGGAAAAAATCTTTCCTCACACCTACGCCAGAACAAGCGGCAGACTATATTTTGAGGGTGATACACAGACCGAAACCAATCTCTTACTATCCCCTGCTTTCAACCTCCCTTTATCGCTTAAGTCTGCTCTTACCCGACAAGCTGTTTGTTTATCTAAGCGAGAAAATGCTAAAATGAATACGGTGACAGTCAAAATGCAAAATTCAAACATCAAACTTTTGAATTTTAAATTGCAACTTTGATTTTTGACCTTTGAGTTTTGAAGTCATAAATATGCTCACCAACAAAATGCTTTCCGCGGTCGTCGTATGCTACCGCGATGAAGGGAACATCCCCGCCCTCTACGAACGGCTTTCAAAAGCCCTTGCCGAAGTAACGCCAAACTGGGAAATCATTTACGTAAACGACGCAAGCCCTGACCGTTCTGAAGACATACTCCGGGAACTCGCGCACAAAGATCCGCATCTTACCGTGATTATCCAGTCACGCAACTTTGGCGCGCAAGCGGCATTCACCGCAGGCATGGAACAGACGCTGGGCGACGCGGTCATTCTCTTGGATGGCGACCTGCAGGATCCGCCGGAAATAATACCTCAATTTGTTGAAAAATGGCTTCAGGGATGGGAGGTGGTGTACGGCGTGCGCCGCCGCCGCGAACAAAGCATGGGAAAGCTCAATGAATGGCTCTATCACCAATTCTATGTGCTCTTCAATAAGCTCTCCTACATGAAGGTGCCGATTGACGCGGGAGAATTCTCCCTCATCGACCGCAAGGCAGTGGAATGGATGAACGCGCTGCCAGAGCGCGACAGGCTGCTGCGCGGCTTGCGCGCATGGGTCGGATTTAAACAAACTGGCGTAGAATATGTGCGGCCAGAACGCTTCTGGGGAAAATCAACCAACAGCTTTTGGAAAAATCTGCGCTGGGCTAAACGCGCGATATTTTCATTCTCCTACCTTCCTTTGGAATGGATTTCTTTTATCGCGCTACTTGTTACCGGCATTGCTGCGCTCGCGATACTCGTCTACGTCATCCTCGCGTTATTCTATCCTGCGCCGCACGGATTTCTCACCACCCTTGTCGTCATACTCTTTTTGGGCGCGATCCAGCTCCTCTCATTAGGCGTCATTGCCGAATACCTCGCAAAAATCTTGGAGGAAGTGAAACAGCGCCCCCGCTCTATCGCCCGCGAGATCATCAATGATCATCGGAAACATCCTACTTCGTCAAGCTGAACAATGT
>MGER01000046.1:1985-4083 GCA_001791465.1 Candidatus Uhrbacteria bacterium RIFCSPLOWO2_02_FULL_49_11 | reverse complement strand
CCCTCGTTCTCTCCCTAGTAAGGGAGAGATTGTGAAAGGGTGTTCACATCACTCTCCAAACCTCCGGCTCTGGAGAGTTTTTTATTTTGTACAATTCCCTTTTGTCCCCCATTGACTCTCTCTCTCTTCTCAATTAAGATAACGGCGCTCTTTAATAATCCACCCCGCATTTGAGTAAGCTTATCTCAAATCGCGGGAAAACTGAAAAATAAAAAATAAGGAGAAATAATTGAATGCGATTTTCGGTTTTTCGTTCGGGGGCTCCCAAAAGTATGGCCCTGGCGCGGCCAATAGGGCTCTTGGAAGGAGGATCGACGAAGTCGCATACAAATACCCAAAAGACTTCGTCGTGGTCCAGTCCCCGCTGGAGCAATGCGTGACCATCGCACCGGATTTTGTGATTCCTCTCGAGAAATACATCAACTCAGAAGAGGTGATCAAGCGCGCCCTTGACATTTTTCAAGAAAATGACCTGGGAAAAATTCGACTGGTCGCACATCCATTTTTACATCGCATTCAATGCATGCGCCTTTTACGGCGCTACGGATTCGATGTGGAAATCGTCCCCACCGGATGGGTGCCATTCGATCAGCACTCCGACGGCTGGTGGACGCGGGGACCGTTGAGGCTGATAGCCTACGCGATCTTAACCTTATTCGGCCTCCACGGCCTCGGTTACCGCGAGTCAGCACAGTAACCAAAAACAAAAATTCACACCGACCCCTCGTAGTTTGAGGGATCTGAATTTTTAAAGGGCAGGGGCGAAGGAGACCCTGCCTGCTTTTTTATTTTTAGCATCCTCCCCCATATAAATTCACCAATTCCATTTTCTATTTCGTTTACCATTCCATCTCCAATTTCCACAAACACCCATCAGTTTGCGATCGTAAATTGATAGTAGGGAACAATTTATTCTGCTATACTGCCCGTGAGACCTTCGGCGCTAACCACAGGCCCGCCTGCTCTTAGAATCCTAGTAAAATTAACCTCCTCCTCGTAGGCCGCGATTTGCCACCCAAACGACCGAGCTCAGGGTGACAAACAGGGAAGTAATTTTTGCTAGTTTCCTAGGGAGTTTCAACTCGTAGCGTCGGAGCTCTTGTCCCGTCCCGAGATTAACTCGAGACAAGAGAAAACATTAAATAGTCTTAAACTTCATCAGTAGGGTTATCAGCGCTATACTCGTCCCGTCGTATAACGGGATCGAATGACTGGGATGTCTCCGACCAATCGGTGGCAAACCAGCTGCCACGCTACAATTGATACTGTTACGCGGCCGAACGCGGATATTCTTCAATGATCTTATTAAACCTTTATGGACAAAACGAAACTGAAACATACCATTACAAAAGTAGTGCTTCCTGTCTTAGGGATCGGGGTGCTTCTTGCGGTGGCGTTGGTGGCTCCCAATGTGGTGCAAATTCTGGATATCAATGGCGCCAAACACCGCTTCGCGCGGCATCGGGCGCGCCGGTGCCTCGCGCACTTGAAAAAACGCGGATATCTGCAACAAAAAGGTAAACGTACTGATTGGAATTACGTGCTGACTGAAAAGGGACGGGAGCTATTGGCACGAAAAAATATCGCTGACATACAGGTCCCAGAACCCAAACGATGGGATGGAAATTGGCGCATGGTCATTTTCGATATTCCCGAAAATTATAAAAAGGCAAGGAATGCCTTACGCTGGAAACTGCGGCAGATGGGTTTCCGTTACCTCAACTTAAGCGTCTGGGTGCACCCCTATGAATGCCGCGATCAAATCAATGCCATAGTTGAATATTATGATGTGGGAAGGTTTGTGCGCCTTTTAGATGTGGTATACTTTGACGGTATGGACGACATGAAACGCGCATTCTTCCCCTCGCGCAAAACATCAATTTCCTAACCTACTATCACTTTGCGATCGCAAATTCATAGTACTTTATGTTTTTTAACTCATTAAATAAGATGCGCAATATTAAAAACTCTTTTTCTTTTCAAATAAAACCTGCGATACGTTCGGAAATAGCGCCGCTTTTTTTCTTATTACTCGCAGTGGTAATTTATTATTGGCCCCAAGCGACGCTGCACGCGATCCCCTTCTCCGGCGACCCGG
>MGER01000046.1:0-1904 GCA_001791465.1 Candidatus Uhrbacteria bacterium RIFCSPLOWO2_02_FULL_49_11 | reverse complement strand
CTGCTCCCCTTTGGACCTCACGGGTAGGGAGCGGCTATCCTTTGTACGCAAATGGTGCGAGTTCATTTTTTTATCCTCTTACCCAAGCGCTCTTCCTCATCTTGCCTCCCATAAAAGCATTTGCCGCATTGTTTCCTTTTCATGCGCTCATCGCGGCCCTGGCAATGTACTGGTATTGCCGTACCATTGGCATAAAGCAGTGGGGAGCAACGCTCGCTGGTATCACATTTGCTTTCAGCGGATACTTTGTGGGACACATGAAACACGTGAATTATTTCATGTCAGCCTCTCTCGCTCCCCTTGCGTTTGTTTGCGTCTCCCGCTACCGCGCAACGCGATCACTCAAGTTTGCGTTCATCCTGGGAGCCGTTATTGCTCTGATGCTTTTTGCAGGCGCATCACAGGTAGTATATCAAACAATCCTCTTTATTGCATTCACCAGTATTCTTTACATAATCGGCGCATATTTCCAAAAGCTGCTTGCCTCTCACACATGGAAAGAGCGTCTTGTCCAAGGCTTGCATCTTATAGGCAATTGGGTGGTATTTGCGGCGGTTGCTGCGCTCTCCCTTGCCGCGCTTTCCGCAGTGCAAATTTTGCCCACCTGGGAACTGGCGCACTATTCTACACGCGAGCTTATCTCTTCATTTTCATTTGCGACCAGCTTTCCGTTCCACCCGCAGAACCTCCTTACCTTTCTCGAACCTTTCGCGTTCGGCAATCCTGCCTACCTCTCTTATACCGACTCGTGGAATGAGCTTATCAATCACGTAGGATTATTCTGGGAAAATATCGGATATGTCGGGCTCATTCCCTTGTTTTTAGCCGCGGCTTCCCTTCCTTTTATCATCTGGAAACGGGCTTGGCATCAGCTGGTCTGGCTCGGTGCGCTGCTTCTTGCCATTTTCCTCGTGATGGGGAAATACACACCGCTCTATGCGTGGTGTTTCAAGTGGCTGCCGGGGTTTTCTTCGTTTCGCATCCCTGGAAGATACCTGCTTTGGGTGGATTTTTCAATCGCGGTCCTGGCAGGATTCGCATTCCAGCAATTGCTTGATGCGCTTCTGCGTATTAAAAAAATCATATTTTCAAAAAGGATTGTCTCCTTCGTGGGTATTGCATTGCTTTGCGCTGCATTTTTCGACCTTATGGTTTTCGGCTACCATTACAACGCCATGGACAGGCTGGAAATCAAATCATGGGAAAAAATTCCTCAGTCCGCTCAATTCCTTTCTCAACAAAATGGATATCGCTTCACCACCTATTTCACGGGGCAATATTTTCAGCAATTAATCGACATGCAGGGAGGCTGGCAAAACGATCTTCTCTGGCTTCAAAATGTGCGCGAATTGCTCCCGCCGGACCATAGTCTTTTTTACCGCGTTGAATCGCTTCCCGACTATTCGCCGCTGCCGTTGAATCGCAGCAACAAATATTTCGAGATTGCCAATGATAATGTCTTCGACACCATTACCGTTAAGCAAACTCCTGCACTATCGAAATATGCCTACCACATAAGAGACCACAATCTCGCGCTCTTGGGGCTCGTGAACGTTAAATATATTCTTTCTCCTGTGCTGCTTGACTCCCCGCTCATCAACGAATCCGCGCACTTTACTCTCAATGATGACGGTGAATCTATCTATATATACGAACTCTCGCAGGTGCAGCCGAGGGTATATCTTACTGCCCAGGCAATCACGGTATCATCAAAAGACGAAGCTTCTGCCGCGCTTTCTCAAAATGACTTTGATGCAAACATCGCATTAGCAGAATATTCCTCACTGCCCCCGCTCAATGCGGACAATTACCAAGCCACCATCACACACGCTCAAGAAGGCTCCTATAAAATCCTTGCCTCGACCGACGGCAATGCGCTCCTCGTGCTCAATGAATCATGGTAC
>MGER01000045.1:16617-24889 GCA_001791465.1 Candidatus Uhrbacteria bacterium RIFCSPLOWO2_02_FULL_49_11 | reverse complement strand
GGCGTAGATAGTATCGTCAGATCCGCGTTTTACTCCAGTTCCCAAATGATATTTTAAACCGCGCTGGCGCGCAATAATCATGCCAGGCAAGACTTTCTCGCCTCCATACCGTTTTATCCCTAACCGCTGGCCTTGCGAATCGCGGCCATATGATGTTGAGCCCCCTGCTTTTTTATGCGCCATATTACAATGAAAAATCCTAAACTCTAAAACACTGAAATCTAAATAAACTATGTATAGTGTACAATACCTGGTATTTTTGTCAAATACTATAATCGCGTTTAAGTTGACATATATTTTATTCGTACTACACTATATCTGATATATTAACTCAGATTTAAATTGTAATTATGATGTTTTCTACACGCTCTGAATATGCATTGCGGGCGGTCATTGAGCTTGCGAGGCGCTGGAAAGAAAACAGCGCTGTATCTGTGCATACCATCGCCGAATCAACCGGCATACCCTATCAATACCTAGAACAGCTCATTCATCCGCTCCGCAAGGCGCACATTGTCACGGCGCAGCGGGGAGCGAAGGGCGGCTACCGGCTTGCGCGCAATCCCCGCGAGCTTACCGTGCAAGACATTCTCCGTTGCATGGAATATGATTTTGCGCCATTTCGGTGTCCTGTGGCAGGCGATTATAAATGCGACCGTAATGTGAATTGCACCGCCAAAAAGGTATGGGGCGAGATCGCGCAATCTGTTTCCAGAACCACTAAAGCGATTACCATTGCCGCGTTGCTCTAACGTATGACTAGAGTATTAGCAATACAAAATTTGCACGTGAGCGTAGATGAGAAAAAAATACTCAATGGAGTCAATCTTGACGTAAAGCCCGGAGAAATTCACGCACTCATGGGGCCTAATGGCAGTGGCAAGTCTACTTTGGCACATGCGCTCATGGGGCATCCGCAGTACCATATCACGCAAGGGAATATTTTGTTAAACGGAGAGGATATAACGCATGCAGCGCCTGAAGTACGCGCACGGAAGGGGCTCTTTATGGCGTTCCAGCATCCGCGGGAGATTGCGGGGCTTCCTTTAGCGCATTTTTTGCGCGAAGCGTATGTTTCCCGCTTTGGTGAAAAAATATCCGTTGCTAAATTTCGAGAATTACTCCGCATTCTCATGAAAGAGCTGGCAATGGATGATAAATTCATTGATCGCCCTTTGAATGAAGGATTTTCCGGCGGTGAAAAGAAAAAAGCGGAGATTCTCCAAATGATCATCCTGCGCCCTTTGTATGCGCTTTTGGATGAAACAGATTCAGGGCTTGATATAGACGCGCTTACTATCGTTACGGCGGGTCTCAAGCGGTTTTTTGGCGCTGAGACCGCAATCGTGATCATTACCCATTATCAGAGAATCCTCAAATTCATTGAGCCTGACTATGTGCACATCATGATGAAGGGAGAAGTCGTGAAATCAGGCGATAAAGACCTCGCGCATGAATTAGAACAAACAGGTTTTAAGCATTTATCCCATGACACTAAAGCCAGCCGTGAATGAAAATTATCGTTACGGTTTTTCAATGCCGGAGCGCTACGTATTTAAGACAAGGAAAGGCATTGGGCAGGACGTGGTAGAACAGATATCCCTCCAGAAAAAGGAGCCTGCATGGATGAGAGAGTATCGGCTGAAAAGTTTCGCCTATTTCCAAAATCGTCCTCTCCCTACGTGGGGCGCTTCTCTTGAAGGGATTGATTTTGACGCGCTTTATTACTACATCAAGCCTGTTGATGTAAAGGCGCGGACATGGGAAGACTTGCCTGAAGAGATCAAGAAAACGTATGATGCGATAGGAATACCCGAATCAGAAAAAAAACAACTCGCGGGCGTGACCGCACAGTATGAATCAGAGGTGGTGTATGGGAGTCTGCTTCAAAGCCTCACCGCGCAGGGAGTCATTTTTTGCGATATGGATGCGGGGCTTCGGGATTATCCGGACCTCGTAAAGCGATATTTCGGCACTATAATACCGGCAAATGACAATAAGTTTGCGGCGCTCAATTCCGCAGTGTGGTCGGGAGGCTCGTTCATTTACGTGCCCGCGGGTGTCAGCGTGGAACTTCCGTTGCAAGCGTATTTCCGTATCAACGCCGCACGCATGGGGCAATTTGAAAGGACTTTGATCATCGCGGAAGAGGGAAGCTTCGTGCACTATGTGGAAGGCTGTACTGCGCCAATTTATTCAACTGATTCCTTGCACGCGGCTGTCGTTGAAATTATCGTGAAGAAGGGTGCGCGCGTGCGTTATACCACAATACAAAATTGGAGCAATAATGTGTATAACCTGGTTACCAAACGGATGCGCGTTGAGGAAAATGCCGTGGGAGAGTGGCTCGACTGCAATTTAGGGTCAAAAGTTACCATGAAATATCCCAGCTGCTTCCTTGTAGGACCGCATGCCCATGGGGAAATACTTTCGCTCGCTGTGGCGGGGGAGGCGCAACATCAGGATGCGGGGGGGAAGATGATCCATTGTGCGCCTGACACCACCAGTACGATCGTATCAAAATCAGTGAGCCAATCTGGCGGCAGAACATCGTATCGGGGACTGGTGAAAATTAAAAAGGGCGCATTGCGCGCACGGTCGAAAGTGGTATGCGATGCGCTCATCGTTGATGAGCGTTCCAGATCCGATACGTATCCTGATATGATTATTGATGAACATGAGGTAACCGTCGAGCACGAGGCAAGCGTATCAAAAATCGGGGAAGAGCAATTGTTTTACCTTCAATCCCGCGGTCTTGATAAATCAGCCGCGGAAGCCATGATTGTAAACGGATTTATCGAACCCGTGGTAAAAGAACTCCCTATGGAATACGCGGTAGAAATGAATCGCCTTATTGCTCTGCAAATGGACGGTTCAGTCGGGTAATTGATATGCTGGGTATGGCCTCCACATTAACATTATTACCTATCGCGCAATTAGAAGATGAGTTCACCATTACCGTGAGTTCAGACGATAAAGCGTACATCCTCCTTTATGGTTTCAGCGACGGAGCAAAGAAGTTAAGAGTAAATGTAGCGCATGAGGGAGCCTACGCATGCATCCTTGGTATGATAATTGGGCTACGCGGCACGTGCGGCATTTCCACGTTCCAGCATCATAGCGCGCCGCATACCACGAGCGATCTCTTGATAAAAACCATATTATTGGATAATGCCGTATTTAACTATGAAGGGACTATACGCATTGAAAAAGTTGCACAAGGGTCGAATGCATATCAAAGAAATGAAAATATATTGATCAGCCCTTCTGCGCGCGTAAACACGCGGCCGTATTTGGAAATTTTAGCCAATGATGTGCGCTGTACCCATGGCGCGACGATTGGCACTTTTGGGGAAGAGGAATATTTTTATTTGAGATCAAGGGGTATCGCGCAGAGGCGGGCCACTTTACTTCTCGCGCAGGGATTTCTGCAAAGTATCGTACAGAAGATACCCGAAGAGCTTATTACTGATCGCATAAAAGGAATAGTAGAGGAACAACTGGCAATATTTAATTATGCCCGCCTAAATTTTATTGGTATACCATTCATTTAATTTCGTCATTATTATTTCAATTATACACAAAGATGATGTGTAAAATTTGGGCGGGTATGAATAATATACTAAATGATTTTCCGATATTGAAGCGTACCGTTCATGGGAAACGGCTGGTGTATCTGGATAATGCCGCTACTACCCAAAAACCGCGCGCCGTGATCGATGCGCTTGAATATTTCTATGAACACACGAACGCGAATATCCACCGCGGGATCCATACATTGGCAGAGGAGGCGACATTGCAATATGAGAAGACGAGGGATGAAACGGCGCAGTTTTTTGGCGCGTCCAGCCGCGAAGAAATTATTTTTACCAAAAATGCCACTGAAGCGCTCAATCTCATTGCGTGTGCGTATGGGCGCACATTCTTAAAGCCGGGTGATGAGATAATAGTGTCAATTGCTGAGCATCATGCGAATTTCGTTCCTTGGCAGCAATTGGCTCGCGAAATCGGCGCAATCGTGAAAGTGATTGATATTGATTTGGAAGGAAGATTGTGCATCCATGGCACAAAGAACAAAGAACAAAGAACAAAGAACAAGAGAGAAGTCGAAATCGGTTGTTTAGAATCGTTAATAACAAATCGTACGCGCATTATTGCGATTTCGCATGCTTCTAACGTTCTTGGAATAGTGCATGATATTGCAGCCGTGGTGGCGCTCGCAAGACCTCGCGGCATCATCGTTGCCGTGGATGGCACGCAAGCCGCACCGCATATGGAGATAAACGTTGGAAAACTTGGTGTGGATTTTTATGCCTGCTCCTCGCATAAGATGCTCGGGCCTTTAGGCGTCGGCGTACTATATGGTCGTAGGGAGATATTGAATAAATGCCCTCCGTTCATTACCGGCGGCGATATGATCAAGCGGGTTACTCTGGAAAAAATCGAATGGAATGATCTGCCATGGAAATTTGAGGCGGGAACCCCTGATATCGCCGGAGTCGTCGCCTTCGGGGTCGCATTGGAATATATCCGAAAAGTGGGATGGAGGCTCATTAACCAGCACGAGCAGGCATTAGGCGCATACGCGCTCTCACAGCTCATACAGCTGTCTGGTCTCACATTATATGGCCCGCGATCGATGGAACATCGGTTAGGGGTGTTCTCCTTTAATTTCAAAGGCATCCATGCGCACGACCTTGCCACCATTCTCGACGAAGAAGGCATTGCGATTCGTTCAGGTTCTCATTGCGCGCACCCTCTAATGGAACGCCTGGGTGTGCATGCAACTGCACGCGCAAGTTTTTACCTTTATAATACCAAAGAAGATGTAGACGCTCTTATTAGCGGGTTAATGAAGGCGCGAAAAATGCTAGGGTAAGCAATTATAGGAGCGAACATAAACTTTGAAAATTGTCTATGTCTCTCTATCGTGAAGAAATTTTAGACCATTATAAACATCCGCGCAATTTTGGCGTTCTGGATGACGCAACCGTGACAGTTGATGGAGAGAATAGCGCCTGCGGTGATCGAATGAAATTCGCGTTAAAGGCGCGGGATGGCGTGTTAGATGAAACCCGCTGGTCAGGTAGCGGCTGCGCGCTTTCTATGGCAGGAGCATCAATGCTCTCCGAGCGCATCAAGGGTAAAAAAGTGCATGATATTGAATCAATCACCGAATCTGATATACTGCAGATGATGGGCGGTGCTATTGTACAGGGGAGGATCAACTGCGCGCTTCTCTGTTTTAAGACATTACACAAAGGATTAGACTTGTTGCGTTCCGAGCAAAATATCACATCAACGCCAATGCCCATAACCAAAAAAATGAATATCAGCGAAGTAGTTGCGCGATGGCCTGAAACTCGCTTAGTTCTTTCCGAGTATAATCTGCACTGTGTAGGGTGCCACGCCTCGTCATTTGATACGTTGGAGGCAGGTGCGAAAGTGCACGGGATGAGTGAGGATGAAATTGATCAAATGATAGACGATCTGAATATCGTTATTTCCCATAAAAAACAATAATATATGTCTACAATAGGAAAAATCGTGGTAGAGCGCGAACTCTGCATCGGCGCGGCGTCATGTGTCGCTATTGCGCCGGGGGTATTTGAGCTCGATAAGGATAATATCGCTATTATCAAAGACGCGAAGGGCGATGATGACGCGACCATAATGGCAGCGGCGGAATCCTGCCCCACGAAGGCGATATTCCTTTACGATATCGACGGGAAACAGATCTACCCGTAGCAAAGGTTTGTACCATAAAAAACACCGCCTCGCGAGGCGGCGTTTTAGATTTGCAGCATAACTATAAGGGAATAAACGGGTCGCGCGATTCTGATTCGTTTACTTTATCGTGGATGGTCAATTTTAGGAGACGTTCCTCAAGAAGGGTATCCCATAAGTTCATATTTAGCCGTTCTCTCGCGACCGTCCTTTCTAATTGAGCAACTGTTTCAACCTGTGCGATGGTGAGATAAAAATTTTTATATAAAAATATTAACGTTATGATTACCATTATCACCACCACGCACAGATAGGTAATAGGCGCTACGCGTAAAATAAGCAATGGGGGTTTATGGGGAGGCATAAGTTTAAGGTTTAAGCGATGAAGGGCGCCAATAAGTGGCGGCGGTAAGCGAAATTTTCAACAAAGGTGCATATGATAAGGTTTCTTCGTCGGATGGAGAAGTATTTAAGAGGGAGCTGCGGGAGGCGTTTGCCACATAGATAGTCAGGATATTTATGTAAGGGCGCATAGCTTCCAGCTCTTGCAGGTAGGGGATTAATTGCGCGAAGGTGCCTTCGAGGTCAAGCCTCAGCAATACTCGTCGCGAAACGGATTCAGGAGGCGCCCCTTCCGCAGGCGCGTTTTGCGCGGTGTCAAGATTTATTGTTTGCTGTACGCCAATTTCAGCTGCCGCTGCTTCGAGCGCGGTAATAAATTCAAGCTCGTTTCCTAAAGTGAGGAATGAAGAGGTAATGAGAGGAATATCCTTTTTTACATTTTCATACTCAGCGGAGCTGGTACGTATATTTTGGCCGCGTTGATAAAGCATTTCGAGCGCCTGCCGTTGGGTATGAATGCGCGCATTTAAATTTCGTATATCACGGATGGCGGGGATTATTATTAAGACGCCAATAATCGCAGCAACGATTGCGCTAGTTACGGTGATAATGAGTGGGCGCAAGTGGAACATAGAAACTATTTTGATAAGGAGTTCAGAAAGCGGCTCGTTAAAGAGTCAGGATTGAGGGTGGCGGTAAATTCAAATTTAATATTTTCTTTTAGCAATAAATTCGAGAGCGGAAATTGAATTTCTCTAATTAATGGAGAAGTTTCGAGATTTGTTTTAAATTTCAAAAGATCATCCCGTGTCTTGCTTTTGCCCACGATTTGGAGTGTGCGCTCGCTTCTCTTCAGATCCATAGTCACTATTTGGTTGCCTCGAGGAATGAGCGAAGAGAAAGAAGTGAGCCAGTGGGACCATGCTGTGTATTCGTTCGACATGGATTTATTTGCGTTTAAGTCATCGTTCAATTCCCTGATTGATTGCATGATTGGCTGGTTATTGCTGGCAATTATATTGGTCCTTTTCGCGGTTTCATTAAGATCACTGGTAAGGATAGACTTGCTTATGGAAAGGAGGATGCCAATTGCTGCAGCGACGATAAGGGTTATCGCGGTGATATCCTTGAGCAGCAGAAGAACATACTCTTTAAGTAATTGTTGACGGTGCGGTTGGTCGAGAAGATTAAGGGTTATCATATCCCAGAGAGTGCATTAAAATTTTTCTGCGTTATTCCGCAGAGCGAGACCTATCGCGGTCGTATAGGAGAGCGCTTCGTGTCTAGGCAATCCAGAGAGTTTGGGAGCAGCATTGATATTCATCAGTGGGTTGCCTAACGTCACGGGAAGAGGCAGTTGTGTTCCTAAAAATGTTTCCGCACCTGTGAGTTTAGCCCCACCTCCCGTGAGAAGTATTTTTTGCACTGGATTTCCGCGCGGGAAGTGCGTCTCATAAAAATGAAGCGCACGTTCTATTTCAACCGCGCAATTGGTGAGCATGCCCTCGAGCACGCTTGCCACCACTCCTTTGCCTTTTTTTACGTCAAGTCCGCATATGTGTTTTGCGCGTTCAGCTTCGTCATAAGTGAGTTTTAACCGTTCCGCTATCCGATTGGTCGCCTCGACCCCGGACAACGCAATACTGGAAGTAAACTGGATCGCATTCCAATCTGCAAGAATAAGACTCGTATGGGTCGCGCCAAGATCGACTACCAGTTGCGCCATGGGAACGGGGGAAGCGGCAGGCGTTGATTTATTCGTACGATGGAAAAAATGAAACAATTTCTTTTTAAGGTTATTTTCAAGGGTAATATTATTTCGAGTAAGCGGTGTGACCGCTCTCAAAATCGCCTCCGCTTCGATTTCAAATGCAATTGGTTTAAGCGAAAGTTCATTAAGAAGCGCAGTGTAGGAATATACAATCACTTTGGGGACGGCGCCTACGAGCACCAATTTACGATCATCAAATTCTTTGACCACTTGCCAGTCTATAATCAATTCTTCAAGCGGCAGAGGGATGTGATTGGGCAATTCGGTATATACGCCGTTTGCGATATCCGTCTGCTCGTTTCCCAACTCTATCACTTTGATGAATGTTTTTGATTCAGGGAGCGATGCGACGACATAAGGGGTAGTTGGAGCGGGTGATATTTTTTTAAGCATTTCTATCAACGCCATGCGCACTTGCTCCTGTTTCACAAT
>MGER01000045.1:10720-16610 GCA_001791465.1 Candidatus Uhrbacteria bacterium RIFCSPLOWO2_02_FULL_49_11 | reverse complement strand
TCTACAATGGCGCCTTGAGGAAAATCGCAAGAAGCCCAGGAAGAAATCTCCCTTTCATTCCGGATATTATTTTTTATGCACACCAATTTCGCTGACAAGTCGGAAATATCAAGCCCAAACGATTGAAGAAGAGAGGTGAACATATCTAAATCCCAAATCCCAATGACCAATTTCAAATAAAATCCAAAATCACAAACGTTTGATCATCAGGGTTTAAAGCATTGATTGAACATTAGAGTTTGGTTATCAGCAATTTATTTGATATTTGGATTTGGAAATTGGGATTTCTCACTTAACTTCCTCCCATGAGAGTAAGGTGTATTGATCGGATGTCAAAGGAAATGAGGGGGGCGGCGCATAGAGAAGGCTGGCGTCATAGGTAATATTTCTTGTTTGGTAGCCAGTGCCATCAGTATACGCAAAGCCATACCTTTGATTGGTAGCAAGCATGCCCCACAGGGTTATTTGCGACCGTATATAGGACGATCCGCATGTTGTCCAATAATAGTATCGCCCAATTCTGCCATTCTTGGCAACTAACGCGGCATCAATCCGTATATCATTTTCACTCGACAATCCCACATTTATATTATTTTGCGCAATGAGACCCAATACTGCTGAACCGTCATATGCGCTATAGATAATATCGTTATTTATTGTAATGCTGGTATTGGTAGAAGGATTTTCTGGAAATTTTCCTGAAGCTATGGTAAGCCGCGCACTCGATATTTGCCCGTCAATCCATAGGTGATCTTCAAAAAAAAGCACATTCGCGGAAGGAAATGGATGCGTGCCTAGGGTTGTCTGCGCACTGCCGCCTGTGCCAATGCTCCACGTGCCCCAGCCTGATTGGCCTAATTGGTTCGTGCACCATTGTGGAGGGGATTGGAGAGAATTTACGCGTTTTAAAATATAGGTGTCATTCGATTGGAGAGTGACGTGGTATCCCAGCGCGCCAGAACTTGAATAATATCCGTTGCTCGCTTGGGCTTGTGTCTTTATATCCGCCAAGTCGTTTATTATTCCCGTAAAGTCAACTGCGGGAACGGGGAATTGGCGCCCCGCCATAAATATGTCAGTGCGGTTCGGCGCCGCGGCGGGCGGAAGCGGATCTGTGGGCGCATCATGGGTATGCACGCCGAATTCATTTGCGCCGCTGTGGTCTGGGTCATCGTAAGAAGTGCGCGCGCTCGTGATGAGATTATGGGCGAGGCCGTCAAAGCGGATGCCGCCATTTGAATGCGTTGGTCCGAACACTTCTGTGCCTTCTCCGAAGCGCATATCCGCGTTTGCCGCTATGGCAAATTTTGCCAGAGAGGGGATTGCAAAACGAGCGCGTATCACGCGCTCTGCATGCGGCGATTCGAGCGTAACACCGCTTGATTCTACGATAACCATGGTCGAACCGGTAGGAGGAGGGGTAATAGTAAGGGTGAAGGTGCCGATTTGTTCGCCCGCCCGATTGTTGAATATATGGACATAAGGTCCTGTAGAGCCGGTGCCGTCCTGAAAGTCATTTGGCGCGTGGGCGAGGTGCCAGCGATAATAGTCAACTCCCGCTTCTGCGATTTCAAATGCCATTTCTCTTAGACTCCTTTGCCTCGCGAGGCGGTTCTGGCCTATGGACCATTGCACTAAACCGCCGATAATGACAATGCCAATGCTCCCAAATACTATGAGGTGAATCAGCAGCGCGCCACGGGCGGCGTGTCTCAATAATTTGTTCAAAAAAGTGTTAATAAATTTTACCATATTGATAAAGGGGTTTTAATTATACGCTCAGGAACACGCAATTTTTCTGCGGACGCGACCCAACGTCCCTCGCGCCTAAATCCTCGAAAAATTGGTATTCCTTCGCTTCTCGGTTTAGGTCAGAAGTTATAGTGGTTCCTATAAATTATCTTTGAGGTTTCTTAGGTTTATGCCGCTGCGCGTTTGCAATGCCGCGGGAGGACGTGTGAGGTCTTTGTCAACGATAAGAGTTACCGCGAGAAAACGCACTACGCGGGCATCTACAGGCTGCGAGAGAGGAGTTTCAATGCCTGTATAATTAGTGTTGTAGTAGGAAAATACCGGTGTCGCGCCATTCACGAGATTGTTAAGAACAGTCGTGATGGTTTCATTTGCGCTCGGATAGGTGACCGGGCTGCCCACCGGCTCGATAATGCCGCGCCGCAAGGTCGTTCCTGACACAAAATACCTTATTCTCTCGATGCCCGAATCACTGTCGACATTGCTGTAGAAAATAAAGGACGTATTCTGAACGGATTCAAGAGGATAGGCGCCGTTGCCTGCGGTAGCGGCAACTCTTGCCTCGGCAATGATTTTTTCAATTGCCTGCCTGCTCTCGTATTGTCCTGTCAGTTGGTTATTTAACGTAGTGTTAAATCTGAATATATTCCCCTGCATCATCCCAACCGCAAGGACAATTAATCCTAATATTGCGACTGCAATAACTGTTTCTAACAGGGTAAATCCTCGATATCTGCTCGAAAAAAACATAATGTGTGCGGTGGGTTAAGGTGATAATACCACTGAGTATGCATTATTTCCTGTTATATTTATACTATCAGTAGAGGTTGCATATCCGTTATGGCTCACTTCCACGGTATAATCATTTGCAGAAAGATTGGAAAAAAATGCCTGGCCCGGCGGCACGCAGCCGTTTACAAATGTGATGCCTATATCGGATACATTCGGCGATACCGCTGGATCGAGAGTGCTTAAAGTGATTTTGTATCTCATATAGCGATTATTATTATGGCTTGCGTGTACGGCAGATATTCCCGGAGTATAAAAGCTGGATGAGGTGCCGTCGGGGCCTGAAAAATTCCATGTCGCGTTGTCGTTATTCGAGGCGAGCTGCATGCGCACGCTATCAGCGCCTGTTTGAGGCAGCTGGTCCGCAGGTTTCCAGAACACTGACACATAGTTTGTGCCAGTGCCGGTGTCTATAGTTGATGAAATAAGCGTTCCAATGGATTGGTAATCGCTTCCGCTGCGCGCAAGGAATAGGTCACCCTGCGTGCTTGTGGCGTTAATGCCGCCGTCATTGTCATAATAACGGGTTTCGTCGGTGAACTGTTCCTGGCTCCCGCCTCCTGACCAATCGGTTTGCCATGCGTAACCTCGATTGGTGGCAAGCGTTAAGTCGTAACCGTTGCGGGAAAGGCGCACTTGGCTGTCAGGTAACGGCTGTTGCGTGGCGGTGTCAAGCACCGTGACGAGCAAAGAGTAGGGGGTGTGGCTTTTAAGAACGAGCGTGACAGGCAATACGGCGTCGGGCGATACAATGACAGGCGATAAAGGAATGGAGCCTGCGAGATCATACCCAGTGTCGGTTAAGGAAAATATATACGTGTCCCATTCAAAATTGGTAAGTTCGCGTGTGCCATTGCCGTCAGTAAAAAAATCTTCAGAATATTTTAACAGACTGGGATTCGTGCCTATAAGTTTTGTCCCCTCGCTGTGCAAATCGACAAAAGTAAGAGGATTGCAGAGCTGGTTTGTGGTCGTTAAATGGACCGTGCTCACCTTATCGATTGAAAAACTTACCTGTGTCACTTGCTGGGTAAGCACGGAAGCATGCGGTTTTACCGGGTTTGGATTCCCCGGCGCGCCAGGCTGATATGTTTGCTCTGTTGAATAGCCGTCTCTCGTCACTCTGATGGAATACGATTCATCCGCAGGAGGAACATCAATGAGTTGCAGCAAACCTTCATTATTTGTCACATCATCAATTGCTATGGAAGGCGATACCACCGCATTTTCGACATGTACGGACGCTTGGGGTACGGCATGTCCGCTTGCATCAAAGACGCGGATGAATAGCGAACCGTTGTTGGTTGAGACCTCTAAATTTTTAGGGGAAATGGTAGTCGTGAAGACAAGGGGAGGATTCCCCGTGCACGAGGCGCAACTGACTGAAATTTCAACTAGTTTATAGTCAGCGGGCGCAGTGTCATTGGGGGCCCCGCCGATTGTTCCGTCAAAGGGGTCGTCCACGTTGCGGATAGTGGTATTCACGGTAAACGCAATGCCATCGCGCAGGAGCGTTTGGGTTTGTGGCAGGGAGCCATTAGGGATTCCGCCGGAAGTGCCCACGGAAGCGTAGGGCAAATTGCGAACGATCTCTATTTGTTCATTCACGAGCGCGGTTGCCGCGACTCGCGCGCGTGCGGCGTGGATTAATTTGGTGGTCTGCGTGATGACCGAATAGATGCCAATCGCGATGAGCGTGAATACGGCAACACCAACAATAGCTTCGATAAGAGTAAATGCTGGATTTCGTTTCTTGCGTGAATTAAATCCCAATTTCAAAATCCAAATTTCAAATAAATGTCCAATGTCCAATGTCCAATGTCCAATTTTTTTTGATATTGGGATTTGGGATTTATTTGGAAATTGGTCATTGCCTGCCTGCGCAGGCAGGGGATTTGGGATTTTTATCATATCGTCTGCGTCAATGAATACATCGGCATGATAATAGCGACAGCCATAGCCCCGACGCCCGCGCCAAGGATTAAAATCAGCAGCGGTTCTATGATAGAAGGGAGGTTTTTCGTTATCTGATCAACTTCCTCCTCATAGAAGAGCGCAAGTTGAGAAAGGACATGATCGAGAGCCCCTGACTCTTCTCCCACGCGCGTGAGCTGGCTGACGACCGGCGGGAAGAGGTGGGGATACGCAGAAAATACTATATGCACTTGAGAGCCTTTTTTCAGGCGTTCCGAGAGGTCGAGCAGCGCTTCGCGGTAATAAATATTTTTTATCGTGCGTGAGGTGATCACAGACGCTTGGACGATAGGTATGTCGGTCGTAAGGAGCGATGAGAAGGTGCGGCTTATGCGGGCTAAATTTATTTTTCGGATAATGGCGCCGAAAATGGGCATACGCAGCAGCAACGCATGTACCATATGGGTACCGAATGGTGTTTTAGAAAAAGCACGAAAGGCAAAGATAAGCAGGACAATGCCAATAAGCACAAAAGGGCCGTTTTTTGTGGTAAAATTGCTCGTAGCAATAAGTATTCGTGTGGGGAGCGGTAGCGTTGCTTTGAATTCAGCAAACACGTCGATAAGCCTCGGTATCACGAATACCATCATGGCAGTGCCAATGCCGATCATCGCGATAATGACAATGGAAGGGTAGAGCATGGCGCCGCGCACCTTGGAAATAAGTTCGTGGTCCTTTTTCATCTGTTCGGTTACGTGCTGCAGCACCTCGTCAAGTTTTCCTGAAAGTTCTCCGCTCTCAATCATGCTGACAGTAAGATCAGGAAAAACAGAAGGATGCATCGAGAGCGCGCGTGCAAACGGCGTGCCTTTCTCTACTTGCTCATAGACGTTGTGTAGCACGTATTTGAACCGCTTATGGGTGGATTGGTCTGCAAGCGTCCGCAAGGCCATGGCAAGAGAGAGGCCGGTTCTTACCATTACCTGTAAATTTTGCATGAAAAAAATTTTTTCTGTAAGGGAAATTGGATGATGGCGGCTTATCCACGATAAAGTGTTTTGGGGAGTTTTATTATGGTCTTGTTCTGGCATGGCGTGTCAAAATTAACAATTAATCTTTGGCAACACGGAGGAGCTCCTCAATGGTGGTGATACCTTGCCTTGCCTTAATAAAGCCGTCCTGGAACATGGAGTACATGCCTTCATTTTTTGCACAGATGTTTATTTCGTCCGCAGAAGCACGCTTTAAAATAAGGTCGCATATCGTGGGTGTCATTGATAAAACCTCATAAATGCCTATACGTCCTTTATATCCTTCCTGGTTGCATTGTTTGCAACCCTTTCCTTTCCAAAATTCCAGCGATTCAAAATGGGTTTTGGGGGAATCAACCAGTTTTTCTTTGGCGAATATTTCGATAATCGCGGGAAGGTCAAAT
>MGER01000045.1:206-10676 GCA_001791465.1 Candidatus Uhrbacteria bacterium RIFCSPLOWO2_02_FULL_49_11 | reverse complement strand
TTGTTTGCAATTTTGACAAATTTTCCGCGTGAGCCGCTGTGCGATTACCAGATTGACTGTTGAGGAAATAAGGAATGATGCGACTTGCATGTCTTGCAGCCTTGGAAATGCGGTTGCGGCGTCGTTCGTATGCAGCGTGGAGAGCACGAGATGCCCCGTCATTGCCGCGTTTACCGCGATATCCGCGGTTTCTGAATCGCGTATTTCGCCGACCATGATGACATTCGGGTCCTGGCGCAAGAATGCTCTTAATCCGGCGGCAAAAGTATAACCGATCCTCGGATTTACCTGGCTCTGGTTCACCCGCGGCATCCGATATTCTATAGGATCTTCAATCGTGGTGATGTTGACGTTTGGCGTATTGATGATGTTGAGTATGGTGTAGAGCGTCGTAGTTTTTCCGGAACCGGTAGGGCCGGTTATCAGGATCATCCCATGGGGCTTGGTGATGTTGAATTTGATTTTTTCAAGAGATTTACCGTAAAATCCCAGTTGTTCAAGCGTGAGTATCTGCGCAGATTCGTTTAAGAGTCTCAAGACTATTTTTTCGCCGTCAAACACAGGAATGACCGAGACACGAAATGAAATATGATATTCGTTGGTGCTTATTTTAAACCGGCCATCCTGCGGCATTCGGTGTTCGTCGAGTTTTAGATTTGCAAGGATTTTTATGCGTGCAACTATGCCTGATTGAGTTTTTTTTGGCAATGTCATGACATCGCGCAAAATGCCGTCTACGCGATATCTGACCACCACTTCTTTTTCTGTGGGTTCAATATGGATATCAGACGCGCCTTCAAAGATGGCGTATTCAAGCAGGGTGTCCACGATGCGAATGATAGGAAGGTCCTGCGCGAGTTCTTTGAGTTTTTCATGATCTTCATCGCTTACGACTTCAGCTTTGGTGATTTCTTCAAATTCAGCCTTTAGCGATTTATGGTATTGTTTCAGTATTTCGTGTATGTCGGTAGGCGTGGCGATATATATTTCAATATCTAACCCTGTACGTTTTTTTATAAATTCGAAAGTTTGAAGGTCGTCGGGATCGAGGGTTGCCACCTTCAACGAGGTATCCGTGCGGTTGAACGCGACCATGAGGTGAGAAGAGGCAATCGGCTCGGGGATGAGGTTAAGAATGTCTTTACGGATAGTAAGGGCGTTGAGCTTCACATACGGGTACCCTAAAAGTTCTGCCTGAATTTCAGCCAGCTGATCCTCGGTGATCAATTTCTTTTCAAGCAAAACCTGCTCTATCTGCTTATGGGATGATTCCGCTTCCTTCAATGCCGCATCCAATTCTTTTTTTGAAGCAATTTTTGCCTTTATTATCGCTTCAGAGAAATTTTTAGATTGAGAGAGGGGCATGGGTTTGGTATGGACGTTATATGGTATATATTATACCATAGAATATGACGTTGCGCATGAGATACTATTAAAACCTCCTATTTATGATGCCTTTCCCCTCGTTACGAAAGGATTTATACCACCGGCTTCCGTGGGTTATATGGAATGTGGCGATTTCGTTTGTTTTGAATGCGGCAACGTGGATTTATGTGTATTTTACTATTGAGCCTTCTTTAAATCCGATCCCGTTGCATGTCACCGTGTATTTCGGAATAGATTTTGTAGGTCCTTTTTGGTATTTTTACGTGCTTGCGGCATCAGGCACTCTCATGACCGTATTCAATGGCGGTGTGGGAAGAATGCTCTATCGCAATGAACCAAGGCTTGCGGCGGCTCTGCTTACGCTCACGTCGGTATTGAACGCGTTTTTGTGCGCCATAACTATTTATCTCTCAATGTTCGTATTATGAGCAACCACGCGCCATATCATTTTTTTAACGAAATTGCTCTTGATCCTACATTGAGCGATTCCCTTGAACAGAAATATGACGAAGGTTATGTGTTTACGAGGCTGGGGCCGCATAGTATGCGACAGGTGCGCTCGGTGAGAGTTCCCATTGGTTCCTTTAAGTTATCAAGCGAGAATCGTCGAATTTTGAAAAATTATTCTTCCCTTGCTGTTCATTATAAAGCCTTGCCTTACGCAAATTATCATTGGACAATTGGAAAAATTGCAGTTGATTTTTACAAAGCGAAAGCTGGCGCGCGCGCCATGAGCGCCCAGAAAATAAAGACCCTGTTCGTCTCGCCCCATGAGAGCATGAATGGCGTTTTTATCTATCAATGGGAGCAAGAAGAGCGTCCTCTAGGTTATTGTCTTCTTTTTTCATCGGCGCACATGCTCCATTATGCGTATCCCTTTTACCACTTATTACGCGCACGCGCGTTGGCGCTTCCCTCTTTGGGAATGGCGATGATGCTCAGGGCGATCCTTTGGGCGCAAGAAAAAAACATGGACTATGTGTATCTGGGAAGTATCCAAGATAAACGCTCACTCTATAAGTTTCAGTTTAAGGGGGTGGAGTGGTTTAATGGTAAAAAATGGCAGCAGGGGAAACCTGAAAAATCCCAAATCCAAATTTCAAAGCTCAAATAAAATCCAAAATCCCAATGTCAAATTTGATATTGGACATTTGAACTTGAGATTTTATTTGATATTTGGATTTTGACATTGGGATTTAAGCAAATAATGTAGAGAATTTTCGAGAGGATAGTTTTCATGCTTATGATCGCAAAAAGACACATTCATTTTATAGGAATATGCGGCACTGCCATGGCGCCAGTCGCGAAAATGTTTAAGGATAGGGGATGGCGCGTGACAGGTTCTGACAAAGGTATTTACCCTCCACTATCAGATTATTTGAAACAGAATAAGATTGATTATTATGTAGGATTTCACCCTGAGCGGATAGGGAATCCCGATACGGCAGTCGTAGGGAATTATATTAGTCTTCTCAATCCTGAATTTTGCGCGATAAGGGAACGCGGCGTGCCTTATCAGTCTTACCCCGAGGCATTACGAGAATACGTAATAAAATCTCATTCTATCGTGGTTGCGGGAAGTTATGGAAAAACCATAACGACCGCCCTCCTGGCATGGATTTGGGAATGCGCGGGAAGATGCCCATCCTTCATGGCAGGCGGCATTGTGCGCAATTTCCCGGACAGCGTGCGGTCGAATGATTCATCATGGAGTATTGTAGAAGGTGACGAGTATCCGGCATGCCGATGGAATCCTGTTCCTAAATTTTCATTTTATAAACCACGATTTTTGCTTTTAACCGGCGTGCAGTGGGATCACGCAGATATCTATACGACGGAAGAATCGTACATTGACGTGTTTGCCCAGTTAGTTAAATCAGTGCCCCTTGACGGCCTTATCTGCGCGGCCTTGGATCGCCCTCATGTGCGCGATGTTCTCAAAAAGGCATCTGCACCGGTGGCATGGTACGGGAGGATGGGGAGCGGAGCCGATTGGAGCACAGAGGTAACGTATCAAAAAAATGCCACCAGAATGACATTTTACGGGCCTTCAAATGAAACAATAGGTCCGGTGGATGTGCCTCTCTTGGGCAGTATCGCGTTCGATCACTTTGCCGGCGCAGTTGCGCTTGCTCGCGCCACCGGCATTGATCAAGCTGCCATCATGCAAGCGCTCGCCTCGTTTCAGGGAGTGCGCAGGCGGCTTGAAATAAGGGGCGTGGTGAATGAGGTGAGCGTTATAGATGACTTCGCCCACTCACCGAGCAAGGCAAAATCCACTATTGATGCGGTGAAGCAAATTTTCTCTCTCGGGCGCGTCATAGTCGTTTTTGAGCCGAATGTGGGGAATCGGCTTCGTTCGTCAGCGCCGTCGTATAGAGATGCGTTTAACTCCGCGAATATCGTTATCGTGCCGCATTTATCAGCAACAAAACATAATGAATATACAGAGGTAAGGCTGGATGGCGCACAGCTTGCGCAAATTATCGATTCATCGAATCCTGATATAAAGGAAGTGCTTTATATCGATGATGATATCCAAGTTATCCAAAAGTTACAAAAAAGCGCCCAACCGGGCGACTGCATACTTTTTCTTGGTTCGCATGGATTCAGAGGGATGATCGAACAGACACTTAAGTGTCTGTAATGCCAAAGTTCAAATTTCCAATTTCAAATTGACATTTGACATTTGGATTTTGACATTCCCCGTAGGGGCTATTTCTCCTCTTCCACGATGACCGTATTAAAATTTCCTTGCGCGTCAATTTCGGTCACTTCAAGCGTCATGCCGCACTGTTCGCATTCAACCACATCGCCTTTTACTAAAGCATCGCGCTCGAGGTTAAGCTCATTTTTACATTCAGGACACATGGTATGGTAATCCATATAGATAATAAGATAATGTGTAATTACTTTTTATAAGTATATCCTGAATGTACGCTGTTATGCAACTTAGTCATATGCAAACCCCAGTTATACGAGCGCCATCGCCTATCGTCGAAGGAGTTGGTTTGGATATTTATATAAAACGAGAAGATTTGAACCCTTCCGGTTCCCATAAAGACAGGGCGCTTTTTCCCTATGTCGATAAATTAGTGATGAAAGGGGAGAAGGCGTTTTGCTTGAGTTCTTCGGGTAACTTTGCAATATCTGCGGCGTATTATGCCCGCCACCATCCACAGGTTCAATTCCATCTTTTTTCCCCTCCGACGATTTCCCAAGAAAAAAAAGACAGATTAAACGAATATAAGACGGACAATGTAATCATTCATTGGTCAAAATTGGCAAGAAGCGAGGCTAGTCAATTTAGCCGCAAGGCTCATATACGTTTACTGCGAGGGTCGAAGGACGATTACTTGCTTGAAGGATATGATGAGTTAGCAAGGGAATTAGTAGAACAGACTGAAGGCAAAGGAGGGAGTGTATTTATGGCTGTATCTTCTGGGACAATGTTGGCGGGATTATGGGAAGGATTTAGAAATATTGTAGGGACAGGTCGCGACCCGTCCCTGCCGTCATTGCACATTGTGCAAACCACAAAAGTTTATCCTATCGCGAGAGAGTTTGATCAAGATTTCACGCCGTCGAAAGTATCCATTGCTTCCGCCATTGTGGATCGCGTCGCAAATCGTAAAGATCAGGTGGTGAAAGCGGTTAAAGAAAGTCATGGGTCAGGATGGATTGTGTCTGATGAAGAAATTACATCTGCGATGAAAAAGTTGGCCGAAGTTCTGCATGAAAACGTGAGCCCGGAAAGCGCTATGTCACTCGCGGGTTTACACAAAGCTTGTGCAAAGGGCTTTCGCGCAAAGGAACCGATTGCATTGATTTTTACAGGGAAATAGTATGACGCTTTTCTACATTACACGCGATGTTGAACGCGCGGTCGGACTGCTCGGGGCAATCGACGATTATTATATTATTACCAACTCAAGTCCATTGGCAGAAGCGGTAAGGGATAAGCATAACGATCGGTTAGTAGTGATAAGTAGACAAGAAAAATTATCAACACTTGCTTTAATGCGCAATAAAGAAGTACAGGACGTAATTACGCAGTTATCAAAAGACAATCCTTCACATATTGTCGTATTTAAAAATTCTCGGCAGATTGAAGAAGAATGTAAAAGGCTAGATCTGCGACTTCTAAATCCTTCTGTAGAATTATCTAGAAAGATTGAGAACAAGATGTCTCAATATGCTTGGTTAAGGGAGGAAAAGAGTGCTTTAATAGAAGTAGCGACTCCCATGAGTACTATTGGTGAGCTGTGTCAATGTGATTTTGGAACATTAATAGATCAGTTTGGGGAAGGTTTTATTTTACAATACAACACTGGACATACGGGATCTGGAACGAAACGCATTTACCACGAGTATGAATGGAAAAATGAGGTCGAGAGATTCCCAAGGCGAGTAGTAAAGATTTCAAGGTATATAGCAGGGAAGGCGTATACGATTAATGCATGCGTGATAGGGAATGAAGTGATCTGTGGACGGACAAGCGAACAGATCACAGGAAAGCCCGAACTTACTAATAATCCGTTTGCTACAGTTGGTAACGATTGGAGCAATGTGAGCGATGGAATACATAACAAGGTTAAAAAAATAGCTACCGAGATTGGCTATTATATGAAAGAGGACGGATGGAGAGGATTATTTGGCATTGATGTTGTCATGCCAGCAGATGATGATGCCCATCCAGGATACCTCATTGAAATCAACGCACGGCAACCGGCTTCGGCGAGCCTGGAGTCGCAAATACAAAATGAGAAAAAAGAAGTGAGTACGATGGAATGGCATATGAAGGCGCTCACGGCAATTAATCAAAATTCAAAATTCAAAATTCAAAATGAAGGAGTTCCTGCGGAACAATATAATGGAATTCAACTATTCTTCCGCAATATCGAGAATCGTCCGGTGCAGTTAAAAAATGAATTTATGCCGGGTCGCTACAAAGTAAGCGAAAAAGGGGTTGAATTTATTGAGAAGGCGACAAGTGTGGCTGAAACACAAAAGGGCGAATTCTTTGCATTTTCTATTTCTCAGGCTGATAAGGTAAAGCCAGGCGGAGAACTCTTGAGAATACAGTCGAAACAAGGTATAGTTGACACGTTTGGTAAAAATTACCAAGACGTTATGAAAAATATTCGCAGACAATTGTACGTTGAAATATGATGTCCGCCCTGCCAGAATTGTGCCAAAAGGTAATGAATGCGTATGAATCTCTCGATTTCGGTCTTGGGCGGCATGTGGTATCTCCATATTACATGAATGCAGACAAACGGAAGCGCGCAGCATCTGCAGTTGAATCAGGCAAGGGATCGCCGGAAGAGATCGTAGAAGAATTGAAATTACGCGCGCTGATTAAGAAAATTGACTTGGCTAAACTTTCACGAGAGGAAATTCGGCAGTTGATGACTGACGAACGCATAGGCATAGACTGTTCGGGATTAGTCTCCCACATTCTTGATCCGTGGGTGAAGGAAACATCCCATAGCGCTCTTGGACGATCATTATTGCGCACACAACGTTCATTAAAACGAAAATTATTATTGCGCTTTCGCCCCTTTCAGAATATTGATGTTACACTGCTTACCTCCCCGGAAAATGCACAAAGTGTAATGCTTACTGACGTTAAGCCTGGCGATTTAATACGCACGCGCGGGGGGAAACATGTGCTCCTTATAGATGAAGTTGAAAAAGATATGGAAAATCTTATTTCTTTCTCATTTATCCATTCAAGCGACCGTTTTGGCAACGCTTCAGGGGTACAGCGAGGGAGAGTAGTTATTCTTAAACCAGAAGCCAGCCTCTATGAGCAACATTGGCAGGAATCGTTGCCAGATCAAAAACCTGCGTACGAAGGATGGCTTGAAGAAAGAGAAAAGAATGGAATACTCAGGCTTAATGCAATTAACGAGAAATCCCAAATCCAAAGTTCAAAGTTCAAATAAAAATCCCCGCCTGCCAAAGCCTGTCAACAATGAACGATAACGTACTTCATGTTCGTATTTTTCTTAACATACAAACCGTTCCCATGGAAATGCATATGGCGGGCAGGCAAAACCCCAATGTCAAATGTAATATTGGGCATTTGAACTTGAGATTTTATTTGACATTTGGATTTTGACATTTGGATTTGAAGACTTCTTAGATATAGATTGTATTGTTACTTTATGGTATCGTTTTCTATCATCGTGACGAGTTTGGGTTTCTTAATCTTGGCTTGCGTCGTTGCGTTTGCGTGGGCGCCTATGCTCACCACGATCCTGTATCGCGGGAAAATATTGCGTACCGGCGACCACAGGTTTACCATACCGCTTCCCGGACGCCAGGAAAAACACGGGACTCCTATCATGGGAGGGCTGCTCGTGGTAGTTACCGTGGCGGTGTTAAGTTTTTTATTTAACTGGAATCAGCGCTTCACGTGGGTTCCTATTGGCGTGATGCTTCTCTCAAGCGCGCTGGGAGGCATAGATGACATATTGAATATTTATGGAAGCAAGCGGCTTATGCGATCACTTGAGCGCACGATGACTCTTGCGCGAGTCCATCGTGATTGGTGGATGAGATGGTATTACCGCATTTCCATTCCATGGGTTGCCTATAAGCGCTTCTTTTTTCATATGGGCTCGTATCCGGGGAAGGGGATACAAGCGCATGAAAAAATACTGTTTCAATTTATCGCAGGCACAATTACTGCATGGTGGATTTTTGCAAAGCTTGGCCCTGAATGGAAAGTTATTTGGTTGCCATGGAGCGGAGAGCTTTCGTTGGGGATTTTTCTTGTTCCCCTTATCATACTTACAGTTATGGCAACGGCTAATGCGGTTAATATTGCCGACGGGCTTGACGGTTTGGCGGGAGGCACGCTGCTCACTGCGTTTGGCGGCCTGCTTATGCTCTCATGGATACAGGGGAACGTGTCATTTGCCATTCTGAACGCCATGGTGATAGGAAGTCTTTTTACGTATACTTATTTTAATATTAAACCTGCACGTTTTCAGATGGGAGACGTGGGATCTTTGGGCCTGGGCGCGTTGTTGGCAGTCATGAGTATCGCGCAAAACCGCATTGCGGTGCTGCCATTGTTCGGATTTATTTTTTTTATAGAGCTCGCAAGTGTCATTATCCAATCAATTGGGAAGCACATCCTTAACAGACGGATATTAATTCTTGCCCCTCTTCATCATCATTTTGAAGCACGCGGCTGGAGCGAAGAAAAGATTGTGATGCGCGCCTGGGTGCTGAATGCCATCGCAGTGATGATTGGGGTATGGGTTGCATTGCATTGAAAAACCCCAATGACCAAATCCCAATAAAGCTCCAAGTCCCAATTCCCAAAATTGATTATTTGACATTTGGATTTTGAAATTGGGATTTACTTATTAGTTATGCCTCTCTCTCCGACTGTACATGCCGTTGATTACAAACTCTTAGGACTCATATTATTACTGACAGCCTTTGGCCTCGTGATGCTCGCCTCTGCTTCAAATGTGTTAGGTTTTGAGCGATTTGGCGACACTTACTATTTCACCAAACAGCAGCTTGTTCACGTCGGCGTGGGACTGATCGCGCTGTTGATATGCGTAAAAATTCCTCCTGCGCTTTGGCAAAAAATAGCCTTTCCCGCATTTGCGGTGACGTTAGTATTGCTCGTAGTAGTGTTCATCCCCGGCATTGGCATCACCATAAATAACGCGAAAAGCTGGATCAATGTGGGAGTAAGCACCTTACAGCCGTCAGAAATTGCTAAATTTACATTTCTCCTCTACATATGTGTATGGTTCAAACAACGTAAAGCACATCTTACGAGCACGCTCTGGGGCCTTTTGCCTTTTTTGACCCTTTTGGGATTGCTTGCGGGATTGGTATTCCTGCAACCAGATCCAGGCACGGTAGCCATAATCATCATAATGTCGCTGGGAGTGTTTTATGGCGCAGGAGCCAAATATACCCATATAATTTCATTGGCGGTTATTGCAGTAATGCTTATTGGTTCTGCCATCCTTATTTCACCTTATCGTAAAGATAGGATCGCGGTTTTCTTAAGTCCCGAAAAGGACCCCATGGGAGTCGGGTATCATATCAATCAATCAATGATTGCAATCGGCTCTGGAGGCTGGCGGGGTTTGGGGCTCGGTAAATCGCGCCAAAAATTTAGTTATTTGCCAGAATCTGCGGGCGATTCGATTTTTGCGGTTATTGGCGAAGAAGGCGGATTTATAGTGTCTGTAGGGTTAATAATTCTTTTAGGGATATTGATTTATAGATTATTTGATATAGCCTCAAGGGTGCCGGATGAATTTAGTCGTTACTTTGTGTTGGGTGTTATTTTTTGGATTGGGGTGCAGTCATTTGTGAATATGGCCGCGATGATAGGGCTTGTGCCGCTTACCGGTCTTCCTTTGCCTCTGGTAAGTTTCGGGGGCACCGCGGTACTCAGTATCCTTGCTGCGTTGGGCGTTTGTTTAAGCATATCCCGCACTACCAAAATATGAATGTAGTCGGCCGCCCGTAGCGTCGGAGCCTGTCTGCGCAGGCAGGCTTGTCTCCGACTAATCGGTGGCAGATAAACTGCCACGCTACAATTGATACCATTATGCGTATAATATCGCGTCCCATTGTTTTTTCAGGAGGAGGAACCCTTGGATCAGTCATGCCGCTGGTCAGCGTCATCGAGCAATTCAGAACGCGCTATGCAAATGAAATATGGTGGTGCGGCACGTATAAAGGGCCGGAAAGAAATGCGCTTCGTTCGCTGCCCGTCCGCTATATCCCGTTGTTAGGCGGTAAATGGCGCAGATATATTTCCTGGAAAACGATCGTTGATTTACTGTGTATAGCGCTAGGATTTTTTCAATCTGTTTTCCTTCTTTTGTCCGCAAAACCGGTGGCGATAGTTTCCGCGGGAAGCTTTATTTCAGTGCCTCTTTTATGGGCGGCGTGGTTTCTTCGAATCCCCACACTTGCATTACAGCTTGATGTTAAGATTGGTTTGGCGAATCGTCTGGTGCTCTCATCCCTTTCGCAATTTGGGTCCCTGTTCCCTTTGCCCATGCGTTCCGCGCGCATTGCATGCCCTGT
>MGER01000045.1:0-121 GCA_001791465.1 Candidatus Uhrbacteria bacterium RIFCSPLOWO2_02_FULL_49_11 | reverse complement strand
ACCATTCTCGTGTTAGGCGGAGGAATTGGCGCGGGGCCGCTGAACGCACTTATACAGGAATCAATCCATAGCCTCCTTCTCACGTTTAACGTTTTGCACAGCACGGGAACATCAGTCGTCC
>MGER01000044.1:7181-8314 GCA_001791465.1 Candidatus Uhrbacteria bacterium RIFCSPLOWO2_02_FULL_49_11 | reverse complement strand
CGCTCACACATACCAATCTCATATGCCAATAAACAGTATAGAATGTCTGACCGCCGAGATCGTGTTTGATGAGTATAGAAGCGTAATTCGATGGCACACCATTGGCATCTTTATTAACATCAATTACTGTACCGTCAGCAGCAGGATACACGATATCCCCTATGTCGCCATTTCCGGATGTCCCATGCTCATTGATATCCCAACCTGGATGATAGACCCAGCCACCAGGATATCCAGTTGCGTACTCGGCATAATGCCAACCACAACTTCCGCTACCGTCGGATGGGCACCTCTTAATTACCTCTCGTATTGGATACGAAAGACTCTTGGTCGGCTGAGGTGTTTGCGCTAAAGCTAGAGAAGCAACGCAAAGCACGACAATCAACCACCAACGCATCAGTTTACTACTCATGTTACACCTCCATAAATTTGGGGTTTTGATTTGTTAAAGGACGTGATGTTATTTATTTTGGTTTATTTTTCACGCCTTCCGACTAAGCCAGTAAAAGGGCTCAGACGGAAACCTTGAACTACCACACTTCTATACTTTTCATTGAAGTGATAAAATCTGTCCTTCGTAATGCATATTCATCGTCTATTTGGTCCGAGACCAATGTTTGAAGATAATTTTGACAATAACTTACTCTCGTGTTGTAATCTACCGTACTCGTTCCCCCGCTCGCTTCGTCATTCCATTCAGATTTAAAATCATCAATAAATATATGAACTCTATATTCATTATGATAAAAAATAAAATGCGTACGCACACCAATCCCATCTATAATAATACACTCATCGCTCAGTAAGCCACTATCGCCATTAAATTGAATAATGGAATCACCACCCTTTTTAATTTCTTTCTTTTCTTTAATAATCGTACTAGTGCCAAGATAAAGAGAATAATTATCGTCAGATATATCTGAAACACTGTCCTTACTAATATTGATGACATTCTTGAGACCGTATCGTTCAAAATAATAACGAAGTAGTTCTTTTTGATTCCACCCACTAAACTGCGGCAGTTTACTGTCACCATACCAATATCCACTAACAAAAGATGGATACCGATAAATAAATCGGTATTTAATGTTAAAATCCTCATACACTTGATCTTTACTGGAATCAATAACGAT
>MGER01000044.1:6848-7169 GCA_001791465.1 Candidatus Uhrbacteria bacterium RIFCSPLOWO2_02_FULL_49_11 | reverse complement strand
TTGGTTAAGGATGATTTTCCCCACAACCACGGCGAGCATCGCCGCGGCAATGACGATAATCCCGATATGCCAGTATTTCTTAAGGTAGTTCATAAGGTTCAGATTAAAAGAATAATTCACTCACTAAACCAATGGTATCATGAAACGACGGCATTGGTCTATTACTGGTAACCTTGAGTAAATGGTGGGGGAACGAGTATACTGAAAACATTATAAGTAATAATAAATCGCTTATGTACGAACACTCACGCGACATCCTCAACCTTACGCTTTCGGCTTGCGCCGCAATCCTTACGCTTCTCCTCGCCTGGCTCCTGGTGT
>MGER01000044.1:6617-6785 GCA_001791465.1 Candidatus Uhrbacteria bacterium RIFCSPLOWO2_02_FULL_49_11 | reverse complement strand
TCACCGAAGAAACGCTTACCACCCTGCGCGACCGCGCCCATGACCTTGCGAGCATACTGCCTCTTATCATGAAAGCGGTTGACAAATTAGTGACCTATGTGGGTGAGCGCAGGAAGACTAAAAAATCCCAAACTACCATAAACACCAAAGATCAAAGTTCAAATAACA
>MGER01000044.1:0-6527 GCA_001791465.1 Candidatus Uhrbacteria bacterium RIFCSPLOWO2_02_FULL_49_11 | reverse complement strand
CCACGTCCATTCGCACTATTCTCTCCTTGACGGGCTTCCTAAAATCCCGGAGCTGGTGGCGCGCGCGAAAGCGGATGGGATGAGCGCGCTCGCGCTCACTGACCATGGCGCGCTCTATGGCTGCATTGAATTTTACCAGGAGGCGCGAAGTGCGGGCATAAAACCTATCCTCGGTATGGAAGCATACGTCGCCCCTCATGCGCTTCACCTGAAACGACCAAAAATAGATGAGCACGCATATCATTGCACAATCCTCGCCGCCACCAATGAAGGGTATCGCAACCTTCTTGAACTTGCGACCATTGCGCAGCTTGACGGTTTCTACTACAAACCGCGCATTGATATGAAGGCGCTCGAGCGCTTCCGCAACGGGCTTATCGTCTTATCCGGATGCTGGTTCGGCGAAGTCGCCACCGCCCTAAGAGAGCGGAGGGAAACGCGCGCCAGGGAAGCGGCGCAAAAGTATAGCCAAGTATTGGGGCCCGGCAATTTTTATATTGAAATCCAAAGGAATCCGCTCGTGGATGCGGAAAAGCGCAAAGAGCAAGAACGCGTCAATGGCGGATTGGTGACACTCGCCCGTGAGCTTGATCTGCCGCTGGTGGCGACTGCAGATATCCATTATCTTAAACCAGATGACCGAGACGCCCATGACGCCTTGGTGTGCATCGGCACGGGAACTACCGTGACAGAAGAAAAACGCCTTGATATGCGGGGGATAGACCTCTCTTTTACCGAGAGCGCCACCATGGAAGAAAGGTTCTCCGACCTGCCTGATACCATAAAAAATACCGCGCTGATCGCCGAACGTTGCCATGTCACGCTTACCCTCGGCAAGTGGCACTTCCCCCAATTCCCGCTTCCCCCGAATGAGCACCCTGATTCCTACCTTGCCGCGCTTGCCGAAGAAGGGTTGCACAAAAGGATTGCCCGCGTCACCAAGGAAGCGCGCGACCGCCTGCACTACGAACTTGATATTATTCAAAAAAAGGGATACGCCATGTATTTTTTGGTGGTTGCCGATTTTGTCCGCTTCACCCGGGAGCGGCATATCATTTCCACCACGCGCGGTTCTGCCGCAGGCTCTCTCGTGGCATATGCGCTCGGCATCACCACGCTCAATCCCCTTGATTACGAGCTTCCTTTCGAGCGCTTTTTGAATCCCGAAAGGCCTTCGCCGCCTGATATTGACGTCGACCTTGAAGACTCGCGGCGCGACGAAGTTATTGAATACGTGACTACAAAGTATGGCGCTTCGCGCGTCGCGCGCATCGTCACTTTTGGCACCATGCTCGCGCGCGCAGCCGTGCGGGACGTATCGCGCGCCCTTGGGCTCCCCTACGCAAGCGGCGATACCATTGCGAAACTCATCCCCTTGGGCGCACAAGGGTCGGCCATGACGATACGGAAAGCGAAAGAAATGGAGCCGGAACTGCTTAAGCTTTCCCGCGAGGATCCGACGGTCGCTAAAGTGCTCTCTCTTGCGGAAAAAATAGAAGGCTCTGCGCGCCATGCTTCAGTGCACGCGGCAGGAGTCGTCATCGCGCCGACCAAACTCACTGACTTCACCCCCCTCCAGCGCGAGAACGACCGCACCATCATCACTCAGTATGAAATGGGCGCGTGCGAGGCGGTCGGGCTATTAAAAATTGACTTCCTCGGGATCCGCAACCTCTCCATTATCGGCGAAGCGATTCGCATCATTTCCGCGACCACCAATGCGCACATCGACCTTGACCGTATCCCTATGGACGACAAGGCGACCTACGCGCTCCTCGCGAAGGGCGAAACAATGGGTCTCTTCCAGCTTGGCGGAAGCGGCATGACCAGATATTTAAAAGAATTAATGCCGACGACTATCTTCGACATCATGGCTATGATCTCGCTCTTCCGTCCCGGCCCTATGGAGAGCATCCCTGAGTACATTAAAAGAAAACACAATCCCCGCCTCGTGAAATACCTCCATCAAACCCTCAAGCCCATCCTTGAGCGTAGCTTAGGCATACTCGTATTCCAGGATGACGTGCTCCTCATCGCGGTGAAGCTTGCCGGCTACACCTGGGCGGAAGCCGATAAACTGCGCAAGGCCATGGGGAAAAAGATCCCGCGGGAAATGCAGATGCAAAAAGCGAAATTCTTAAGCGGCTGCAGCGGCCACGGGCTCGATACCGCCACGGCGGAAGAGCTTTGGAGCCTCATTGAACCGTTTGCCGCATATGGGTTCAACAAGGCGCACGCAGCCTCCTACGCGATCGTTGCCTACCAAACTGCGTATCTCAAAGCCCATTTTCCTTCGCAATTCATGGCGGCGGTCATGACGGCGGAGAGCGATAATCTCGACACCATCGCCGAAGCAGTGCAGGAATGCAGGAAAATCGGCATTCAGGTGCTTCCCCCCGACATCAACGAGAGCAGGAAGCACTTTACCTATATTTCCGACCACGCCATCCGGTTCGGGCTCGCGGCGATCAAAAACCTCGGAAGCGACATGATCCAGTCCTCCATCCGCGAACGAGAACGGGGCGGCGCATTCGCCTCTCTTGAAAATTTCCTTACGCGACTTCCCCAGGAAACCTATAATAAAAAATCGCTCGAAAGCCTCATCAAGTCAGGAGCGCTCGACCGCTTTGGAGAAAGAAATGCGCTCCTCACCAACCTTGAGCGGCTCCTCGAATTCGTGCGCCAGAGGGCGGGGTCAGACGAACAGCAAACCTTGTTTGCTGCCTCGCCCAAAGAGCGGAAATGCTTTCTCTCCCCCGCGCCTCCCGCGACAGAATCCCAAACGCTCTCTTGGGAAAGGGAGCTCTTAGGACTCTACGTGACTGCGCATCCATTCGCTAAAATAGCGGAATCCATCCGCGACGTGCTTCCTTCCCTGATACAGCAGATTGACCGCGCCGCAGAAGGTGAACTCATAAAAATAGTAGGCATGATTTCAGCAAAAAGAGAAGTGCGCACCAAACGAGGCGAGCTGATGGCGTTTGTGACGCTCGAAGATGAGAGCGGGAACGTCGAAGGTATCGTATTCCCGCGCACCTACCGCGATGTTAAGGATCTCATGACGCTCGATACTCTGATGTTAGTGCGCGGCCGGCTTGATACAAAAAGCCAGGAGAAGAAACTCATTCTCGAAAGCGCCGCGGCGGCAGATACGGCCACACTCCGCTCTATCCTCCTCACTAATAATAATGGGATTCCTCCCCAATCGGCAGAACCCCCGCAAGATCTCTCAATGTTCAAAAAACATATTACGATCACCCTTCATGGCGAACTTCCCGCAGAATCGCAGAGCAACTTGAGAACACTTTTTGTGCGCAACGCCGGCGATACCCGCGTCTTTATCGCCATTCCCCATCAGGAGAAACTGCGCACTATTGAGACAGACTTCCGAATAAGGTACGATGAAGACATGAAAACGTCCATTGAGCGCATTTGCGGCACAGGATCAGTGCAATAAGCTATTAGTCTATGAGTTTTTGAGTCTGTGAGTTTGGAATTCATTTATTACATTGCAACTCACAAACTCTGCAACTCAGTAACTGAATGAATATGCCCAAACATTCCTCTTCTCCCCGTTTCTACGGCCGCGTCGCAATAGGCTTCTCTGCGCTCACCGCCTTGCTGGCCTTGGTTATTGCCGCGCTCTCCCTCTCACGCGCCGCCATTACGCTCGTTCCCCGCACTTCTCCCCTTACCTTGCAGAAAGTACTCACCGTTATACCCTCCAGCGCACCTTCCGCTCCCGACGCGATTCCGGGTACCGTCATCACCAAAACGGTGACCTTGGAAGGGGATGTGCCGGTCACGGGCGGCACGCTGGTTCCTGACCGTGCTCACGGCTCCGTCACCGTCATCAATACCTATGACCGCAACCAGCCGTTGGTAGCGACGACTAGACTCCTCTCGCCCGAGGGAGTGCTGTTTCGCATCACTGATACCGTAACCGTGCCCGCGGGAGGCGAGACGGAAGTGGAGGCGCGCGCCGATATCCCCGGAAAAGAGGGAGAAGCGCACCCCACCCGCTTCACGATCCCAGGGCTGAGGCAGGAGCTTCAGGATAAAATTTATGCGGTTTCCAAAACACCGATGACAGGAGGAGAACGCAGAATCTCCGCCATCACCGAAGCTGACATTGAAAAAGCAAGAACTGCGCTTGCGCGCGTAAGCGCCGACGCCCTCCAGCAGCTTAAGTGGGAAAACGAAAACAACGATACGTTTATCTCTTTCGAACAGCTCAATGAAAAGGTAATGACTCCCGTTGGCGAAGAGGCGCAAAACGCGCGCATTCAAGGAATGTATCGGATCACCACAGTCCGCGTTGATCCGGAAATACTCGCCACGCAGCTCCAAGAAAAAATACCTTCACGGCAGGACAGCGCCCTCGCCATCACTAGCCTCAACCCTATTGAGCTGTCCGTTGATCGGCTCACCGCGGATGGCGCTGTTGTAAGTGTCACCCAGCGAGGCACTGCAACAATTTTGCTTTCTTCACAAGGAATCGACAAGAAACGCCTGACGGGGGAAAAGGCAAGCGTAGCCCGGCAAATCCTTCAAAGTATTCCTGATGTAAGTGAAGCGCAGATCACCTTGAGACCTAAATTTCTCCCGTATCTTCCCTTCTTAAGCGACCACATCACCATCACGGTACAAAATCCTTCTGCACTTTAAAAGAGACACTATGATTGATTTGCAACAGCTTCAAAAAGAAATTTACGACAACAAGGTGGCGAAGGGATTTAACGTGACGGACATCCCTCTCGAATTCGGGTATACGTATGAAGAGCTCGCAGAAGCATTCAAAGCATACCGCACACAACTGCCTGATCTTGGGGAAGAACTTGCGGATGTCATCATCTATATCATAGGCCTTGCCGCCATCTTGCACATCGACATGGAAAAGGAACTGCTGAATAAAGTTGAAAAGAACAAAAAACGCGAATATGCGACAGTACACGGAAAACACGTGCGGACGAAGGAAGAATGAATGCCCCTCTCCCTACGTGCGCGCTCACGGGGAATACTGCGAACCTCGCGATTCAGCCCCCCTCTTGCATCTCCCCCCTGCAAAGGGGGAGACAACGATACTTTATCCTCCCCCTAAAAAGGGGGAGGTGTGGTAGGGGTATCAATGGTAAATGAGCATTATCTGCGCGCTGCCGCTTGACAACACTGAACATCCTGGAGTATGCTTCCCCTTGTCAGAAGCGATTGATCGGCCTACCATGCCGATGTGCGGGACGGAACCCGCGCGGAGCAATGACTCCCTAAGCCTTCTGACGAACCAAAAGAAGTGTCCGCCGAAGAGGTGGAAATTCGGGTGGAACCTCCCCCCGCGCAGACGAATGCGGATAGGGACCCGAGCACATGTAATGTGCTGGGGTATTTTATTGTATCGGTATTTTCTGCCTGAGGCGGATCTGCCTCTGGCACGACAATCTTTCCGCCCAAGATCAGCATCATGTAGCGTGGTAATTTACTTGCCCCGTAGTCCCCGCTAAGCGGGGTACTACTGGGGTCTGCTACCCCCATGTCGCAGACAAGCCTGCCTGCGCAGGCAGGCTGCGACGCTACACCGTATAAATGCGCGTGAGAGGCTTAATTTATTTCACATTCTTAATTCTAAATTCTATATTCTTAATTCTTTAAACTTATGGACCTTACTACCATGCGTCATTCTACTGCCCACCTTATGGCGGCAGCAGTCCAAAAACTCTACCCCACCGCAAAATTCGGCGTCGGGCCTGTCGTGGAAAACGGATTCTACTATGACATCGACCTCCCCGAGAGGATTGGACCACAAGAGCTCAAAAAAATCGAAGCAGTGATGCGCGATTTGGCGAAGGAACGCATCCTCTATGAGCGCCAAGATATATCGCTGAATGACGCGAAAGATCTTTTCATGACGCTCAGACAGCCGTATAAAGTGGAACTGCTTACTGACCTTGAAATACATTCCACTACCGTTGCCGCGGAAATTTACGGCAACCAAACTGAAAATCATGAACATATTGATAAGGAAGTGAATACGGTCTCCGTATATAAAACAGGAGATTTTCTGGACCTTTGCAGGGGACCGCATGTTGCCACCACGAAGGACTTGGGAGTTTTTACCCTCACGTCCGTCGCGGGCGCCTACTGGCGCGGTTCCGAGGGCAACCCGCAAATGCAGAGGATCTACGGCGTCGCGTTTGCCACGCAAGCGGAACTTGATGCGTATCTTGCCCAGCGCGCAGAAGCCGAAAATAGGGACCATAGAAAACTGGGCGCCGACCTTGATCTCTTCGTGTTTTCCGACCTCGTGGGCGCAGGCCTACCGCTCTTTACCCCGAGAGGAACCATTATCCGCGATGAACTTGAAAATTTTATCCAGTCCCTACAGATGCTATACGGCTACCAGCGCGTCTGCATCCCTCACATAACCAAGAAAGAGCTTTACGAAACCTCGGGGCATTGGCAGAAATTCAAGAGTGAATTATTCCGTATTACGACGCGCGAGGGACATGAGTTTGCCATGAAACCGATGAACT
>MGER01000043.1:35597-39766 GCA_001791465.1 Candidatus Uhrbacteria bacterium RIFCSPLOWO2_02_FULL_49_11 | reverse complement strand
CGTTGACGGCTTGACGCGCGACGACTTATTCCAGTATATCTACCCGTCGTTGGATGAACTGCAGAGAGTGGGGGTTACCGGCCTCTTCTTGGGTTACTATTTCAAATGGGACCAGCGCGCCCAAGTCGAAAAAATGAAAGAGTACGGTTTCGAAGTGCGCGACGACGGCCCGATCGAAGGCACCTATACCAATTATGAAAACCTTGATGATCATACGGTGGGTTTGCACGATTACCTCAAATTCACCAAATACGGATTCGGCCGCGCCACTGACCATGCCTGCCTCGATATCCGCAATGGCCGCATTACGCGCGAAGAGGGCCTCCGGCTGGTAAATATGTATGACGGCAAGTACCCCTATTATGGCGTAAAAATGTTTTCAGAATATTCTGGCATGACAAAAGCGGAAATTGACGCCATTATTGACCAATTTACCAATAAATTGATTTTCAAGACTGATGATCGAGGCAATGTAATCAAAGACATCGCTGGTAACCTGGTTATGCGATATGCTCGCGAATAAAATCGTCATCATCAATTACCGAATGGGCAACGTCGCCTCTGTGCAGAAAGGATTTAAAAAAATAGGCGCCGAAACCATCCTCTCCCACGAAAAAAACGATATAGAAAATGCCGACTACCTCGTGTTACCCGGGGTGGGCGCGTTTGGCGATGGCATGAAAAATTTAAAAGAACTCGGGTTAATAGAAATTTTGAATAATCGCGTTCTGCACGAAAAAACGCCGTTCTTAGGCATTTGCCTAGGTATGCAACTATTGGCGACGACTGGTTATGAATTCGGTGAAACGCCTGGCCTGGGATGGATCAAAGGAAAGGTTATTAAACTTTCCGTACCGGAAAAATTCAGGCTGCCGCATGTCGGCTGGGACGATATTGAAATTAAACGTGATACGCTGCTGCTACAGAATATACCCGGCCAAAATTTTTATTTCGTGCACAGCTACCACCTTGCACCGAATGATGCAACCGTGACCACCAGCATCTGCACCTTCGGGCAGGACTTCGCGGCAACGATAGAAAAGGGGAATATTTACGCCACGCAGTTCCACCCCGAAAAAAGCCAAACCAGCGGCTTAATGGTCCTTAAAAATTTTCTAATGTCGAAACGCCATGCTTAAAGTACGCGTCATACCCTGCATGCTTTTTAATGGTTTTCACCTCGTAAAAACCATTTCCTTCGGGCAAATACGGAACTTGGGAAATCCTATCCAAATGGCGCGCGTCTACAATAGCCGCAACGTTGATGAACTGATTTTTATCGACCTAGCCGCGACCGAAGAGCGTCGCGAACCGGAATATGACACAATTACGGAAATCATGAAAGAATGTTTCATGCCCGTCACCATCGGTGGCGGGATTACTAAAATTGCCGACGTCGACCGTCTGATGAGAATAGGCGCAGATAAAATCGCCATAAATAATGCCGCGATCGTCTGTCCTGAATTCATCACAGAACTTGCCGAAAAATTCGGCAGCCAGTGCGTCGTCATCTCAATAGACGGCAAACGGGTTGGTGAAGAGCATTACGTGTTCACCCATCGAGGCACCGTCAATACCGGCATCCCCGTCACCACATGGGTAGAGAAAGTAACGGCGCGGGGAGCGGGAGAAATATTTTTAACCTCCGTGGATCAAGACGGAACCATGGCAGGATATAATTTGCCCCTTATCGCCGCGGCGGCAGACGCCACCACCATCCCCGTGATCGCCTGCGGCGGTGCGGGCAAGGTCCAGGATATTATTGATGCGGTGCTCGCAGGCCACGCGAATGCGGTTTCACTCGCCAGCATATTTCACTACGGCGGCCATACGGTCAACAGTATAAAAGAACGGATGCACAAAGCCGGTATTCCTGTACGACTAATGCGGGAAAATTATGAAACATAATATGACAGGCATTATCATTCAAGCCCGGATGAGTTCGACCCGTCTGCCCGGTAAGGTGCTGAAAAAACTCGCGCGTCGGACAGTGCTCTGGCATGTGGTAGAAAGATGCACACACAGCAAAGAAGCGGATAAGATTATTATCGCCACCTCCACCGACAAAAGCGACGACGCAATCAGTAATTTTTGCGCCTCCCGCCACATCCCGGTATTTCGCGGCAGCCTCCATAACGTGCTCAAGCGCTATTATACTTGCGCAAAAAAATTCGGGATTACTACCATCGTCAGGATCACGTCTGATTGTCCGCTGATCGATCCTCATATCATCGATGCAGCCATACGGCTGCACCGCAAAAGCAGAGCCGATTATGTCGGGAATAATTTGCATAGAATTTTTCCTCGCGGGCTTGACGTTGAAGTGTTTTCGAGCAATATTCTCACACAGGCAATGCGCTCTGCCCGCGATAATTATGCCAAAGAACATGTCACTCCCTATATTATCCAACATGGCAAAACGCGCGCCTACACTGTTCCGCCCGCCTATCGAGGAAATTTCCGCCTCACCCTCGATGAACCAAACGACTATACACTGCTGAAATTCATTTATAATAAATTCTACAAATCGCCACGAATAATCGACGCCGCACAAGTCATAGGTTATCTAAAGAAACATCCAAAAATTGCCAAAATGAACAGCGCGGTAGCCCAAAAAAACACCGCGGCGATCGCGGTGCTCGGCGGAGCGCTCGCGAAAGACAAGCAAACTGGCACATGGCGTACTTCCACCTTACAAGACAAAGGCGATAAATTTGGCGTACAAAACGACCGGCTGAGAGTCATTGCCGCGAGTTATCTCGCCAAAAAATACCCGAATGATGTAATAATTGTCTCCGGCGGTAAAGGACAATTAAAAAATGTTCCGCAGGCGCCGACCCTCGCCCATGTGATAAAACACGAACTTATGCGCCAAGGCATCGCAGAAGGAAGGATCATCGAAGAGGACAAATCCGGCACTACGTATGAGCAGCTTTTGGAGCTGAAAAATATTATGACGAAACTGGAGCTGAAAAAAGTAAAGATCGTTTCCAATCAGTGGCATCTGCCCCGCATTCGGGCTATAATTATCCACAGGTCGGAATTAAATAAAATGTCAAAAATATCCCACCTTGCACTCATACCGGCGGAAAAAATCCTCCTGCAGATAAACAGGAAAAAATGGCAGCCTATTATAAAAGAAGCACATTCCAGCGCGCGCATGAAAACAAGAATCCGGCTCGAGCAAAAAGGAATTCGGGATATAAAAGCTGGCAGCTATAAATTTACCCCGTTACCAGAACGCTACGGTCGTAAGACCGTAGATGAATGACAACCAACCCCGAAGGGGGATGCTGGTCAACGCCATGCGCGTAAGCCCATGGTAACGGGGTTTACCTGATATGAAACAGGCGGAACGAAAAAAAAACTTATTTATCATCTTCGGCGCAAGCCGAGGACTCGGCATGGCTTTGGCCGAAATTATAAAAAAATCATCTGCAAACGAACTACTCATCATTAATCGTCGTGCGATACGGCCTCAATCAAAAAAAGTTAAGGAACTAGCAATCGATTTATCAACTCCTCTAACCTCCCAGCAATTATCGATAATCTTTAGAACAATCGCACCTGATAAATATCGATGTGTTTTTATCGTTAACAACGCTTCGGTGGTTGAACCGATTAAACCTCTGGGAAAATGTGACCCAAAAAAAATCGTCCAAGCGTGCAACATTAATTTTATCAACTACGCGATCATAATTGACAAATTCATCAAGTACAACGCCGGCCGCACAACGCGCAAAAAAATCCTTAATATCACGTCCGGTACCGCAACATCGCCGCATTTTGGCTTGAGTATGTATTGCAGCACTAAAGCCGCTCTGGAAATGCTGACAAAATGTATTTTCATGGAACAGCAAAAATTGCGCCACGTGAAGATCCTCGCAATCCGCCCAGGCGTCATGGACACGCGCATGCAGCAATTCATGCGCGCCTCACGACAATCTGATTTTGCGCAAGTAAATGTGTATAAAACGCTGTATAAGAAAAAAATGCTGCTCCCGCCGCGTCATGTGGCGCAAAAAATTTACCGCATCCTCAATAACGATAACTACTGGCGCAAGGCGGTAAGAGATGTTCGTGAGATGAAATAATATGCGGGGTATGATTAACGTCTTAGTCACTGCAAGCGGCGGAGATATTGGACAAGGGATCATAAAATCACTTAA
>MGER01000043.1:31807-35578 GCA_001791465.1 Candidatus Uhrbacteria bacterium RIFCSPLOWO2_02_FULL_49_11 | reverse complement strand
CAAATCAAAATAATTACCACCGACATCAACGCCGAAGCTGCTGGCTTATTTTTAGGCAATAAAGGCTACGTCGTTGCACCGGCAAACGTCAACCGCGAAAAATATCTCCGGCACATTACCGCGATTTGCAAACAAAACAAAACTGATATTGTCTTTATCGGTAATGAATACGAACAATTTGCTATTGCTTCCTCTCGAGACAAGTTAAGCCGGCAAGTTAGTACCTATTTTGTCGTTCAGCCGCTGAAAACGATAGAAATTTGCCGAGACAAATTAAAAATTTGCTCCATTTTGACCAAAGCTGGCATCAGGTATCCAGCCACGTGCCTTGGCGCAGAGAGAGCTAAAAAATTAATCAGCAAATTCGGCTACCCAATAATTTTGAAACCGCGGCGCGGATATGGCGGAGTTAGCAAAACTCACATCGTGAATAATGCCTCCGAGCTGCGGCGTTACCATCCGGCTGGCACCGCTATGATCGCTCAAGAATATATCGCCAACAAAGACGGCGAAGAATACACAGTCGGTACTTTCCTCAATAATCAATCGCTGTCCTTGGGAGCAATAAGCATGCTGCGCAAACTCAGATTCAGCATGACGTGGCACGCGATTATTGACAAATTTCCTGATATAACAGCTCTGGCCGTGCGCGCCGCCGAAACAGTAGGCGCGATCGGACCTTGCAATGTCCAGCTCCGTCGTGACCGCTTGAACCAACCCTGCGTCATTGAAATAAATTCACGACTCTCAAGCACCACCGTCTTCAGATCGCACTTGGGATTCAACGAGGCGGAAGCCTCTATTGATTACTTTTTAAAACACAAATTACCGCGCCTCAAACAACGCAAAGCCGTTGCGATGAGAATTTGGGATGAATTAATCATCCCCATGGACAAATACGCCACGCTTAAAAATACCGGGGAAATCACCAATGGGTAATATGAACACATTTCTCGTATTCGACTGTTACCAGACCTTGCTCTACAAAAAGAATCTGGAGAAAATCGTTCGTGAATTTATTGCGAAAAAACTGGGAGCACACGTGCCGCTGCCGCAGGTGAAATCCGCATTTGATCTCATCTATTATCGCCACAAATTCGCCCATCCGCGTTTTTCCTCTCCCCAAGACAGGAAAAAATTCTTTATCACCTATAATCGGGAATTGCTTCGAATCATGGGCTTCGACATTTCGGATACACTAGCTGCTGACCTGAATACGAGACTTAATCGTGCCGTGTATGCGCCATATCCCGACACTGTTCGTGCATTAAAATATTTTAAAACGAAAAAGAAAATCCCCCTGGGCCTCCTTGCCAATTGGACCGCGAGCTTGGAAACGGTTTTGAAAAATTTACACATGGATAAATACTTTGATTCCATAATGTCCTCACATAATCTAAAAATAGAGAAACCTGATCCTGAATTTTTTACGCGTGCGTTGATCATAATAAAGAAAAAATACAAAAAAATTTACTATGTAGGCGATGATTATGAACTCGATATCCTGCCGGCACGAGCCGCGGGGCTCATACCAATATTGATTGATCGGAAAAACAAATACCCAGCCCAGATTGATTGTATAAAGATCCGAAGTCTTGTTGAATTGTCACGGATAATTTAACCGTCTCACTATGCAGACCATCGCACTCAAGACTCCGCGGGGAAGACGTTTCATTGGAGAAAATTGTCCAGTTTTTATCATTGCCGAAATGTCTGGGAATCACAATCAATCATATGCACGGGCTTTGCGAATTATCGATGCAGCGGCTGCCGCGGGCGCGGATGCGATAAAACTGCAGACCTATACGCCTGATACCATCACGATTGATTCTGAAAATAAATACTTTCAAATCAAGGGAAGCAAACTGTGGAGCGGACAAAGCTTATACAAACTTTATCAACAAGCCTACACTCCCTGGGCTTGGCAGCCGCGATTAAAACAATACGCTGAAAACAAAGGAATCCTATGGTTTTCAACGCCCTTCGATTCTACCGCAGTTGATTTTTTAGAGAAAATGAAAGTACAACTCTATAAAGTCGCTTCCCACGAAATAATTGATATTCCGCTTTTAAAAAGAATCGGACAGACACACAAACCAGTACTCATATCGCGCGGCATGGCCTCAATTGCGGACATCAGGCTGGCGATCAGGACCTTACGAAATAACGGCGCCCCATCCGTGGCGGTTCTTCATTGCGTGAGCGCGTATCCCGCCCTTTTGTCACACATGAATTTAACAACGATTCCGGACATCGTCAAAAAATTTAAGGTAATATCCGGCCTGTCTGATCATAGCCCGGGGAAAACCGCCGCCATCGCCGCTGTCGCGTTGGGCGCTTCTATTATTGAAAAACATCTGACCCTAAACCGCGCCTCGGGCGGACCCGATGCCGCTTTTTCTCTCAACTCGGAAGAATTCAAGGATATGGTAAAATCGATCCGAGAAACGGAACAGGCGTTAGGCCGACCGTTTTATGGAGCACGCGAGAATGAATCAGTCGACTTGAAATTTCGCAAATCATTGTTTGCAGTTGAAAATATTCGAGAAGGAGAACTAATAACTTCTAAAAATGTTCGCTCGATCAGGCCCGGCTACGGTCTCCATCCCAAATACTTAGATCAAGTTATCGGCACCATGGCGTCCTCAAATATAAAACGCGGCACTCCATTGAGCTGGAATCTGATAAAGCGCTGAACCCATTGTCCGCCATGACCAATTACATCTAATGCCTGCACCTATGAACCTGTTACACTATCCGCGCAGAGCTTATGACAAGTATTTAGTTCCGTATATACTACATAAAAGATATAGGAATGTATTAGACAAAAATCGCGATCTAAAAAATTTGAAACGAGGCAGAACTTGTTTCATCCTGGGCAACGGCCCGTCACTGAACGACCTCGACCTTACCCGCCTTAGCCAAGAAGAAACCTTCGTCGTCAATTCATTCTGGCAACATCCGCAATACCAGGACATCAAGCCAAAGAATTATGTACTCATCGATTCTGATAGTTTCCCCAAATCTGAAGGAGAAACCAATGCGTGCATTGAAGATCTCATTAATCGTAAAACGGTTATCTCCACGCATCCCACAAAACTGTTCTTCAATATAATCGGAAAAAATTTTATTGAAACCCAAAAACTCTTCCCCCATAACGAAACGTATTATCTTGCGCTGTACGGATTTTTTACAGAGAATCTTAAATTTAACATATGCCTCGATAAAATCCTGCCAAACGTGAAAAATGTCATCGTGGCGTGCATCATAAGCGCGGTGTATATGGGATTCGAACGGATATACCTTTTGGGATGCGAGCATGATTTCCTCGCTTACCCAAGCACCGCGCACTATGAAGGCTTCAAGCACTTCTATAAAACGAAACAATTCGATCTCTCGAACAAGGAGGAGGTGCGCTACTATGCGCTTGCGGCACATTCGTATGAGCGCCATATCGATAACGTCAAAACCCTCTTCCGCAACTACCGCCTGCTCGCGTGGAAACTCGCCCGTACTCATCCGCAGGTAGAAATCTACAATGCCACGCCTAAGAGCTTCCTGGACATATTTCCCATGGTAAAATTTGAAGATATCCCCCTTACGAATGCCTGAACCGCAAAAAAAACTGTCGGTACTTCAGCTAGGCACCACTGACACAAAAGGCGGCGCCGCCACTGTTTCATGGAGCCTAAAAAAAGGCTTGGAAGCGCGCGGACACAAGGTCAATATAATCGTGGGATACAAGCGCTCGCATGCCCCCTCGGTGCGGGA
>MGER01000043.1:31502-31798 GCA_001791465.1 Candidatus Uhrbacteria bacterium RIFCSPLOWO2_02_FULL_49_11 | reverse complement strand
TATTTCGAAAATCATCAAACGCAATTTCCGCGCCCGCCTGCATCACCATTTATCGTATTGGCTTTCCAACGACATTGCTTTGCTTCCGGGAAGACGGATCATGAAGCTTCCAGAATTTAAAAACGCTGACCTTATCCATGCCCATAACCTCCATTCACTTTTTTTCAACCTCAAGGCCCTGCCTTCTCTCACCCAGCGCAAACCCTTCATCTGGACCCTGCACGACATGTGGCCGCTCCTAGGCCAAGGCGCGCACGCGTTTAGCTGCACGCATTGGATGACTGGCGGATGCGGTT
>MGER01000043.1:30674-31492 GCA_001791465.1 Candidatus Uhrbacteria bacterium RIFCSPLOWO2_02_FULL_49_11 | reverse complement strand
CGATTCTCTTCCGCCACTTCAGCGCAATAACAGCCGCCATCTCTGGAAATTAAGAAAACGCATTTACGAACAATCACGATTCACGCTCGTCGTCCCTTCCCTTTGGCTTCAATCACAAGTGGAGAAAAGCTTGCTTAAAAATAAGCCGCTCCATGTCATTTATAATGGCATAGATACCAACCGGTATAAACCAGGGAATAAGGACGAACTGAGAAAAAAATACGGCCTCCCTTTGAACAAGAAAATAATCCTTTTCTCGAGCAAAGGGGGCGCTAAAAACGTGTGGAAAGGATGGGAGTATGCGGAAAAGCTCATTCACGCGTATGCACAAAGGGAAGACATACTTTTCGTCTGCAGGGGAGGGTGCGATCGAATGGCGCCCCAGAATTTAGATGTAACCTATGTCCCCTTTTCATCTGATTCGCGCACCATCGCCGATTATTATGCATTAAGCGATCTGCTCCTTTACCCTTCACTTGCCGATAATTGCCCTCTCACCGTACTTGAAGCGTTATCTTCAGGCCTGCCGGCGCTTTCATTCCATACCGGAGGCATCCCCGAACTCGTCGTGCACAAAAAACATGGCTACATCGCGGCTTATAAAGACCTGCCGGATTTAATCAACGGCTTCGAGTGGCTGATAAATCTTCCACGCGAAAAACAAGGGGAACTTTCCCGCTCCTGCCGCGTCCGCGCCCTTGAAAAGTTTTCTCTCGATCAAATGACGGATAATTATCTCAGCCTGTATTACCGTATTATTGAAGAGTTCAAATCTAATCCCAAAGTGAGGGGTAACCGCAATGAAAAGCGTCTCGGAG
>MGER01000043.1:18832-30650 GCA_001791465.1 Candidatus Uhrbacteria bacterium RIFCSPLOWO2_02_FULL_49_11 | reverse complement strand
TGTTATCGGGGGAGAGCAAAACCGAGAGCCGAGCGGCAGTCCCGACGCTGGCGGGACTGACCGCGTCTTTTCATGCGGTTACCCCGAGCGTCCTTACTAATAAGCAATTCTGGGACTCCTATTACGGAAAATTTAAACCACACACCGTGGAGAAGGTCTATTTTGCCGATCTTTTTGAAAAATACCTTGTCCCTGATCCACGAAAATCAGTCCTTGAAATAGGATGTGCCGGCGGCGACTTTTTGTGTTTCCTGACAAAAAAATACCAATACCAAGCTTATGGCATTGATTATTCCGATGAGATTGAAACCACTCGCGCGCTGTTTGCGTATAATAATCTTCCCTCACCTAATCTCTATAAAAAAGATTTATTTTTGTGGAATCCTAAAAGACAATTTGATGTCGTGTGCTCTTTTGGATTCGTCGAGCATTTTTCAAATTTTAACGAAGTTGTTCAAAAACATGTTAATCTTATCGCACCCGGCGGCGCACTGATAATGAGCATGCCGCACTTCGCGCGCCTACAATATTTTTTTCACTTCATTTTAGACCGGGAAAATCTAAAAAAACACAATACGAAAATTATGAATCTTCGGGCAATAAAAAAAACCCTTCTCCATTGTCACCCTGAGCCGAGTCAAAGGGTTGATATCCAATACCTCAATTACTACCGCACTTTTGGTTTCTGGACCGAGCGCAAAGATTTTACATGGTGGGAACGCGTTATTTACTGGAAAATCCAAACCTTTGGACGAATTATCAACAAACTCATCGGCCCCAACCATCCCAATCCCCTATTCTCTCCTCACCTTGTTCTCATCGCCAAAAAGAATAATTAACGTCATAGTGAGCCTGACGGACTACTGACGAACTATAAAGCCGAAATATTGCATTTCGGCCTTATATGCGTGATTAATCACTTCTTCACAGGCGCGGGAGGAGGCGCAAGGGAAAGATCAACCAATTTCTCTTCTCCCGCCCGCAGGATGGAGAGTTTAAGGGCTTTATCATTGGGGTACGCCTGGATGAGGGTGGCGAGATCCGTCTCGTCAGTCACCTCGTCCCCGTCAACTTTTATCACGATATCGCCTTCTTTCAAACCTGCGGTTTCTGCATTTGATTTCGGCGTTATCGCCGGCACATCCCCGTTTTTCACCAACAGCGCGCCGAATCTCCTGCCGTGAGTAAGGGTAAATGCCACATCGGCAACGCTGGAAAGTTCAATATAATGCATGCCCACTTGAGGACGGCGCGCATCGCCTTCCTTCAGTATCCGGTCAATAATCGACTGAAGAGATGCTAGGGGGACTGCGCGCACTATACTCCCCTCTTGCGCGCTCACCATTCCGCCGACCTCTCCGGCTAATGAAACCAACGGCATACCAAGCGCGTTTCCCTTCAGCGGCACCGCGAGCGTCAGACGGGATTCCAGTCGATCGCTGTCACGCACCGTGAGCACGCTCAATCCCGCAACTGTGCCCGCAAAGGCCGCCCCTCGCGTCCCGATTTGGAACGAGGGGATAAGCACTGATGATCCTGCCTCGAGCGGCGACTCGCTGCGCGTAAACGGCGCAGCCACAAACAGCGAGGTGCTTGCCTTCACAAACCACAAGCCCGTTGCCTTATCCTGCACGCGGCGCTCTGCCGCATACGTTTTTCCGTCTTGGGTAATGACTGTCAAAGGCCCGGCCGATTCATCGCTTAAATCCCCGGCCGCGAGCACCCACCCGTCGCTCGTGAGCGCGATGCCGGTGGCAAGGGGTGAGGCCGCTGAATTGATAAGGCCCGTGAGATCCTTGCTCAAATCCTTTGTCGCATAGACGCCCACCACGCTGGGTTGAATCCGTTTCAATACTGTGCTTGCGCGCTCATCTACGGCAATCGACACCTTCTCCGTGCGTTCAATGGTCACCGGCGCACTGGGTACCAGTGCCGCCACATCAATAGACCCCAAATACGGCACGCGGGAAAACGCTCCCGAGATGAGGAATAAAAGGCCCACGATCCCCGCAATCATGCCGAATAACGCGGCGATGAGCGCATTGGCGATCACTCCCAAGCCGCGCGGCTCGTGAGGAAGTTCAAAATGATGTGGTTTCGCATACACAGCCGCAAGCGCGTCATCGCGCACATTGACGCGCTGTTCACTCGATATCTCTTGGGTCGCAGTCGGTGTTTTGGGTTTGGGGGACATATATTTTAGCCTCTAATAATAAATTAATAGTGACATTATTATTGCTTGTAACGATTCTTCCTTATGGCCATCGCGCCGTCGATAATAATAATATCCATACGCCCGCAACCACTGATGCACCCAACATCTGCGAACTGCGTTTTATGAAAGACGCGGGCTTCCGTACGAGCTCGAGCATTACCACATAGAGAGGGAGGATAAGCCCTGCGAGAAGTAAGGGCGTGAAAGGCATTAAAACAAACACTCCCATGCTTTCCATGATACAAAGGCTAAGCACCCATCTGCCGTGACTGCGATTCTTGGACGACAGAGCCGAATACTCTAATGCGTGGCGGGTGAAAAGAAAAGTACCCAAAAATACCAGGCCCAATACGCCTCCCAGAGAGAAATGGACAAATGTCAAGGCGCCGCTTAAGGTCGCGCATAACGCGAATACTCCGAAGGAGGCGATAAACCATCCCACATTCTCGCAATAGAGCGCCCTCAACGCGCTGGGCGCTTCCTGATACTTCACGAATCCCCGCAAGTGCGCACCGATGCTAAGTGCTACTAAGCCCGCGATCATGCCGCGAAATACGCCCCCGCTCACCATGATAAGCAACCCGCTTCCTGCAATGACAGAAATAAGAGGAATTGCCGCATGCCACCGAAATAAAGGCCCTTCTCCTTTTTTGTAGGACATGCGATACGCCACAAGGATTATAAACAATTCGACCGCCAAAAACAGCCACCATAAATCCACCCAGCGCCATATTCCGAGCATTGCGCCAAACACCGCCGCAATAAGCACAAACGGGCCATAGTGGCGCGCGACTATGCTTCCCACCGAATCGTTGCTCTTGCTTTCCTGATGAATCCCCTGCACGACTGAAGGTAAATCCATACCATTATTGAAAAATCCCAATAACCAAATCCCAATACCCAATAAATTACTTAAATCCGAATGTCCGATGACCACTATTGGGATTTGAGATTTTATTGGAAATTGGTCATTAGGACTTGGGATTTCTCAATGCTAATCTTCTCCTCGCTGCCAAAACCGTCCCCCCTCTTGGATATTGTATCGCTGGGTATTACACTTTACTTACTCAACCACGGTGCAAGCTGGTATACCATGATGAGACGCTCCTCTGCGTTTCTAAATTCGCTTTCGGCTTCCTTCCCGGCCGCGGTGTCGCCTTCCCACGCGGCGAGATACTGCGCTGCCGCCTGTTCATCAGTCCCCATTGCGATCACGAGCCCCAAATGCACCTCTTTAAGACTTTGAGGGACGCTATAGGTGAGCAGCAACCCTTTCTCATTCTTAATTTCTGCGAGCCACACATCCACATCTTCCTTTATATATGATTCTTGAGAAAGTTTCGCCGCAAACTGGCCGCGATGCGCCAAATAGCGCGCTAAGATCACCGGCGCTTCATCTTTATATTTCACGCTCAATGACTTGGTGGAATCGCTTCGTATCAAAAGCATGTTCTCTACAGGAGTATTGGCGAGCACCGGAATAGTCGCAAGCATCGAGACGCAGGAATAATTAATAATAAGCACTATGCTAAGGAAAAAAATACCCCACGGCTTATGCAGCAATTCCACCAGTTGACGCATGGGGGGAAACGCTATTTTCCCTTGCCGCGAAAGACGGAAGGAGCGATAGGGAAAGGGAAGCGATTTGGTTGATGAGGGTGTTTGTTTTTTCATATGGTGAACTTAAAATAAAGTGGCATTTCTCTCTGCAGCGTCGGAGCCTGTCTGCACAGGCAGGCTCGTCTCCGACCACGTGGGCGGCAGACAAGCTACCACGCTACTATTGTTATTTTTAACGATTATTGTTAGTAAAACAAATTATAAATTTGCGGAAAATCCTTCGCCTTTTATTTCGCTCCAGCTTGAAGCGCCCTCATCCCAGAGGTATGCGCGCATGAAGCTCACGAGGTCGTCAGGATCATAAATTTTTTTGATCACAGCCGTGCTCCCGATGCGCTTCGACCGCTCCGAATGCTCCCCCACCACGCGCGGCTTGACGGTACGCTCCAGCCTCACCTTTCCTTGGGGCGTCATAAAGACCACCCATTCCACCACACCCTCCCCTTCCCCGCGCTCCTCCCGCTTCCGGTCAGAGATGCGGAATTTCTGTTCAATCCGGTCAATGGTGGACTCCCATTGTTCGTCATTCATGGCTTCAATGTTACTTTATTATTAGGGTCTCGGATTTAGAATTTAGGATTTTCTCAATGGATATACTATACCAAATTTCTTCGTTATAACCAAATAACGCCCCATACCGCCTTTTCTTCTTTTCTAAGCAAGGTTATACTGAATGTAATTAATCGGAAAATGAGCTAAATGTAGCCCATAGGTCATCACTAACCCTATCATTTATGATCACCACAATCATTTTCGATGCAGGAGGAGTGCTCACTGATATAAAGACATGGGAAGAGCTCGGCAGCATACTTTCAAAAAAATACCATGTGGACAAACATAAAACCATTCAACTGTTACGTAAAACATGGCGCAAAGCGAGAGTAAACAAAATATCTTCAAAATTGTTCTGGAGAACAATATCAGATTATTTAGGCAAGGAGACTCATCTGCTGCGCCAAGAAATCACCACGCATCACAAAATGCGCCCGCACATGCTGCAGCTGATTACCGCGTTGAAACGCCATTACGCTACTGGTCTTTTATCGAACCACATCGAGGATTGGCTGGAGGAAACTATTGCCAATCATCACCTTGAAAAATATTTTGATGCGATTGTCACTTCCTACGGTGCGAGAGCGGCAAAACCATCAAAAGCGATCTATCGCGCGCTCCTCCGCGAAATGCGCAAAAAACCTGAAGAATGCGCTTTTATTGACGACCAAAAAGAAAATGTCACCGCCGCCAAAAAACTTGGCATGCATGGCATCCACTACCGCAATTTCACCCAATTTAAAAAAGAGCTCTCTATCCTAGGCATCACCATTTCACCTCGCCGTGCCTCACGGTAAAAATTTATTTAATTAATTACGTAACTTGTGAAAATCATCAAAGCATCAAGAAAACACATTTCCTCGATTGCACGCATCATTTCTGTCCTTGATACCGAACACTACCGCTTCTCTGACACGAAACGCATTGCCGCGCTCGTTTCCAAAGGCTGGTACTTTATTGCATTAAAAGGAAATCAACCCATCGGGGCCATGTGCCTCGAGCCTATCGAAGGCTCATACCAAATTGACACCATCGCGTCGCGTCAAAAAGGTACGGGAAGGCGCCTCATACAATTCGCAATACAAAAATGCAAAAAAGAAAAAATGCCAAAATTATGGTGCTGGAGCCTTACGCGATATCACGCGAAAGGATTCTATGTAGCCATGGGATTTGAGGAGCGATTCTTGCTCAAGAAACAATGGTTTGGCGAGAATTGTTATCTCTTCGGCATGGTTATAACACCGAACAGTAAATAACCGATTTAACCCCATCTTATATCGTTCAACCTCCTCCGGACAAACAAATACCAGAGAAAAACTCCCGCCCCGCTTCCCAGGGCATCCATGAGTAAATCTAAGGGATCTGGATGGCGGCCTGGTATGTAAAATTGGTGGAATTCATCGGTAGCCGCGTACAGCACGCTGATGGTAAACGCAACAACTAAAATCTTCTTGAGCGGATATCGCTCTTTTTTTGTTTGCGAAAACGCACGCGCGATAAGGTAGGCCAATACCGCATATTCGCACGCATGGAGCGCCTGGCTCGCCACAGACACCGGCGCGGGTATTGATCCGCCGTGGATGGAGGATCCGAGGAAGATGAGAAAAGCCCAACTTATGGGCAGAAACCAGAAGCGCATAATAATGTAAAATGCAAAACCCAAAAACCAAAATGAAAATTAAAAAGTAAAAATATTGAGGAATCGTCCCGTAGGGACACCTTCATTTTGAGCTTTGATCTTTGGATTTTGGATTTTCATTATAGTATCTCTTTCCCTTCAGCTCTGCCGGCAGATAATCCTGTGTGCCCGCGTCGCCCTCGAAATGCGGCGTGTATTTATACCCTTTGCCGTAATTCAAATCTTTCATCAGCTGCGTGGGCGCATTGCGGATATGGAGCGGCACGGGCAAGGCGCCGTACTTCTCCACATCCTGTTTCGCCTTTTCATACGCTTCATACGCAACAATGCTCTTTTTCGACAGCGCCATGTACATCACCGCCTGGGCTAGGTGCACCGCGCACTCGGGCATACCCAGCTTGTGACACGCGTCAAACGCGGCATTTGCGACGAGGAGCGCCGTGTTATTTGCAAGGCCAATGTCTTCCGAGGCAAACCTTACGATCCTCCGTGCCGCGTAGAGCGGATCTTCGCCGCCTTCGAGCATCCGCGCGAGCCAATACACTGCGGCATCCGCGTCTCCCCCGCGCATGGATTTATGCAGAGCGGAAATGATATTATAATGTTCCTCGCCTTTCTTGTCATACAACAGGTGGGATTTCTGCAAAATCTGTTTAATCTTCTCTATGGTAATAACTTCCCCTTCATCAAAACACGCTTCCAGCGTATTTAATGCGAATCGGGCATCCCCATGCGCCTGCGCAGCGATGAAGTCCGATATATCGTCTGAAATTTTTCCGCCCACTTCATGAAGCGCCCGTTCCAAAATTTTCCTGAGCGACTCTTCGTTAAGCTGTTTCAATACAAACACGCGCGCGCGGGAAAGCAGCGCCGAATTCACCTCAAACGAGGGATTCTCGGTTGTCGCGCCGATGAGCGTTATCACGCCCTTCTCTACATAAGGCAACAGCCGGTCCTGCTGCGCTTTGTTCCAGCGGTGGATCTCGTCAATAAACAGGACTGTTTTTACCCCCAAGCGTACCCCGCTTTCGGCGCGCTCTATTATCTTTCGCAACTCTTCCACCCCGCTCGATGTCGCGGGCAACGAAACGAATTCCGCCTTCGTGATCCGCGCGATCACGTGCGCAAGCGTGGTTTTACCGCAACCGGGAGGCCCCCATAAAATCATAGAAGGCACGCGATCTTCCTCAATCGCGCGGCGCAAAAAAGTCCCCTTCCCTAGGAGATCTTCCTGCCCGACAAAATCTTCCAGCCGCTCGGGCCGCATTCGGTCGGCAAGCGGCGCATAATTTACCATATACTCTTAAAATTGCTAATCAAGCAGATGGGTAATGATATATAGTATACCATATCATAAGGTGGCATTTTGACAACCGTTTTAGTTATCGTATGCTTATAGCTGGTCTTATGAAAAATTTCTGGACACAATTGCCAAAACCCTTCCTTGCTCTTGCACCCATGGCAGGAGTCACGGACCTCGCGTTCCGCACCATGTGCAAACGGTTCGGCGCGGATGTCATCTATACGGAATTTGCATCCGCCAATGCGCTTGCGCGGCACAGCAAAAAAACGCAGGAGATGCTTTCTTTCTCAACCGGAGAGCAGCCGGTTGTATGCCAAATTTTCGGCAATGACCCGTCAGTGTTTCATGCGGCAGCAGAGTCAGTGGAGGGCATGGGGTTCTCGGGCATTGATATTAACTTCGGCTGCCCCGCGTACAAGGTGACGCGGCATGGCGGAGGAGTGAGCCTGATGCGCAATCCCGCGCACTGCGCCGAGCTCATCGCTGCGGTGTGTGATGCCACCGCCCTTCCTGTGTCCGTCAAACTGCGCGCGAGCATCAATGATAATAAGAAAAAAATAACCGCGGTTGATCTCGTGGAAAGAATCAAGTCGCTGCCCGTATCGGCAGTCATGATCCACGGCCGCTCGTATGAGTTGCCCTTCGACGGCGAGCCGGATATTGGCATGATTGCTGCGGTGAAAAGGGTATTCAAAGGGATAGTGATCGCAAACGGCGGCATCTTAAGCCCTGAAACGGCGCAAGAAATGGTTGAGGCCACGCATGCGGACGGATTGGGCATTGCGCGCGGGGCGCTGGGGCGGCCTTGGATTTTCCGGCAGATCCGAGAATATCTCGCATCAGGCGCTTTTCACGAGCCGACCTGGGACGAAAAAAAACAATGTATCATGGAACACGTAAAACTCGCGCTTGAGACCAAGGGCCCGTACGGCATTATTGAAATGCGCAAACACTTGGCGTGGTATGTGAAGGGATTGCCGCGCGCAAAAAAAATCCGCGAGGAACTTGTTAAGGTAAAAACCCTCGAGGAGGTGCAACGGATTATTATGGCAATGCCTGAACAGGAATTATCTTCTTGAATATTTCCCTGCGAGCACCGCATGCGCGAGCACATGCCCTTCCATTGCGTGCTCAAGATCGCGTTTCTTTGCGGCACTGGAAAGCGAGAGCGTGCTATCCAGCGCATAGAGATTGAATTGGTAGCGGTGCACTCCTGCGGGTGGGCACGGGCCTCCCCATCCAGACTTGCCAAAATCGGTCATGCCTTCCACGGCGCCTGGGGGCACCGCATTTTCCTCAATGCGAGTCGTTGAAGGCAAAATATTCCACACGGTCCAATGCACCCAATCGCCTCTTGGCGCATCAGGATCGTCCACCACGAGCGCAAGACTCCGGGCTTGCTCTGGCGCCCCTTCTATGGTAAATGGAGGGTTTACGTCTATTCCGTCACAAGTGTACAACGCGGGAACCGTTCCTTCATGTTGAAATGCGGGACTTGAGAATTTCATAAGCAGTTATTTAATAAACCCGCCTGCTTGCAAGCGCCAAAGCATGCGGTAGGTGCCGCGATGCTTCGTCAGGAGCGTATCATGAGTCCCCTGCTCCGTGATGCGGCCTTCCTTGACCACCACGATACGGTCCATCTTCATGATTGTGGAAAGCCGGTGCGCAATGACAATGACGGTCTTATCAGCCATCAATTTTTCCAAGGCGTCCTGGATCATCGCTTCGGAATGCGAATCAAGGCTCGAGGTCGCCTCATCGAGAACCAAGATCGGCGCGTTTTTCAGGATCGCTCTCGCAATCGCCACCCTTTGGCGCTCTCCCCCTGAAAGCTTTATTCCCCGCTCTCCCACATACGTCAAATAACCATCCGGCATCCGTTGAATGAATTCATCGCAGTGCGCAAGCTTTGCCGCACGGAATACTTCCGCATCCGCGGCATCAAGCCTGCCATAGCGGATATTGTCCATCAGCGTGCGATGGAAAAGAATGGGATCCTGCGGCACCAAACTGATATTCTCGCGCAACGACCGCTGCGTCACTGCTTTAATATTAATGCCGTCAATATGAATGCCTCCTTTCGTGACATCATAAAAACGGAAAAGAAGAGCGGTAATGGTGGACTTGCCTGCCCCCGACGGCCCCACCAAGCCCACCTTTTCCCCGGGGCGTATCAGCAGGGAAAAATCATGGAGCACGTCCTGCGCTCCCGTATAGGTAAAATGCACTTTCCGAAAATCAACCTCTCCTTTTTTTATCACGAGCCTTTTCGCGCTCGATGAATCCTGCACCGCGTGCGGCGTATGGAGTATTTCCACCATTTCCTCGGCATCCGCCAAACGCTTGTAAATATCGCGGATGATGCGGCCGAAATCCCAGAGGCGGTTGAATATCTGCAGAAGATACGCCTGGATGAGCACGAAATCGCCGATGCTAAAAACCCCCATTGCCCAATAGCGTATGGCAATCCTGAAAATCGCATACTCAAGGAAAATCATAAACAGCGCCTGGATCGCCTCAAGAATTGCGCTTAAATCCCATACGAACTTCCTGATCTTAAACTGGTCTGTGGTGATGCGCTTGAACGAACGCAATTCGCTCGCTAAGGAAGTAAAAAGCTTAATGTTGACATTGTTCGTAATCGTGTCGCCCAAATGCGCAGTGACCCGCGAATCAACCGTCGCGCTCTGTTCGTCGTACTTGAGCTTGAACATCGTAAACGCGTAATTCACGGCAAGATAAAAAACAATCCATACCATCATGACAAGCGCGACGGTGGTGCTGCGGAACCACAGCACGATGAGAATGGACACGATGCGAATTGCCATGGGCAACAGATCCCAGCAGATCCTGTCGGCAATGCTTTCAAACGCATCCACGAGGCGATTGACCTTGCGCACCAGCGCCCCCACAAAGCGGTTTACGAAAAAGCCGTAGGCATGGGCATGGAGATATTCAAACGAGGAATTAAGGATGTCAGACATGACGCGCGGCTGGAAGTAATTATTCGCAAAGGTGGTAACGCGCCAGAGGATCCACTCCACCAGGTACAACAGCAGGATCACGATAATGGTGCGGATAAGCGCGCCGGTGTGCGCCGCACGCGGGACTAAACCGTCGCTTAACAAATCGAAAAACCGCTTATAGAAAAGCGGGACCACCGTTTCGAGTATCATGCCCATCGCCAGCATCGCGATCATGAACGAAAGGAGCTTCTTGTACGGCCTCGCATGACGCCAGAGAAGTGAAAAAGTTTGTTTCGTTACCTGTTTCATAAATAATCAGCACAAATTATCATTCCCATGAAAGTGGGAATCCAAAAAAACATCGAGATCTGCATCGTTTACTCCGTCGTCTTGCCGTCAAAATGCTCTTCTTTCGCCATCGCTTCCTCACGGGTCTTGCGCACCACCCCGTCCTGGTGTTCAGGAGGAGAATAAAGGGTATAGAGTTTCATCGGTTTTTCCGATGAAGTATTGATAACATTGTGTCTGGCGCCCGCGGGTATGAGCACGGCATAATCATCATGAAGGACATGCTCCACGCCATCAAGCACAGCCAACCCCTCCCCTTCCTCGATCCTGATGAACTGGTCGAGCGTGTGCACTTCTTCGCCGATTTCCTCCCGAGGATTAAGGCTCATCACCACCAGCTGGCTGTGGTGTGCGGTATAGAGCACTGTGCGGAAATTTTCATTCTCCAACGTGGTTTTTTCGATATTCGCAATATAGCCTTTCATATATTTATAAAATAATAATAATACACATTGTGAACTTTATTTAAAATCGGGGACGAGGGGATCGAACCCTCTACCTCTCGGTCCCGAACCGAGCGTTCTACCGGTGAACTAGTCCCCGCTATCATCATTTTTTGTTTTTTTCTAAATTCTAGATTCTTAATTCCCGATCCTACTCCGTTAACGGCTCATAATGCAACGCTTGCGACATCCCCATCATGTTCCTGCGCATGACCGTTTCATACGACTCAACGGCGGTCGTGCTTGCGGTTTCAAGGGGATTAAACACCACAAACGGCGCTTGAGCTTGTTGCGCAACTTCTTTTGCGCGAACGTCGTTTTCACTGTCGCCGAACACCGCACGCACGCGATCCCGTCGCATACGATTCACTAACGCGTTTACATGTCCTATGCTCGGCTCGCTCCCCGGCGTTTCCACGACTGCTCCCACCCATTCAAGGCCAAATGAAGAAACAAAGTGCGCCATGGATAAATGACTGCTCACGATTGCTTTACTTGCCACCCCTTTGAACCGTTCCCTAAAATCACGGTCTATCATGCCAAGCGTTTCCAGAAAAAATGATGTTTGAACCCAATATTGATCCTTATGCGGAAGGTCTTTATCAGAAATGGCATCCCTGACGGCAGACGTCGCAAGTATCATCCTTCCCGGATCAAGCCAAAAATGCGGATCCGCCTCGTCTGAAGGCTTCCCCTGCGCGAGAAGTGGCAATTGCGGCTCGAGCTTCA
>MGER01000043.1:14826-18826 GCA_001791465.1 Candidatus Uhrbacteria bacterium RIFCSPLOWO2_02_FULL_49_11 | reverse complement strand
TGCCCACCGGAATTATGCTCACTTGGGACGGATCGAGCGTCAGGAGCGCCTCGTCTGCCCATGCGTCAATCGGCGTACCCGAGGTGAAGACAATATCAGCGCTCTCAAGGTTGCGTATGTCTTCCTCGGTGAGAAGGTAGCCATGCGGCTGCGCCGTTAAGGGAATAAGATTCACCACATCGACGAGCGGTCCTCCCACCTCAAGTGCAGTAAGATACAACGGCAAAATGGTGGTCACCACCTTTAATCGTTTCACTTCAGGAGCCTGCGGCACCGGCGCTGATTTCTCTTTAGTCATGAACAAAAAAACAACACCTATCACCACAAGGATGATACCGATGATGACTTTAACTGAACGAGAGAACATATAAATATCGCACTTAAACCGATGACCTTTACAAATTTTCAATGCTCAATTTTCAATTTCCAATCAATGACTCAATGACCCAATTTTCAAACGTTTGAACATTGATCAATTGAAAATTATCAAAATGGGGATTTTTCACGAAACACTCTCCTCGCCCCTTCCCAATATTCAGGATACCCCTCGCTCTTCATCCAATACCACCACTCAGCCCCCCAGAGATAAATTTGCCTCAATCCCGTCTCGCGCGCGTACTCAATAGTATCATGAAATCGTTCTTGGTCAAAGGTGCGGCGCTGCTCGCTAATGGGCACCCCGATAATCGGCTCGCCGGCCCACGGCTCTAGCTGCACCTCGGTGATGACCACGTCCTTGACGCGGCCCAAAGAGAGCTCTGCTTTTTTCCGGTAATACGATGCCGGGAGCGGCCAATGGAAATATCCCAAATACTGATTCCACACCACACGGTACAAACTCACGCCGAGAATGTCCGCGCGCGTCGAAAGTTCTATCCAGTCAGAGAGCTCCCCTGAATCAGTGAGGATAACCGGCTTCTCATCAAGAGATTTCACCAGCGTGATTTCTTCATCCAAAAGAGCCTTGTCAGGAGGAGGACAAATGCCAAACACGCTTAAGAGAGGCTCATTTTCCACCTGCCACGCCGCCACCGCCGGATGCTTGCGATACCGCTCCACCACCGTACGAATATACATCAGCAACGCCTCTTGAGAATCAAAATTATCTGCGTTAACCGGAGCCTGTCCTGAGCTTATCGAAGGATCTGCTCTGCGTTGATCTGCTCTCTTAAGCCACAGAGGATCATGGCACTCAGGCCATCTCGGCAGCCTGCGGCCTACCGCGAGCAGTACCTTCGCGCCTCGGCGATCAGCTTCCATAAGCATCCAATCGAGATCGGCAAAATGATACTGCTTAGGTCTTGGCTCGGTTTCATCCCAATATGCGGGAATGCGGATCAGACGCACGCGCAAGTCGTCAAGAATGCTCGCGTAGAGATCCTGCCATGAGAGGCCTAATTCTTCTGCGTATTTTTTTGAAAACGTCACTCCCCACTGCTGCTCAATGTTATCCGGTATGCGATTGCGCATCTTGTAGGCAACCACTGCCGCGCCGCATAATAAAACTACGACAATCGCCGCAACCCACACCATGTGCAAAATGCGCCTCTTGCGCCGCTCATGTTCGCGCTTCTTTCTTAAAAATGGAATAAAGGTTTCGAGAAAGTCCATACTGATGGAAATTTCAAAATCTCAAATTCAAAGTCCAAAGGAAATTCAAAATCCCAATAACAAATGTAAAAAACGTATTTTGAACTTGCGGCTTGGGGCTTCATTTGGCATTTGAACTTTGAACTTCGTCATTAGTAATACTGTTTTCTTCTGCAATCTTCTTAAACAGATAAAACGACTCTTTGGGGGTGCGCTTGAATGTCTCCCGATCCACCGCGACCAGCCCGAATTTCGGCCGCCATCCTTCATGCCATTCAAAATTATCCAACAGCGACCAGTGGAAATATCCGCGCACGTCCACACCTCCCTTGATGGCGTGGTATACTTCCCGTAGATGTTCAATAATAAATTTCTGGCGTTGCGTATCGTCATCGGTCGCGATACCGTTTTCTAAAATATATACGGGCTTCTTGATATCTGCAAAATCCATCAATGAATCAAAAATGCCGTGCGGGTACAATTCCCACCCCATGGCACTCACCTCGCGGCCTTGATCTTTTACCGAATCCTGCTCGGCAAAAATGGAGCCTCTCCTCCTCTTCAGCCTTACCCGGAAATAGTAATTGAACCCAAGGTAATCATGCCGCTTCATGCCTGAAAGCCAATAAAAAAGGTGATTGGTGCTCACATCCATCATCCACACAAGCAAATGATCCCACAAATGGTGTTTGCGGTACGCGGCGTATGAAATAACGTTTTGTGCTATTCCTACCGGCGTCCCTCGTGTAACGGATTTCAAAGTTTTCCATGCACGACGATGCGCGCAGGCTAAATACATCAACACGAGGCACATCTGCGCCCTTGATCGCTTCTGCGGAGGCCACCATCCCCAATGGTATGACAGATGAACATAGGCCCCTGGTTCATTCAAGGTCACCCATACATCCACCAAATCGCCTAAAGTCCGTGCCATCTTCTCGCAATACCGCACGAAATAGTTGACTGTGCTCCCTTTAAGCCACCCGCCCCGCGCGCTCAACCACTGCGGATTCGTAAAATGCCAAAGCGTAACAAATGTTTTGATGCCCCTCTGCTTCAGCATTTCTAGAACCTCTCGATAGTGTTCAATTTCTTTTTCATCCCATACTCCTTCCTCCGGCTCCACACGCGACCACTCAAGCGACAGCCGATGCGCGTTTTGCCCTCCACGTTTTACTAAATCAAAGTCCTCCTCGAACCTGTGATAATGATCGCACGCATGCCCTGAAATAAAATCTTCCGCGTTCTTGCCTTCTTGCTTTAACGCCTGTGCCCTTCGCGCGCTTCTTTCCCAACTCCACCAATCGCTATGAATATTATCCCCTTCCACCTGATGCGCCGCAGTCGCCGTGCCCCAGAGGAAACCATGAGGGAAACTGATTATTTCTTCATTTATCTGATCCATATATGGAATTCTACCCTCTCATGCCTTTCGTATTAGGCAGTAGGTATTACGTATTAGGCATCGGTGAACGTGCCCATAATACATAATACGTGATACGAAATACATCTCACAGCAGTGCTATCATCGCCACCCCGAGGATCACCAATAATATTGCGAACGACTTTTCGATCAGCACCTGCGAGGTGAGATATTCTTTCAATAACTTCGGCTTGAAAATGGAAGCAAGGATCGCTATGGCAAATACGGCAGCATATTGCACGCCCTGCAGCGCTTGCACCAATGCGACGCTTCCAAGCGATACCGCATAGCTCTGGAGCACCACCGCGAGCGCTCCTAACCCTTGATTCCCGAAAAATGCGGCGCCCTTTGACGAAATAAAATGCGTAAATGTTTCTTTGAGATGCGCGCGGACCTTCGGGATGGTGAGCAAACCTAGAGAGGCGAGGAACGTGCCGATGCGCCCCCAGATGAAACCAGTGACGAACGAGGAATGGTCATACACATACTTCGAGAGCACGTAGGAGAGCGCAAACGCGAATCCCGAACCCACGGCAAGCAGCACGTCATGATTCTTGCGGGGATGGCGGAAACGGTTGATCACCGCATGCCACCAGTGGTGCTCCTGCGGTATATGGGTCAAAAGGACGCTTCCTGCGATGAGAATGATGATCGCCGACAATTGCCATGGAGAAAAGGTGTCACCGAGCACGATAAAGGCGAGCAAGACGGTAAAGGTGGGGATGGAAGCGCCGGATAAGGGTATGACCCGCGACGCCTCGCCCACGCTCAACGCGCGGAAAAACCAATGGAGCCCGAAAAACATCCATATCCCGGAAACAAGCGCGATCCCCAACAGCGGCGCGGAGAGCGGGCTCAATCCCAAAGGCGCGAGCACGATGGAGAGGAGCCCAAATGCCCCCACGAGAAACGTATACACGCGCGCGTCCTTCACGAAATTCGACATCATGACCTTATCGAGCACGTTCACGAGCGCGAGGAGCGCGT
>MGER01000043.1:13343-14675 GCA_001791465.1 Candidatus Uhrbacteria bacterium RIFCSPLOWO2_02_FULL_49_11 | reverse complement strand
GACCAAAATCCAAAACCCCTTTGCTATTTTGTCATTGGGATTTTAATATTTTTTTGAACTTTGAACTTGGGATTTTGTCATTACTGCGCTGTGGTGCACCTTCTCGCTCCATTCCCATACACCACGTCATCTATGCTCACGCTTCGGAGGGTTGCCACGACCGTATCCGTGAGCGAAGCGCCTGCCGCAGCGGGCACGATGTAGGAAAACGGCGCCACGGAATGCCGCGGCACCAATCCCATCAGGTACAAATCAAGATCAGGAAAATGAAGATCAGCTAGCTGCTGGGCGGTATAAAGCGAACGCTTTGAGGTGAAGGTGCCGTCCCCGTTATCTCTCCATCCCCATCCGCCCAACGGGGAAATGAAGTCCACAAGAGGCGACCAGTGATAGCCGTCCGCGGTTTGCAGATCCGTGCGGTCAGCGCCTTTCGCGTCTTTGAAATCGGCTTCCCCGCTCCACTGATGGAGCAGTTCGTGCAGCCCCGTTTCGACCGCCCTTGCCATGCCCGCGGTGTCATCAATGGGATAATCGCCCGGCCTGCCCATATTGATTACTGCTTTGAGCTTTCCTTTGCTGCCGTAGAGTTCGCCGCGGTCATAGCTCGACTTTCCCAAACCGTCAATCTGGTTGGTAACCGGCCAAAAATCAGCTAGCTCTTTCGTGCCATTGACTGGCACGGCCGGATTCCAGACAAAGAGAAAATCATACGCATCGCGGTGCGTGTCAAAAAACGTGCGGCTGATCTCCTGCATCTCAAGGGTTTCAACACCTAAGAAACGGTCCTCAAGCGCAGCCTCTTCCACCGCATCAATGGAAAGGAGCGACAGCACGTCGGTTCTCCGCTCCCAGGAAGACGCCACCGAGGTGCGCCATAGGTTTAATTTCGTGACAGTATTCCCGGAACCGCGGGACAGGTAGAGCACGGCCGCGCGCAAATTCGCCGCTTCGCAGTCCGCGGAGCCTACCGCAAGGTCCCACTGCGGCTCGACAATCCGCGGCTCTAATCCGCTTATCACGCGGGTTCGTACGGGAAATAATTGCGGGATAACCACTGCCGCATTCATATCGAGCCGATTTTCCTTAACCGCTGCGACATCCTTAAACGGGCTCAAAACCCCTTTATCCTTGAAATACCATTTCCCGTCATTGCTCTCCAATTGCACCAAAGCGCCATCAGGCAAATCAGCCCTTCCTCTCACTGATTTGCCAATCTGGTAATCGCTAAAAAATACCTCTGGCACATCTATTACTTTCTTTGCCCAATTATATCCATAGAGGTCTATCGCCGTCTGCTCGCCGACCAGCGGCCTTAAAATACCGCCTGCCTCC
>MGER01000043.1:10656-13327 GCA_001791465.1 Candidatus Uhrbacteria bacterium RIFCSPLOWO2_02_FULL_49_11 | reverse complement strand
GCGCAGAAGGAATCTTCACCAAGGACCCGGGCCGCATCGCCACATTTTCACCCAACGCAATCCCCGCCAACTCTTCAGCCTTCACCGTTTCAATCATGTTTTGAACTTTGGGCTTTGAACTTTGAGCTTCTCCGTACCAACTTTCCCACGTTTTCTGGTTTGGGTACGCATGCCTCACCCCTCCGTCATCCACATAATAGACGGTACTGCTTCCCGCAGTTTTCACCGCCCGCGCCGCAAATACAGGCAGGGGCAGAGAAAGAAATAAAATAAATAATAACAATCGTTTCATAGAGACACAAATTGGGAATTGTCTTTTGACCTCATGTTTGTAGCGTCGGAGCCTGCCTGCGCAGGCAGGCTTGCCTCCGACCTCAATTCATCTCCGATAACGCGGGTGGCAGATGAACTGCCACGCTACTATTAATGTAACTGTTTTAGCCAGGCCTTTTTTAGCCGTGAAAACTGATGTTCGTTGAGATTCAGTGCGGGCGCTTCTGTAAGGCGCGATAATAACTCTATCAACTCATTCCTTTGGCCTTCTTTGTGATATTGACGCAAAATGTCCCGGTACTTTGCCATCTGAACCCCGGTCTGTAAAAGCGCAATGATATCGTACTGGTCTTTCTCGCCCTTCAAGGAACCTCTCCGCGCCTGCCATGCATTGAGCTTCAACGCAAGGAGGTATTCTATTTCCGGCACGGTAAAACCAGACACTATTGCGGTCCTCGCGTGCAGAGCCTCCACAGGCAGTCCCGGATCAGAATAATATTCCACGTAGATGTCTATATCAATTTCATGCCGATGCGCCTCATATTTTTTTAATCTTTCATTTTTGACAATATCAAACGCTGATTTCATTTTCCCCAATTCATCGAGCGTAATCGCTATGTCGATGTCTTTCGATTTGAGCGCGCGGGTGTAGAGATACACCGCCCACCCGCCAATAAGCGTGAAGCGGTATCCGCGCTGCAATTCTTGCAGAAGCTCCCAGCTTCTTTGCGTAACTTGATCATGATAATAATCTGCCATACATCAAACCAGTGACAATTTCTCTTTCAACGCCTTCAGATAATCATGCGCGTACCAGTCAGGGAGATTCCATAGGTCAACGTATAATTGCGCCTGTGGCGCGAGCCCTTCGCTCGCCGCAAGATGCCTGTCAGGGCTAAGCGCAAAGAGGTTGGGTGATTTTTTGCGGGAACGAGGAAATCGCTTTTTGAGCTCCGGCAGGACTGCGGACGGGCAATACACATACACCTTATCGTAATCGGCAGGCGTGTCCTTAAAACGAAACTTGTAGCCGCTATAACCGGTAAATACTACCTGCGGAGGCATCTCCTGTTCAATCGCCCTCACTGGCGCGTCCACGTGCGTCTGGTACACGATATCTTTCATGAGACGGCGCCGCGTAGCCCAAATCGTGAGAAACTTATCAAGGTTTATTACAGTAAACCCGCGTCCGCCGACGCGCACCGCACCACTGTCGCGAGGCGTCTTCAACGCATTAAACACGGTACTCGTGGAACAGCCGAGCTGTGCGGCAATTTCTTTTTGGGCAAACTCAAACACGCGCTCCGGCGAGAGCGCTTTTTCTAAAATATAGCGCCAAATTTGCTCCTTTTTCGTAATCATTTCAATTTATTTATCCCCTCAATAGCCTCATTTCTATTATATTCGAATTGAGAAGCAGGAGCAAGGCATATTCGACAACATCCCATTTCGGATCAAACGGCACGCTCCATTTCTCAACCCAAATGAATACTCCTGTGACACTCGCTTTCCGATTCGTTCGGTCTTCAATCCAAAATATTTACCCCCATATACCACGATCGTGAATAATGGGGGTAAAATTTTATTTCAATAAACGTACTGTAGCACTACAATAAACACTCTATTATTACACGACTGACTCTGTCGACAGCGTCTCAATTCCTCATTTCAATCCATGCCTATTAGCAACGATCGTGGTATATAGGCATAGATATCTTTTTGAGCTACTACCCTAATTACTCCCTACTGCTCCCTAGTCGCCGATTCTTTCCTAAAAAAATTAAGGAAATATTCCATCCAAACAACGAATGAAGAAATAATAGGCGGGAGGAAATATGATTTGCAAAATGTACGACATTCTAATATACTATCCGCATATGGAAATACCACAAAGCCCTCCTCTAGATTTCAAAAAACAATTCATGAAAAATGAAGAGGTATCCATTTCAGAAACGGAGCAGGAAATACCAATTTACACTGACCAGGGACAAAATTACATTGATGAATGGTCAGGATTCCTGCGTGACGATAAAAATGATTTTCCGATAGAAGCTTCGTTTGCCAACCATTTTTTTAAATGGCCTCATATAATAAAAGGGGAACGTAGAGAAGAATTTGACTGTACCGACGTTGACTCCTATCGTTTAATTCCTCCGAGTGATTACTTAAAAGCGTATAGGGAAGCGAAAGGAATAGGCACTATCTGATGACTTGAAATATACCGTGAATATTTCTCGCTGGGATGTTTTCAAAATATTTCAAGGAGACGAAAAATGAAAAAATATAAAAATCGCGGTCAAGATCATACCGCGAGGTGGAAAGTCCTCCTCCAAGGAGATGAGAATGACTTCCCTACCGAGGCTACTCGGGTAAATCAAAAATTCGAGTGGCTTCATAT
>MGER01000043.1:6744-10648 GCA_001791465.1 Candidatus Uhrbacteria bacterium RIFCSPLOWO2_02_FULL_49_11 | reverse complement strand
TCAAAAATTCGAGTGGCTTCATATGTTTAATGGGAGGCTACGCAATCACTTCGATTGCACCGATCCAAACTCCTACCGGATCATCCCCCCAAAAGACTATCTGAAAGCATATCGTACCGCAAAAAAGCTAGGTACGATAAATTCTGATAAACCCTGACAGCCTTAAATCAGGGTTTACTTTTTCAAAAATAAAAAAGGGTCGGCAAAACCACCTAACCGACCCATGTTCTTCCTAGAGAAGGCTGCCTGCTAACAATATGGGCAGCCTCTCCCTTTGTAATATCCGTGGGGGCAAACCCACTGAACCATTCGTGCAATCGCGCGAATGACCAACTTCATCCGCCTCATTAACTCTCACCTCCTTCGGGGCTTGCTTGGTTACTGGAAAAAACAATTTTGGGTTGGATTAGGTTTTTTAATAAGACTCGCGAGAAATCCTTGTGGATCCTATAAAAAACCTAAATTTGACAGCCTACTCTACCGCTTTCTTTACTCTTTGTCATGTTCCCCCAAAGCCCTATCCCCTTAACAGATAATAAGGAAATTGAAGAAAGTGATGCACCCTTGAAAGAGCTTAGGACATAATCATGCTCGGTAATGATTATGTCCTTTAATAACCTACCGCACTAGACGGTCGCGAGGACGGGGGAGATACATCTCTCCTCCTTTTGTTTGTTCTTGATTGACAAGTGGATTAGGGGATTTGCGAGGTAGGCCAGATTCGAACTGGCAGTACCTTTGGAGATAGTGAAAAAACAACGAAACTCCTGATGCTTCATAAAATACCAAAATGGCACATACCGAGCTATGAAGCATTAAAGTACATCTCTCACACGTTTGTGAAACGCGGCCCTCTTCCGATTCGGGTACTACCTCATTTTTTTAAATTTTTTCCGTAAATGCCCACTCCCTGCAAAAACTGATAAACTGACAAACTGTTAAACTGAACTGGGTGTTCGCGGAAAAAATCTTTGTTATTGATGCGTTTTTTGTTTCTAGATCCCGCATCAAGTGCGGGGTGACATTTTTGGCATTGTAATAAGCAGTAATGAGTAAAAAAATCTCGGGCTTGTGTGGGGCCCGAGTGTGTGTACTTTAAAAGTTTATCAAATATGCGTATACACTCAAGGCCAAAGCTTAAAATCGATAATCCATGCAAAACGCTTCGCAAGGAGCGCTTGCGGAAGGCAGACGTACGACATGACGGCCTTTTGTGCAGTGAAATTCTCCATAAAATTGATATTATAAGTAAGATACCACGTGTGCTGATTTACCACAACAGCAGTTATCCACAACTATATAAATTTTATAAATTCATCAGGCTCGATACCTGCGAGCTCTAAAATCCCTCTCAAAGTTCCAAGGGCAAGCTCTTTATGCAGCGGCACTATTGTGGTAATGATTTTCCCCTCCCTCATTCTCCGTAACTTCACATGCGATCCTCTCTGCGATACTTGAACGAAACCAAAATGTCGCATGAGTACGGCGGTTACTTCCTCACCTGACATTTGAGGAAGTTTATGCATATTCAAGTTCAAGGGTAGATACGAACGGAGCCCGATGCTGATACTGCTGAAGGTCCTCTTTGGGAATATCCTCAATATATAACTCAACGGCTTCCTTCAAATTTACCGTTGCTTCTTCAACGGTCGCGCCTTGGCTCACCACACCGAGCTCAACGCATCGGGCAACATAAAACGGCTTTTCTTGAGTAATAATTGTGGTAAAATGAAAACTCATATATCGGGTAAAAATAAATTTTTACATTCACAAGATATCATTTCAAAATGCCACTGTCAATAATTGAACCATGCAACCATCCAACCATTTAGCAATGCAGCAAGGTAACCATTTAACCAAACACCGCCTTCTCGATCTTCTCCACTCCTTCTTGTTCAATATCCAGGTATCCCTGCATCGCCGCTTCCGCAAACCAGCCTTCATTGAGAAGATCTTTTATCCATTCAGCCGCGTAGCGGGGATTCAATTGCTTGGTGCCTGCGCCTACCTCCCGCACCCAGCGGCGGTTGAAAAATTCCTGCGACCCGATGGGGTCGGAGCAAATAATGGGGATTCCAAGTCCCGCATAGAATACCAGTTCCGAAGGCTTGGTCCAAAGAATGTCGGTGGTGCGCAGGGATGCATTGAATTTCTTAAAATATTCTTCCCTTTCAGCGGCAAAGATGATTTCAATGCTTCCCTTCATCAATGCTTTGCGCATACCCAAACGCGCAATCCCCTCCCGGAAGTAGCGGCTCACGTCGTTGTGGATGCCGGCGACCAGCACCAGTCTCGTATGGTCATCGCTAAGCTCGTGATAAAAGCTCTCGGCTATAGTCAATCCTAAATCGCGCTGCGCGCCTGCGCCTCCCACGGCAAACATGATGGTAAGCGGGTGTTTTGTGCGTTTCGGCAGCGCTCCCACGTGCTCCCTGATGGTGCGGTGGTATTTGCGGCAGTACACACGCTTCGGGTCAAGGTTCACCAGTCGCTCCGCAAGGTCGGCTTTCACCACGCTATTGTGCGCGCCTCTGTTTTCATGCGGCAAGGGAAATCCGGTGAGGATAATCTGATCGGCGGACACGCCGTAGAGCTTCAGTCGTTCCACAACCCGCTCGGTCGGCGCGAGATATTTAATGCGGCTGCGGGACGGCAACAGGGGCGCCCACGCGCGGCTGATGTCCGCGTCGCAGACCACGATATAAATATCGCCCGGATAATTAAATTCTTCCGCCTGATACGCGGGGATGAAAAAAGTGCTCAAAAAAGGCAAAGGGCGCCTTGCCAAGCGCCTAATAAAATGCTCTCCCCACCGCTTTTTCCTGATGAGCGAATACGTGCTCTTGAGCTGGATGGTAGGCTTGGACAGGTCGCGCTTCGGGTAGAAAGGGTCAATCTCCTGGAACTGGTCATAGAGATCCCATGCCACTTCGCCGAGGACAGGCACTTTCTTGAACCGCGACATGAACTCGTACACTTCCTGGCCTTGCTGCCATATTTTTTTGTCTTTTTGGGGAATACCCGGGTAGCGGTTCGCGTTCACAATCTCACCGCCATACGCGTATTGCTTCAAAGGATACGCCGCCCGCTGGTGCCCATAGCCCATATCTACGGCCACTATCCACGCTTTGTTATAAGACATAGTTGAGAGGTATTTTCAATAACAATTCGCCTCCAAGTTTTTAAATCCCAATGACCAAATCCCAATTCCCAATAAAATTCAAAATCCCAAACTCCATATTTGGTCATTGAGGCTTGGGATTTAATTGGTCATTAGAAATTGGGGTTTGGGATTTATTAAGGTATTCTCCCCTTTTTGCTTTCCGCATAATCTTAACTAAATCTGCGAGAGCTCTGCAATAATCCGAAAATTTGAATCTCGACTCCTCTCGATTCGTCCAGGTAACCGGAATCTCTTCTATATCATACCCATTTTCTCTCGCAATGAGAAGCCACTCGATGTCAAACGCTGCGCCATTGGTAATGCTTAAGGGGAGAAGCTTCCGAAATGATCCCGGGTACATTTTGAATCCACACTGCGTGTCCTTAAATGGCAAGGGAAGCAGTGCGCGGGTCAGCGTATTGCCGCATTTTCCCGCCCATTCTTTCGGCCACCATTGATGCGTTTTCACGTGCGAGTCACCAAGCGCCCGCGAACCAATCAAAATTTTTCTCTCGCCGCGTTTTGCCCAAAATGAGTCAAACATGACAAGCGGCGTAGATAAATCAATGTCGAAAAACAGCATCCAGTCACCTTGGCTTTTTGAAAAACCTTCCCTTACCGCGGCACCCTTCCCCTTGTGCGGCATCGAAACCACATTAAGCTGCGGGTACTTTTCCTTGCACGCTCCAAGCAGCCTCCTTGTCCCGTCTCCTGATCCGTCATCCACGATAATAAATTCCC
>MGER01000043.1:696-6672 GCA_001791465.1 Candidatus Uhrbacteria bacterium RIFCSPLOWO2_02_FULL_49_11 | reverse complement strand
AATTCCCACGTAAATCTTCGCGCCGAGAAAAAATCAACAATCGCGCGCACGTTCTCCTCCACAATTGCTCCTTCATTATAGACGGGCACGATGACCGAGATATTCATACGGTAATTGTACCATAAAAAAACTCTGCCTTACATGCATGTGGTGGCAGATAAACTGCCACGCTACCGTGATAGGCTTGACCAAATAATTTACCCCTGATAAACTCCTACCAACGTATTGGGTGCAGGCAGGATTGATACTAGTGCATTCCTGCTAACTAAAAATCCAATACGGGGGCCGTAGCTCAGATGGTAGAGCAGCTTTTTTATAAAAGAAAGGTCACGGGTTCGAGCACCGTCGGCTCCACAAAAAGGGCAGCAATTCTACTTGCTGCCTTCTTCTTTTATAACCAAAATATGTAGCGTCGGAGCTGGTCTCCGACTATCTCCAATTGCTAGTGGCAGATAAACTGCCGCGCTACTTTAAAACCTTCGCAATGATTGATTTCACCACATTTGCGGGGATGGCGAAACTGATGTTATCAGACCCCACGACCGTGGCGACGTTTACGCCCACGACTTTCCCGTCAAAGTTGGATAATGGCCCGCCGGAATTGCCAGGATTGATCGCCGCGTCCGTCTGAATGACATTCTCAAGCGTTTCGCTGCCGCTACTGCTCGCTGCCTGAATCGTGCGCTTGAGGCCGGAAATGACGCCGACCGACACCGAATTATTATATTCGCCCAAAGCGTTTCCGATGGCAAACACCGACTGCCCGAGCTGTAATGATTCGGAATCGCCGAACGATATCGCAGTAAGACCTTTGCGGTTGATTTTCAAAATAGCAATATCATTCTTCTCATCCCTATACACCACGTCAGCAAGCTCCTGCGCGCCGTTGGACAACAGCGCGGTGAAACGCGCCTCGCGATCCTCAACCACATGCTTGTTGGTGAGGATATAGCCGTCGCTGCGGATGATAAAGCCGGTGCCTGCGCCCACCTTCCGCTCCTCGGTCCCCTTCTGCCGATACTGCGGGATCCTGAATCCGAAATCTTTAAAATACGGATCATCACCGAAAGGATTCACATACACAATTTCCAACTGCGGTACGTCTTTTGTCACCACGAGGGATACCACCGCGGGCGCGACTTTTGCCACGGCGGCAATGAGCACTTCATCCTGCGTCTTTTCTTTTATAATTTCCTGCCGCACTACCTCCACAGGTTTCCCCTGCATATCAGCCAGAGCTTTGGTGAGCGAATCAATTTCGCCCCGTGCGTTTCGTATCTCATCGCGCAGCGCGACCACCTGGCCAGCGAGATCGCGCAGATCTGCACTTAAAGCCGCCTGCCGTGAATATAGGTAATATCCCGTCCCACCCGCTGCGCTGCATATCAGCGCTGCGAGCAGAATATATTTATACCTGCGTAAAATGTTCAGCATAATAAATTTGAATCTTCAGGTTATTCTTCCACTCGTCAGGCGCAAGACCAGCTTTCATGCACAATTCTGTGAGAAATTCCTCAGGCTGCATTATCTGTTCCCACACCTGGGGCAAAAACGTCGCCTGGCGCCCGTTCTTCTTCAGGATTACCCCGGGCTTGTGCGCCGCACAATATTCTATTAATTCTTCCGTGGTGTTATAGGAAAACTGCTCAGGGACTGAAAGCACGGATATTTCAATCTCAAGGAATGGAAGTTCTGAGGGTTTAAGCGGCTCAAAACGAGGATCCTCAAACGCGGCCGCGCGCGCGTTTTCAATGACATCCAGGTAAAGCTCCTGCACCGGCAGCACATGGCCAATGCACCCGCGCAACCGCCCCCCTTCAGTAAGTGTTACAAAACAAGCGCGTTTTTCTTTCAGGAGAGATGACAAATGTTCCTTTCCAATGGAAAATTCCTCTCCCTTAAGCCCGCCCCCAATCGCCTCTCGCGCCAGCCTTAATAATAATTGTTGATCTTTTTTTGAAATTATATTCTTAGACATATACTATACTCGCATACCCGACCACGGCGCTTTCATCACCGCTCACCTCAGCACTTGTGCGGTAATCAACCAGCCGCGGCTGCCAACGGTTTTGGCGCGCTAATTCGTTTAAAATAAATATCCCCTCGCTCCCGCACGCATCAAGGTGCGCCCGCATATCTTCCTGATCCATGCTTAATATGGAATCTATTGATTCTCTATCAGTCGCGCGAGCTGCAGACAACGGCTGATAATGGGAAAGGTCAGAACTCGCCACTACCAACGTGGCGTTATCAATTATTTTATTCAATTCCATTGCAATAGATACGGAAGGAAGCTCCTGCCCGCAACAGAGGGGTACTAGAGAAAATGCCTTCAATTGTTTCTGCAGGAAAGGAATCTGCACCTCGATCGAGTGTTCGCGCGCAAATGCTTCTGGCAAAATTTTAAAATACCTGCTATGGGATAATGTTGCTAATGCGTCTTTATCTAGTGCAACTTCCCCCAACGGCGTGCGCCACTTTTGTGCCTCATCGAGCGCCACTGAATCAAACCCCACATAATGCGAAGGGCCCAACAGAATGACACGGCGGTAGGAATTCTTAAGTAATTGATACGCGCTTGCCGCGGTGGCGCCGCTGTACACATATCCCGCATGAGGCGCGATGATGGCCTTAACTTCTTTGCCTTGCGCTTCAGGAGGAACCGCTGCGGCATCCTGAAAACACCGCTCAAGCTCCGCTGTCAACTCGCCTTTGTCTGCGGGATAAAATCCACCTGCGGCGTTTGGTTTTCTGACCATATTAAAAAACAATTCGTTATTATTCATTTGTAGCGTCGGAGCCTGTCTGCGCAGGCAGGCTTGTCTCCGACGACATCTTGGGTGACAGATAAACTGCTCAGCGACCATCGTTACCCCCTCCTCGCCTCCCCCTGCCGGAGGGGGAGGACATTCGTTGTTCTCCCCCTGTGAGGGGGAGATTCAAAGAGGGGGTTCAACTTCAACGCGCTTCCTTGTTTGTGGCAGACCCCAGTAGTAGAAGCTACGCTTCACTACGGGGCAAGTAAACTGCCACGCTACAATGTATCGTTTATATGCCTCTGCACTGACAAATCTTAAGCGAGGAGATGAACTATTACGTTGTATGGTATCAATAATATTTTATTCCCATACACCCGGAATCTGCGTCTGACACTTCGGACAGATCCCTTTTTCTGCAATAACTTTGGTATGATACATGCCGTCCCGCTCAATGAGGACCGAACCGCATTGCGGACATAGCGTATTACTATGCGCATGATCAGTAATATTGCCAGTATAAATATATTTAAGGCCAGCATTCTTACCCAGATCAAACGCTTCAAATAATCTCTCTGAAGGCGTCACGTCTATATCTACCATTTTATACTGCGGATAAAACGCGGAGATATGCCAAGGAATGTCAGGCGATATGCCCTTTATAAATTTTGCTATTTGAACAATTTCTTCCGCACCGTCATTTTGCCCTGGAATCAACAGGGTTGTTATTTCCAACCATTTGCCTCTCTGGTGCAACGCCTTAATCGTTTCAAGCACAGGAGACAAGCGCGCATGGCAGACCTTCTGGTAAAAATCTTCGCGGAATGATTTCAAATCTATATTGTACGCATCGATAAAGCCCTCAAGAAAATCCAGCGCCTCCTTCGTCTCATAGCCATTGGATACATAGACCCCCTTGATACCGTGAGGTTTGGCACGCTTCATCACGTCCACGGCATATTCGCTGAAAATCGTCGGCTCATTATAGGTAAACGCAATCGAGGGAATGTGATGGTCACGGCAATACTGCACAATTGTGTCCGGGGTATATTCCTGACCCTCTTCCATTTCTGCCACATTCCAGCCTGTCTTCGTAACCTGTGATATGTCGAAATTCTGGCAAAACTCGCATGCAAAATTGCATCCCACGGTCCCGAGGGAAAATATCTTCGTGCCCGGAAGGAAATGGTAGAGCGGTTTCTTCTCCACCGGATCAAGATTTACGCTCACCGGATAACTGTGCACCAGCAGCTGGAGCGTGCCGTCAACATTTTTCCGCACGCCGCACACGCCCCTCTTCCCCTCCGCGATGGTACAGCGCCACGCGCAGGCAACGCATTGCACGCTCTTCTGAGCTAATTTTTTATACAATACTGCCTCGCGCATATTCTTTTCCATTAATAGTGCATGGGTGCATTATACCATTGTTATTCTATAACAAAAACACCCATTGCAGGATGTTTGTTATCAACTATGCTAACCTGCTGACTTAATTCCGATTTGTCATTCCTGATTAATTCAGGAATCCAGAAAAAACACAAAAAACGATCGATTTTTATGTTTGTTTTTTTCGTTTCTGGATTCCCGCTGGAGCCCCGCCTGCGCGAGGCCATGGCTTGCCCCGTACCGCGATACGGGGCGAGAATGACAGTGGGGAATCGAAATTTGAATAGCAATTGAGTATATATTGAGACAGGAGAAGCGTGCACCAAATTAGTGCCTGAGCTTGTCGAAGGCCGTACCAGGAAACGCTTCTTAGCCCATTCGACAGGCTCAGGGACTAAAAAGCGCAGTTGCATAACTATTGTTCTACAGCCTCATATCGCAAAATTCACCCTCTTATCTTTTCCTTGCGCCGCGCTTCATTCTCATCCAATACCACCTTGCGGATACGGATGTGCTTAGGCGTTACTTCCACCAATTCATCCGGACCAATGTACTCCAGCGCATATTCTACGTTGTCCATGTCGCGGGGCGCGTTGAAATGTTCTTGGCTTCCTTCCCCCTTCGAGCGCATATTGGACAATCGTTTCGTCTTGCACACGTTGATGCGGATATCGTCGCGCCGCGCATTTTGCCCCACCACCTGCCCTTTGTACACCTCCATGCCGGGCCCCACGAACAGCTCCCCCCTATCTTGAACATTAATAAGGCCGTAGAGATTCGTGGTCCCGCTCTCGCTCGCGACCAGCGATCCTTGTTCGCGCATCATACCGCTCCCGTGCTCCGGCTTGTATTGGTCAAATATGGTATTGAGGATCCCCAATCCCCGCGTATTGGTCAAGAATTCCGTGCGGAAACCAAAAAGTCCCCGCGTGGGAACGGTAAACTCCATATGGGCGATTGCCTGTTCCACTTTCATCTCCTTCAACTCGCCGCCTCGTATGCCCAATTTCTGGATGACGACGCCTGCATAGGTTTCCGGCACTTCGATAAAGACTAGTTCATACGGCGTCACCACCGTGCCGTCCGCCTCTTTGGTGATCACCTGCGGCTGCGATACCTGAAATTCAAATCCTTCCCGGCGCAGGCGCTCAATGAGAATCGCGAGATGGAGCTCCCCTCTACCGGAAACTTTCCAGGTGCCGTCTGGCTCGTCCTCTACGCGGAGCGCCATATCAGTCTCCAATTCCTTGTACAGCCGCTCCCGCACCTGGCGCGAGGTGCTGAAGGCGCCCTCTTTGCCGGCAAAAGGCGAATCGTTCACGCGGATGTCCACCCTCACCGTCGGCTCCTCAATCGCCATTACTGGCAGGGCAATGGAATTCAATGGGTCAGCAATCGTCTCGCCGATGGTGACTTCGGGAATGCCGGAGATCGCGATAATGTCGCCTACGGATGCCTCTTGCGCATCAACGCGTTCTAACCCTTCAAACGTCATTAGGGAGGTCAACCGCAAAGCGCTCTTTTCGCCCTTGCGGTTTATATGCACGACATCCTGCCCCGCGCGCACCTTCCCTTGATACACGCGCCCCGTGGCAATGCGGCCGCGGAACGTATCGCTGCCTAACGTGGTGATGAATAGCTGTAAAGGCCCGTCGGCGTTTCCTGCGGGCGGAGGAATGTATTTAATGATTGCTTCAAAAATAGGCGCGATGCTCGTCATGGCGCCAAGGTCCGGTGTTAATCCGGCCTTGCCTTCGCGCGCGGCCGCATAGAGCACCGGGAAATCGAGCGTTTTGTCATCCGCGCCCAGTTCGACGAAAAGGTCGAACGTTTT
>MGER01000043.1:0-681 GCA_001791465.1 Candidatus Uhrbacteria bacterium RIFCSPLOWO2_02_FULL_49_11 | reverse complement strand
GATGCGGGCTGCCGGCTTGTCTATTTTATTAATAACCACGATAATCCTCAATTTCATTTTCAGCGCTTGCTTCAGCACGAAACGAGTCTGGGGCATGGGCCCCTCCTGCGCGTCCACGAGCAGAAGGCATCCGTCCGCCATGGCAAGGACGCGCTCCACTTCCCCGCCAAAGTCCGCATGCCCGGGCGTATCGATGATATTTATTTTCGTGCCTTCCCAGTTCACCGATGCGTTCTTGGAAAAAATGGTAATGCCGCGCTCGCGCTCCAACTCATTCGAATCCATGATAAGCTCCCGCGCGGCCATGTCTTTATTCAACTTCGCCTTCGACTGCCGCAGCAAAGCATCCACGAGCGTCGTTTTCCCGTGGTCAACGTGAGCGATGATGGCAACATTTCGCAATGAGACCATATTAACAAAAAAACCCCTCAAGGGATAAAAAGAGAACCCTAATGCATGTCTTAATAATAGTGGAATGGAACTCTTATGTCAATCTTTGCACTCGTCCAATGGACAAAAAATCTTTTCTCCAATAAGATGTAGGAGATAAAAACCAAAAAAATAAATGAAAGGGAAAGTTAATGGACTGGATCAAAGTGCTCACGGCAGTGGGGCTGACTGTCGCCAGCAGCGACAGTTCAATCCCCTATTGGAGATATATGGTTAACTTGTCCTCTTTTT
>MGER01000042.1:5461-6005 GCA_001791465.1 Candidatus Uhrbacteria bacterium RIFCSPLOWO2_02_FULL_49_11 | reverse complement strand
CCTCGGATTGGACGCGCCCCAACCCCGCGTCCGTCCAAAAAAAGCCCTGCGCCTATCGCAGCTAAGTTGTGCTCTCATGTTAGCAACTTAGACCTTGCATCAGTGCGTAGGGCTTATATTTTTCTTGCATCATTTTTTTCTTTTATGGTATCATATATTTAAGATAGCAGAAGAATATCCGCGATTTGTCGCCCGGTCGGTGATGTCGCAGACGAGCTGCGACGCTACAATTGAATGATATCATGTAGCGTGGCAGTTTATCTGCCACCGATGGGTCGGAGACATCCCAGTCATTTTTTGATCTGCGTTAATCTGCGTTCATATGGTGCATCCCAAACAAGAGCGAACTTATGTCATGGTCAAACCGGATGGCGTAAAGCGCGGGCTGGTGGGCGAGGTGATGAAGCGTTTCGAGCAGCGGGGATTGAAAATTGTCGCGCTTAAAATGTTTGCCGCTACGAGAGACCAGATTGACGGGCATTATCCGAAGGATGACACTTGGGTTGAACGTCTGGGGCATAAAACCCTTGATACCTACGCGCAT
>MGER01000042.1:0-5367 GCA_001791465.1 Candidatus Uhrbacteria bacterium RIFCSPLOWO2_02_FULL_49_11 | reverse complement strand
CGCAAACCGCGACCGGAGAGGAATTCACAACCTCGTGCACGCCTCGGAAACCCCCAAAGAGGCGGCGCATGAAATCGAATACTGGTTTTCTCCCGAAGAGCTCCACGACTACAAGCGGGCAGAGGAAGATATTATGTTTTAACCAAGAGGCGCAGTTCGTGTTATACTGGTCGTGGAGAGCGACCAGTTTTTCTATACACGTGGGGCAATTCAAAAGTCAAAGGTCAAAAATCAAAATTGCAATTCAAAATTTGTCAATTTTGCATTGGACTTTTGACTTTTGCATTTTGAGTTTTGAATTATGGCCATTGAAGTTACCGCACAATTCGTTCGTTCCGTCTATAAACCCCGCCCTGCCATGGCTCGCAAATACGACTATGGCCATCTTTTGGTCGTGGGCGGGTCAGTGCACTATACCGGCGCGCCGCAATTGGTCGCGTTGGCGGCAATGAGGGCAGGATGCGATTTAGCGACGCTTATTGCGCCACAGCGGGCGGCGGACGCGGCGGCAGGGACAAATCCCAATCTGGTCACGCGGCCGCTTGATGGCGACGCGATTTCCGGTCGGCATTTGTCGCAGGTGCGAGAACTCATGACACATAAAACGGCCATGGTCATGGGAAATGGCGCGGGAAGGGAGGAGGGTACGCTCGATGCGCTGCTGAAGATTATGAAAGAATGCATCATGCCCGCGGTCATTGACGCTGATGCCATACGTGCGGTGAGGAAGAAAGATTTTGAAGAGATGAAGGACAAACCATATGTCTTTACACCGCACGCAGGAGAATTTTTTGCGCTTACCGGCATTGATTCTGCCGCGAAGCCATTTGAGGAACGTACGGAAATCGTGATGCAGGCGGCGCGAACACTGGGATGCGTGGTGGTACTCAAAGGAAATAAGGATATTATTTCTGATGGGCAGGAAGTGGCGGTAAATTCCACCGGCACGCCTTTTATGACAAAGGGCGGCACAGGAGACGTGCTGGCCGGCATTATTGGCGCGCTCCTCGCGCGCGGAACTGCCCCGTTTACTGCCGCGCAAGCAGGTTGTTGGATATCGGGCAAGGCAGGGGAGCGAGCAGGCGCCTTGAAAGGCGAAGGGCTTCTTGCCACGGATGTGGTTGACGAGATTCCGCGCGTATTAATAGATACACTCGGATGAAAAAGAAGAGGACAATTATTTTCACGATCGTGAAAATAATTGCGCTTTATGAGAATAAAAAAAGCGTATATATGGGTTTTGCATAAAGCAGAAGGCATGACTTGAAGTATCAGTCATGCCTTTAAGGTGCGGGTATTGGGATCCATCCTAGGAACACCGCCCCAAGAATGAGGGCAGTGTACACGAGGGTCATGCCTTGTTCGACCCTCTTTTTGTTTTTCATGACCCTGAAAAGGATCATGCCGATTGCGTTCGCCACTACGCAAACAGCGATGAATGCGATCGGGAGCGGAACCCACCCCACGGCGGTTGCTGCGAATAATGCTACGCAGCCAATGACGTTGGCCCATGTCGCAACGCCATTATTTTTTTGATGGACCGCCGTGTCCATCATGCGCATTCCCAGCACGTTGGTCGCGATATATGCAACCGAAAATACGAATGGGAATGCAGGCCGGTATATGAGCGCCACCGGCCAGGCGATTGCCCAGCTTAGTGGAACGTTTATGAATAAATCGTTCCAAAAGCTGATGGGGGACAGGACAAAGCCTATCACCCATGTTATAATTTTTTTCATCCCTTCTCCTTTTTCAATGAACATTTTGCGTTTTATGGCGTCGTCTTGGCGCCTATTGGCTTCTATGGTAAATACAAAAAACCAGCCCAGGGGCTGGAGGTGTATTCCCAATTTTTATTTAAACCTTATGCATAACACCAACCAGTCCCGGAGGAATGGGCCATCTTCATCGTGCTCATCGTCATGGATTGGCGGGATGTTTTTTGCATATGGTATTTCCATGGTAGGGGATAGTGAGTAAGATGTCCAGTTCAGTTATCCCCAGGGGCAGATGAGGCAAGAATTTTATTATTTGATACGCGGATTATTTACCTTGAAGTGCCTTAATGGTGTGGTATAATAGAGGCGGCTCCTTTTAGCGCTCCATAGTAGGATTAAGTGGTTCGTCAAGTAATTATCGTCGGTCAGCTTGATTTCCCAAGATACTGCGGTATCGGGTTGAGAGCAACCAGCGGCCTTTCTCCTTTGGGAGAGAATCTTGTATCGGATTGACCGAGCCTCGTGCGAGGCCAGCTGATGGAAGACGCGGCCCGATTGACTTACGAGGGACTGACTTGCCTACTAAAAGCTTTGAGGAGCCATTTGTGTTAGTCATTTTACGGGGTGTAGTATACCGGTAGTACGCATGCATGGGGTGCATGTAGACCGGGTTCAATTCCCGGCACCCCGAGAAAGACAAATTTGAAAATTTAAGAGCCCGCCAGATATCAGGCGGGTTTGTGGTTTGAAAAGTTGAGAGGCCATCATGCAAATGATGGCCTTTCGAGTGGTGCGCCCGGTAGGTTTTGAACCTATTTGGCGACCTAAAGGGTATCGAACCCCTAACCATCCTTTCCTAAAGGATTGCTCTACCAGTTGAGCTATAGGCCGCATTTTTTGGTATATTACTACACACCACTATAATGTCAATAAATATAAATAAAAAACCCGCTTAATGCGGGTGGTAAACTTGGAATTTTTAAAATTCGAAGTTATGATTTTGCAGACATTTTTTTTGCTTGCGTCTTGAGGCAGCGCGTGCAAATTTTAACTCCCTTGCCGTCAATGGTCTTGGGCTGGAGATTGATAAACACCCAGCGCCTTGATGCGATGTTCGAGTGGGAGCGGGTGGTCATTTTGGTTGGGCCACGAAGGCAGAAATCACAGCGGCGGGACATAATTTAGAGTAAAATCAAAAATCAAAATGCAAAAATCAAAATATTAGGGAGTCCCGCTTCGCGGGACATTCTTTAGACTTAAATAGAAGGTTATCATAATTTATCATAAATGGCAAATTTGGAAGATTGCATGAGAAGTGGTAGGATTAATGTACAACATTGCTACACTGTTACGTTGGCTGCATTGCTAAACGGTTAAATGAAATATCGTTTTATTTATTTATTTTTTGTCTGGATTCCAGATCGAGTCTGGAATGACAATCGTAATTGGAATGGTAACTGAGTAGGGATATGACAGATATTGCTTTTATTATTTTCATCATCATGGGCGCGATTATCCATGAGTACAGCCATGGATGGATGGCCAATGAGCTGGGCGATCCTACGGCAAAGGATTTAGGAAGGCTTACGCTTAATCCCATCGTGCATATTGATCCCATGGGTTCCATTCTTTTGCCGCTCTTCGCATGGTTTACCACGGGCGGGCGGTTTTTATTCGCCTATGCCAAGCCAGTCCCATATAACCCCTATAATCTAAGAGATAAGAAATGGGGACCCGCGCTTGTCGGGGTAGCAGGCCCCGCATCCAATGTCATAATAGCGGCGCTCCTTGGCGCGGTTGTTCGTTTTCTTCCCGCGTCCCATTTCATGGAGATTCTTACTCTGGGCGTTTGGGCGAATGTGATGCTGGCGGTATTTAACCTCGTACCCATCCCTCCTCTTGACGGTTCGAAAATATTATTCGCGCTCTTTCCGGATTCCTGGCGGGGGATAGAACATACTTTTGAGCGGTACGGCATCGTGCTTTTTATTTTCTTTATATTTTATTTCGCGAGCGCGCTTCTTCCGCTTATGGCGTTCCTTTTCCGCCTCTTCACAGGAATTGCTGATTGAGGCAGTTAATGCTCTTGTACTTGACATTACTCATAAGAATTGTTAGCTTATTAAGCAGAAAGGATAATTAAGTCATATAGGTCATATTAATGGACGTATAGGACTTATCGTCTTATACCGATTTTTTATGCCGACCATTAACCAATTAGTACGCCAGGGGCGGAAGAGCCTCAAGCGCAAGACCAAATCGCCTGCCATGCAGACGGTGTTTAACGTGCTTACGCGCAGAAGGAAAACGCTTGAGAAGGGAAACCCCTATAAGCGCGGGGTGTGCCTCAAGGTGACCACCATGACGCCCAAGAAACCGAACTCTGCTTTGCGGAAGATCGCCCGCGTGCGGCTCTCGAACGGCGAAGAAGCGACCGTGTACATCCCCGGCGAAGGGCATAATTTACAGGAACACTCCATAGTGCTGGTGCGTGGCGGCAGGGTAAAGGATTTGCCCGGTGTGCGCTATCACATTGTGCGGGGAGTCTATGACACTGGCGGCGTGCAAGCAAGAAAACAAGGAAGATCGCGGTACGGGGCGAAGCGGGAGAAGACGAAGAAATGAAAGTGCTAATCCAAAAATCAAAGATCAAAAATCAAAATTATGGAGTCTCGCCTCCGCCAGCTGGCGGAGCGGGACGTAATACATTCATTTTGAGATTTGCATTTTGCATTTTGATTTAGTTATTATGCGCGGAAAGAAAGCACCAAAGAGAAAAATCGCGCCGGATCCAAAGTTTGGATCGGTGACGATTGCGAAATTCATCAACTACCTCATGCGGCGCGGGAAGAAATCAACCGCGCAAAATGTGCTCTACCGCACGTTTGATGCCATTAAAAGCGCAGGCGCAGATCCGCTTATGGTGTTTGATACGGCCATGAAGAATGTAGGGCCGGCGCTGGAAATAAGGCCGCGCAGGATTGGGGGCGCCAATTATCAGATTCCATTTCCCGTAAATCCTGACCGGAGGAACACGCTCGCATTCCGGTGGATTATCGATGCCGCGAGAGCCCGAAAAGGCAAACCGATGCACAAAAAGTTAATGGAAGAATTACAAGAAGCGGCGAAGGGTGAGGGAGCGGCCATGAAAAAGAAAATGGATATGCAGAGAATGGCGGAAGCGAACCGCGCGTTCGCACATTTTGCGAGATACGGGTAAAGAAACAAGATACAAGAGACAAGTTACAAATAATTACCAATAATCAAAAGATCAAATCCCAGTCGTTTGGTAATTGAATTTTGAGTATTGAGATTTGTTTGTACCTTGCACCTTGTCACTTGGTGTTTTTTTAAATTATGCCACGGGAATATTCCCTAGAGAAAACGAGAAACTTCGGGATTATCGCCCACATTGACGCGGGAAAGACTACCGTATCTGAACGCGTGCTGTTTTATACCGGCAAGAAGCATAAGATCGGGGAGGTACATGAAGGCGCGGCTGAAATGGACTGGATGGAGCAGGAGAAGGAACGCGGCATTACCATTACCGCCGCGGCGACGACTTGTTTCTGGGCGCCGACGTCAGATCCTGGCAATAAGCACCGGCTGAATCTCATCGACACTCCGGGCCACATTGACTTTACCGTGG
>MGER01000041.1:8680-10913 GCA_001791465.1 Candidatus Uhrbacteria bacterium RIFCSPLOWO2_02_FULL_49_11 | reverse complement strand
ATTAATGTGAAAAGAGGGTTACGCGCCAAATGTGAGAAAGGCTGGCGTCCCGGACCTCCTCCTCTCGGGTACATCCACGACAAGTACGCGGACAAGGGGGACAAGAAGGTGTTCATTGATCCTAAACGCGCGCCCATTATTAAGAAAATGTTTGAGAAAGTGGCCTACGAACAATGGAGCGGGAGGAAGCTCTTGCGCTGGTTGCACGGGGAAACCGACTTCAAAACCAGGAACGGGAAGAATATGCACTTAAGCATGATCTACCGGCTCTTGAACGATACTTTCTACTATGGGGAATTCGAGTATCCGGTCGGGGGTGATAAGTGGTATGAGGGGAAACACGATCCGATTATCTCAAAGACGCTCTTTGAGAAATCTAGAGAACAGCTCAAAAGAGACAACATCGAGCGGCACGAATGCAAGGAATTCGCCTTTACCAGGCTCATGAAATGCGGTCATTGTGGATCGGGAATCACGGCTGACGAGAAGTTCAAGAAGCTCCTCGACGGCACTGTTCACCGCTACGTCTACTACGGCTGCACCCGATCGCGCGACCTCAACTGCAAATGCGGCTATATGCGGGAAGAAGAGCTGGTGAAACAGCTCTCCGGAATACTCAATGAAATCGATCTCGACGAGCTGGGCATCCAAGGCCAGTTCAAGGAAGAGGTGGAGCGGTATTACAAATTCAGCAAAGGAGTGCTTGGTATGCAGCCAAGCCAGTTTGAAAAACAAAGAGAGGCTGATACGAGGAACTATGCCAAATACCTCCTTAAAGAAGGCTCCATCGTCGAAAAACGCGCCCTCCTCTCGTGCCTCCAAAGTAAATTGGTCATGCGGGACAAAAGGATCGTGAAGGAGTAGTCGTTAATGCGTACGAAAATTCACTCAAATCATAAAATTCGTGGATAATTCCATGTTGATTTACATATTATCTATCATTTGCTATCATTTAGTAGCATATGAACAAGAATGACTTAAAAACTATCGTAAAGCCATGGCTTTCTATTGAGGAAGCGACAAACTACCTCGGTCTTGGCAAAACTGTCCTGTATACCCTCACCCGCCAAGGAAAGATACCCGCAAACCGTGTCGGCAAAAAGTGGACATTTGAAAAAGAACAGTTGGACAAGTGGGTCCGCTCAAATCAACCAATAAACTCGTTTTTCACAAGCTTGGACTTCAATATTGAATCCAATAAGATCCTGCGCGAACCGCAGAGAGAAGCATATCTCCAAATAAACGATTTCTTCAACGCGGGAAAAAATAAAGCGATAGTTCAAATTCCTGTCGGATGCGGGAAGTCCGGCCTCGCTGCATTACTACCACTTGGTATAGCGCGAGGAAGAGTTTTAGTTATCTCGCCCAACCTTACAATCAAGGATGGTTTGTTCGAAGCGATGGATATTACCAACAGGCAAAAATGTTTTTGGAGAAAGGCAGGAGTACTCGCCGACGCACAGATGATCGCTGGTCCTCTGGCCTGTACACTTGAAACGGGAAATATATCTGTCGCGGAAAAAGCGCACATCGTCATCACAAATATTCACCAACTCGCCACGAATGTTGATAAATGGCTAATGCAATTTCCCGATAACTTTTTTGACATGATTGTTATTGATGAGGCACACCACAGCGCAGCCGACAGCTGGAAAAAAGTTATTGAGAGATTCCCAAATGCAAAGGTTATTCACATGACCGCTACTCCCTTTCGGAGCGATAGACAGGAAATTGATGGCGAATTGGTTTATCGTTATCCATTCAGAAGCGCGATGCTGAAAGGATATATAAAACGATTAAAGGCAAGCTACATTGCGCCGTCTGAAATTGTGTTGGAATTCAGTGACAAACAGGGTAAGAAATATACCCTAGAGGAGGTCCTGCGGCTCAAAGAGGAAGATTGGTTCAGTCATGAGATTGCCCTAGCCAAGCCATGTAACCAACATATTGTTGAAAGCAGTTTGCAAAAATTAGAGGAACTGCGTCAGACCGGAACAAGGCACCAATTAATTGCTGTTGCCTGTACTATCAACCACGCCAAAGATATTCGCACCATGTACAGAGAACGTGGATATACTGCTGAAGTCATACACAGTCAGCAGGACGAGGAGGAACAGAAGAAAATAATTTCTGACCTTAAAAACGGAACGCTCGATTGTATCATCCAAGTCCAAATGCTTGGCGAGGGCTTTGATCATCAAAAATTAAGCATAGCTGCCATTTTCCGACCATT
>MGER01000041.1:195-8647 GCA_001791465.1 Candidatus Uhrbacteria bacterium RIFCSPLOWO2_02_FULL_49_11 | reverse complement strand
CAGAATAATGCGCGTCATTGTCCAAAATAATCCCGCCCACCCCGACAACCTTGGTCATATTGTTACTCATCTCGGAATGAATCTTGATAAACGATTGCAAGAGTTTAAACAATTTGAAAACGATGACGAGGCATTTTGGGAGAAAGTTATCGGTGGCGAGGAGCCGGAAATCCCAAAAGAAGTACAGGAGGGGAAAACACGCCTTACTGTCGGTGAGCAGGCTGTATTGGTGAACGGCGAGGTTGTAGATTCTCTGTGGGAGGAAGACTTTACTACCGCAGAAGACAAGCACATCATCGAGGATCTTCGTGATCGGCTGACGGCACTTGGACTTGATCCAAACCAAGCAGAAGAGATTGTAAAAAAATCTCGCCCCTCCGGAATTACTCGCCGTTCTCCCGCCGAGCCATTTCCTATTCAGCCGCAAAAGGAATGGGAAGAGGCGAAAAGAAGGCTAGACGAACAAGTTAGAAGGACAGCAAACATTTTGTTGAATCATTCCAACCTGCAAGCCGCTGGTACCGAAATCCCATACAAATATTCCGCCCTTGGTATTCGCGCCACTAACAATTTTGTGGCTGCAGTAATGATGGTCAATAACGAAGTGAATAAAAAACTTGGCAAAGAGAGGAAGGATTGCAGCACTCAAGAATTCAAAAATGCGGCTGATTCTCTGGAACAGATACTTCAACAAATCGTCCGCAGAGTTAAAAAAGTTCAAAACGATTATGCAAAACAACAAACCTAAGGGGAAAACTCCGTCTTTAATCGGTTCAACGAACGGGAGACCTAGACGTGTTCAAGTTGAAAGAAAAAGTGTGTGTAATCGTTGTGGTTGCGACATCCAGGCCGGACAAGATTGTTTCGGTATTCCAAAGATCGGCTCCGGCTTCAATTCAGTAAAAAGGTACTGTAAGGACTGCTTCAATAACATTCTCAATCAGACATTAAAAGATTTGGACGAAATAAAGAAATTATGAATTTCGTTGCCACCAAATATAATGTATACTAAAGTTATCATGACTATCACGCTTCAACCAATCCCATATCAAGGAAGCAAACGCAACATCGCTGCACAAATCATGCGCTATGCGCCAAAGTTTTCCGGCAGACTTATTGAACCATTTGCTGGATCTGCTGCTATCGCTATTTATGCGGCTCACTACAGAATGGCAGGGAAATTTTTAATAAACGATTCATACAAGCCGCTCGTAAATTTATGGCGCAAAATCATCGAAGACCCTGAAGAGTGCGCCAATCAATACGAAAAAATTTGGAGGCGACAACTAAATAATCCGAGCGATTACTATTTGAAAATCAGAGAGGAATTTAACTCAGATGCCGATCCTATTAAATTTCTTTTTCTTATGGCAAGATGCGCAAAAAATTCAATACGGTTTAATTCAAGCGGAAAATTTAACCAATCGGCAGACAAACGTAGATTAGGTCGGCGACCAAACGAGATGAGAATGCACATACTTTCAACTTCGCTTTTGTTAAAAAAGAAATCGCAGTTCATGAATACTGACTACGAAACTGTCTTAAGCCTGGCAACGCCAGTTGACTTGGTCTATATGGATCCTCCGTATCAAGGAACTAGCACAGGGAGAAATCCGAGATACCATCAAGGGCTAGATTTCGAAAGATTTGTGAAAAATCTTAATAAGCTAAATCAAAAAGGCATCTCTTTTCTATTGAGCTTTGATGGACAACTTGGCGATAAAAAGTATGGACAACCGTTGCCCGAATACTTGAATTTACACCACGTCCCTATTCATGCGGGGAGATCAGCACAAGCAACATTGAACGGAAAAAAAGATATGACTATCGAGTCGTTATATCTATCCCCCGCGTTAGCACCCAAAACTATAGCTCAACCTTTAGTCTTCGTTTGATATATTCTGGCAAAAACTCTTTAGTTGCTTGTGCTTTCTTTTCAAGAAGATCATAATCTTTTACCTCTTCTCCTTTCCAGACAATCTCAGCACGACGAATAGGCTCCATGCAAATGTGTGAGTAGTTTTCCGGTGATGCCCAAAAACACGACTTGATAATTTTAGGATCACCGCTTTTAAAACAGGAATTTTTACAACCAGTTTCCGTTGCGCGATCTTTCTTCCTATTACATTCAGCGCAAAGCAACATGAAATCATTGGGCTTAAGTGCTCTATTATCTCCCATGAATTCGTAAGGTATCCTATGGTCAATTTGTAAAAATTTGTCGTCATAACGCTCGTTGCAGATAGCACACCTTCCCACCTGTTTCTTCATGAGTGTCGCCTTAAACTCTTTTGAAAAGATGCTTCTCCCGCCCAATTTAAACTCTTGAATTTTCGACGAGTCGCCAAACTTGTAAGCAGCTATCGATTTCCCATTCACGCCTTTTACCCTGATTGTCTCAATTGGGATACCATTCTCGCGTACATCCCTTACTGCTCGCGGTGGATGGATATATCCCGTCTTTTCCAAATCCTCTGTAGTAACAACACCGTGTTTCAAAATGAAGTCAATCACTGCGCGAGCGCGTTTGCTCTTAACTTTTTTCGCAACTCTACGAATTTTTGGATCAATTTTAATCTTCGGTTTCATAGTTCTTTGGTCAGTTCGTGAATTTTCAAGCCCAGTGCGCGGGCAAGTTTTTCTATATTTTCCAAAGTTATGTTCTTCTCCGCTCGTTCAATCATACCGATATAAGTACGATGCACCTCCGCGCGAGAGGCGAGCTCTTCCTGAGACAAACCTAACCTGGACCGTTCTTGTCGGACTCTTTTACCAAACTTAATCAGGATTTCCTTTTTCATAGTTGATAATGGCAGTATAAACAATCGCTAACTTTAATACTACATACTATAGTTAGCATATAAAACAATGATAAACGGTGTGACAAGAAAAACGACTAACTAAAAACCCGCATTAACCAGGTAGATGCGGGTTTAGAGTAACTACAGAATCCAGACCATTGTATACATTCCCGGAATATAGCCGGATAGATAGTTCAAACTGGCTTCTGGTCGCCGATGGGAAAAGGCGTGGTCTTCGTTTGCCGCTTCAGACGGCGATGAGTGCGGATGATGAGGAAAATGCTGATTATTAAGAAGAGTGCCCCTAGCGACATTATCGCGTCTTCCTTGTCAGTTCCCAAACACACCACACCCAAGCCGCACTGCCGGTTTGATGGAGAAATTAGTGTTAATATAATGGAGATTGGCAAATAAATCCTGGCAAACTCGATCCACGAAGCAAGGACGGCCTCGGGGAGAAAATGCAATATGATGAAAATAACAAGGGAAACAAATGAAAAAAATTCAAGGAATATACCTGCCGCATTTAACCAATCTTCAATTATAATACCTAAAACAACCCCAATTACGGAGGTGATAATTAAAACGCGGATGTTCTTCTTGTGACTCATACATTATGAGAGTGTAGAACAATGGTTCTAAAAACACTTTTTCAGGAGAATGAATCGTTTAAATCCTCTTATTAAGCCTTAAAAATTTCAAAAGTCGTAAAAGAGCCACCCTGTTTTCTATTCTTCTACAGTCTCATTTTGTAGTAATAGCTGTCGGAGATTTATGTTTCCCGTATTTCTGACAGTTCAGGCGGGGTTCTATGCGGAAAGCATATCAGACGCGGGAAAACGTCAAGGGAAAAAGAAAACCCCGCGAGAAGGGGTGAAAGTGGATGGTTGAATCAGCGGTTGTTACAGAATTATTTTTTTTGAGAAGTTTCTTTGCGAGAACTTCCTCGTTTCTTAAACCAATCAATGCCGGTTACGATAATTACAATGAGTATGGTTACTCCAAGAAAGAAATATCCAAACGCGTCGCTTGTCTCTTTTTTGCCGAAGAACTGGCCGCCGGGCTCGTGGATGGGGAAGATAATGCCGATCAGCATGAAGGGGATGGCGATAAGAGCGAACCATCGCCACGCTTTGTAGACTCGTGCGGAGAAAAGGAGAAGAATAAGAGAGGAAAGAATGATGGATTTAAGGAAAAAGCCATATATCATGGGGGCATACAACGAGTCATGGTAAAGGTCAGTGCATTTAATATAGCTGGGTGTAGGCAAATCATTTACGCCCAAGGTTGGGCATTGACTTTTTCCCATAACGTTCCAAGAAACAAAGGCAAGACCAACCCCTATTAGAGCAAGAAGCGTGATGGTTAAAAGCTTTTTTCTGTGAACCGATAGACTTGTCTGCATACCGTTATTGTATCAATTTTTCTTTTATGTTGCCAGAAAGACGGAGGATGATTCGCTGGTCTTCGACAACAATCAAGTTCTGTTTAACGAACTTTTGCGTAGTGTTTTCCATCTGATCCAGTATCTTCAGTATTTGCTCGTTGATCTTTTTTTCAGCCATTCCCCGCCCCTTGCCCTTCTTATTTTTCGTTTGAAGGTTTACTTGCAGAAGCTGTCGCACAGTCTTGATATGCGCCTGAAGAGTAATTTTCGCAGGAAGCTTCATGTCCATCCCTTTTACCGCCGTATCAAGCATGGCAAGATATTCAAGGGCGGTAATGTCTGCATTCACTCCTGTCTCAAGCTCAAAATCGGTTTTTCCGTCACCTTCGTAATCAACCGAAAGACCGCTTGTGTTGACGATTGATCCGACAGTTATCTCTCCGGTTGAAAATTCAGTGACGGGGATATCTTTATAGACAATTTCTCCAACCGGTGCGTCATCCAGCGTTTCTTTCACCTTGAGCGTAAAGGTGCCGTTGCCAATCCCGTCAAGCGTTACTCGGTATGTTTCATCAGCGTTGAGAAAAATATATACGCTTTCGCCGAAACGAAGCATAGAACTTCCTGGAATTCTTTCCTCAAAATACGTAAAGCCGTCTGCGTCAGTGATATATCCAGTATGATTACCCTCAACATCATACACGTGCATTTCGACCGGTGAGTGCATCTCAAGTTGAGTGATGTGTGCGCCGGAAGGAGTTGATTGAGACGTATACAAAATGTTCGTCCTTGGCGTCTCTCGGATAATGCTATTAAGAAGATTGATCACAGGACTTGCGGTCATGATAGTTGCATGTTCTTTTTTTTCGTCACCTTCTTCATCTAATTTAGCCAAATTCACATACCACGTCTCCACTGACATTGGCGCTGCGCTTTGAAGCACAACCGTCTCGTCTCCTTTCGATGTCATGAGAGGGGTCGCCATGACTCCCGGAAACTCGTCGCAAAGCGATCCATTGGGTGTGCAGGCAAAGAACGCGTCATCGTCAATCTCGTATCTCATTCCACGTATCGTCTGATTCCCCCATCCGGCAATCTGTATGACTTCGATGTCGTATTCGCCATTGTTATCGAGATCGGGCGGCAACCATGCATCTATCTGCGCATGCGTTTTTTCTGCCCCCTTGGTTCCTTCCAAGAGATCGCGTTCAAGTTTGACTGGGTGTCTTATATCTTCATACCTCGGCTCTGGACGCCCCTCTGCGCCAAGAAGAAACGCTTTGTAGTCATCGTATTCTGTGAGAGTCACCGTTCCCGTCTCGCCGTTGCGATAATCATACGCAGTTTCTATGTTACCGCCCGCATACCCAAACGATCTGGCGCGTATGGTGCTTGCCAAGCCGTCGAGTGACGAATCGAATACAAACAGGGCGTTATCCGTATTCTCGCGCATGAGCTCGACATATGTACGCGACGGCAGAAGGTCATACGCCATCGGCATATTGCGAGCCGCATAGCGCCACGCTTGGTCTATATTTGAGAAGAAACCAACCGCAATCCCTCCCAAAAACGACTCAAACGGATGACCTGCGCCATGCAACATGGAAACATACGCCTTTGGGGTGCCGAGTTGCGGAGGAGCAACCATCACAAGTCTGTCTATTTTTGAAAACAGACCATGGTATGGGTTGTCTTCCTTCTGTAATTCTGACAGTAACGTTTTTGCGAGCAATCCGCCGTTTGAGTGGGTAACGATCGTTACGCGCCCCGTATCGGAAGATGCGGCGAGCTTTTGAATTTCATCTATCACATACGGCGTTCCATTCCCCGGAGACTCAAGGTAGGAAATGTCTTCGCTGTTTCTTTTTGCTCCGTTTTTGATGAGATCAAAATAGTCAAGCCGCCAGTCGTAGGCAATGGGCTTCCATTCATTAATAACCTTACTATGTTCCAGACCATCCATGAACGCGGAAAATCCCTGGTATATGTGCGCGAACAAGAACGCGGTGTTCACTATATCTTCATCTTTTGTATGCACGTCGTATATACTCGTTCCTTGCGGACTGAAAGCAAGTTTTTCTATGTCGTCCTCTCCGCTCGTACCAAAACCAGAGCCCCTGCTTGGAAGCCATATTTGATTATTGCCCACATAAAGACGGCTTCCTTCAATGCCGTGCAGAAACGCGACGTTGGAGTAGCCGGTTTGGAACGTGAGCTCGCCAGTGGCGGGTAATCGCGATGACTCCTCGCCGTCGCTGGATTCGAAGTGGTATTGGTAGTGTCCTTTGGAAAATATATCGGTGCGAGTATATTGCTCTCCATTGGTGTAATTGCCATCGCGCAGGGTAATAGGTATGGTTTCGGCAGTGTCAGGTTGTAGGAAATTGAGAATGGCTCCGGTGCCGTCGTCTATAGAGATTGCCACGTAGGGCGGCGGGTCGTTGTCCTGATCGGTGTAAACTGCTTTAAATACGAACGGGGTAAGATCGGCAGTTCCTTTCTCCGGATTCACGCCGTCGGTGAGGTAACCTGTGTCCTGCGAATATGAAAGGACGGGAGGGTGATTGACAGGCGGCGGTTCTGTAGCGCATTTGCCTTGCGCGCCGGCCTGATAGATGGCGGCGATCTCCTCTGAGGTGAGGGCGCGAGCGTAGAGCGTAACCTCGTCCACCTGGCCTTGCAGGCGTCTGATATCGCCGTACTGCCCGCCTACCTTGCCGATGAAAAACTGGGAATTAGCAGGCGGGGTGTCGATCGGGAGCGAACCGCTGTTTACAGGCACGCCGTCGAGGTAGAGGGTGACCAGATTGCCGGCATTGGTGACGGCGACGTGGTGCCATTGGCCCATAGTGAGGGGAGATGGGCTAAACAGGTCAGGTCCCCAGGACGAGAAAAAAAGCCCCCGGCTGTTGGCGCCGAGATGGTAGGTTGAACCATAGGCGCCGAAACTGTCGTAGCCGGCGAAGAACGCTTCCAGGACTGGCATGGCGTCAATCTTGACCCAGGCTTCCAGGGTGCGGTCGCTGGCGCCTGTGGGGAAACCGCCGGCGGGTATCGCGACAAGATCGTCAATGCCATCGAAGCTGAATCCCTGGCCTGCCATGCCGGCGGCGTAAGCAGTGCCTCCTTCCAGGGCGCCGGGATTTAGGCCTATGCTGTCCTGCGCACTGCCTTCGGCGCGCCACCAGTGTGCGGCGTCTGAAGGCAGGGGGAAACATGAGGCGGCTGACGCGGGGGGTGAGAGAAATACGAAAAAGAGGAGAATGCTTAAAGGCAACAAAAACCGGCGGATGAGTAAAGACTCAAAAGCCGGCGCAGGGGAAATGGTCTGTGATACCCTATCGCCTAAATTGTTGAGAGGACGGGCCATCTATTGGTAAGTGTAGACCCTTGAAGAAAAGGTGACAAGATCAGTATGCGCATAAAAACCAAATCCCGCCTCTGAATTTGGCGGGATTGGTGCTCAACACAGATGACACCTTACATGTAATCAAACGGCAAACTGGAATCTGAGGGCGGAGGAGGCGGCGGAAGAGGCGCATCCTCGTTAAGGGGTGACATGCGGGGCGACGATTCGGAAATCGACGGAGAAATTTTCTGCGGCAACGGCGAGGGGGTGGGGGGAGCAATGTAAGGATTATGCACTGGTTCTCGGAATTGCGCTTCTTCGCGCCGTGAGGTTGTATACCATACGAGCGCGATTATCAGTGCCATCACCAATACTATAAAGAGCGGAAGACCTGTGCGCGAAGCGTCTGCAGTAGCTGCCGACGCCTGCGCCAAGGCCAATTCTTCCACAGAGACTGACGTTGCGGATATAACCACCGGAGGAACAATGGTGACACGCCCTGCGTTTTCATTTTCATTTTGTACCGCCTTCGGCGTCTCGACCGCTGGCTCGGGAAGCGCGGGTTGCGCCTGACTCACTGGCAGCTCGGGTTCGATGCGTATTATTGTTTCTTTCTTCGGCACCTCCGGTTTTGGTGCGATCGTGGTTGATGCACGAGGTGCAGAAGCAATGCCTGTCATGGTTATAGTAACCGGATCAGAAGCCGCGCTTATCTGCCCGTCTTCGCGCACTGCGTATGCGACGATGGTGTGAACCCCGCGCGCAAGGGAAGGGATCGCGACGGTGAAACCGCTGGCTCCTGATGCATGTATCCACAACGCGCTGGTCATCCGCTCAACGCCGTCCACCGTGATCCGCACTTTATGGCCGCTCTTGACCACGCCGGAAATAATAAGGATCCCGTCTGGGCGTTCG
>MGER01000041.1:0-111 GCA_001791465.1 Candidatus Uhrbacteria bacterium RIFCSPLOWO2_02_FULL_49_11 | reverse complement strand
TCTCTATCAGAGGCAAACGCCTCAAGAGAATGATAACCGGGTGCAAGCGGCTCGAGCGGCACAAATGAAAATGGCACGCGGTCGCTGCCGCTCTCGGTCACTGCGGCATTT
>MGER01000040.1:10812-11489 GCA_001791465.1 Candidatus Uhrbacteria bacterium RIFCSPLOWO2_02_FULL_49_11 | reverse complement strand
CTCTCAAAAGGTTTTCGCCAGCGGGTAGGCTTGGCGCAGGCGATCGTGGGTGATCCGGATCTCCTTATTTTTGATGAACCCACTGAAGGGTTGGATCCGAATCAGCGGCACGAAATAAGGGAATTGATAAAACGTTTGGGGCGCGAAAAAACCGTGCTTCTTTCCACGCATGTCCTCACTGAAGTGGCGATGACTTGTTCACGGGTGATAGTGATTCGGGAAGGCCGAATAGTCGCTGACGGCACCGTGGATGAACTGGAACACCGCGCGAGCGGTGAGAAGCGGACGCTCGTGGAAGCGCAGGGGAACGGAATTCGGGAAGCGTTGGAGAAACTGGAAGGTGTCGCGCGCGTGGAAGCGATCGAGGGAAATCAAAAAAATAAATTTAAGCGTTATGAGCTCCTCACCCCGCGTGATATTGATATACGGACCGCGGTATTTCAATGTGCGGTTGAACACCGCTGGGTCATTGCGGAATTATACGAGGAAGAGAAAAGCCTTGAAGAAGTATTTCGTGAACTTACGGTTGAACAATAATTGAGTATGCGCATCATAAGGCAATTATTCGCAATGATAACGCGCGAACTTCGCGCGTGGTTTGACCATCCCGGCGGTTACCTCCTGCTTATTGTTGCCCTCGTATTCAATTCATTTTTCTATTTCCGTTCACTCGCCGT
>MGER01000040.1:8974-10795 GCA_001791465.1 Candidatus Uhrbacteria bacterium RIFCSPLOWO2_02_FULL_49_11 | reverse complement strand
TGCGGCCGATGTTCGAGCTCCTTCCCTGGCTCCTGCTTTTCTTGGTCCCTGCAGTGAGCATGCGGCTTATTGCGGAAGAGAGAAAATCAGGGACGCTTGAAACGGCGCTTGCGCAGCCGGTGAATCCATGGGTGTATTTGGCGGGGAAACTGCTTTCCGCGTGGTTGTTTTTCTTCATTGTATGCATCCTCACGTTGCCGGTGGTTTTAACCCTGCGAGGATTTGGCAGTTTTGATTTTGGCATCGTGGCGGCGCAATATCTCGGCGCAATGCTCATGGCGCTTGTATTCGTGTGTATAAGCCTTGCGGCTTCCGCAGGAGTGCGCCACCAAGTAACTTCATTCCTTATCAGCACGGGGGTGAATTTCGTGTTTACGATCGCAGGGGCAGAGGTCGTCACCGTCGGCCTCCCTGCATCAGTGCGTGCCGTGGCGGAATATCTCTCGGTCAGCGCCCATTATTATAATATTACACGGGGCGTGTTGGACGTACGGGATCTGGTATATTTTCTCTCCGTGAGCGGCGCGGCGATTGGCCTCGCGGGGTGGCTCCTCATGCGCGAACGCTTATCGCCCCATGCGCCGCAGAGGAGAAGGCTTTTTCTGGGATCAATGCTTATTATCGCGTTTACCCTTGGGCTCAACCTCGCGGGCGCATACCTTCGCGGGCGCATTGATTTTACCCGAGATAGAGTCTATACGTTGTCTTCTGCCACGAAAACCATTGTGAGCGCACTGCCGGATCTCGTAACCGTTAAGCTTTTTTCCACCAAAGAGTTGCCTTCCCAGATCGCGTTGGTAAAACGCGATGTGCAAGATTTACTGTCAGATTTTCAATCACAGGGGAGAGGGAATGTCGTGGTGGAATATAAAAACGTGGAGGAAGGGTCGGATGCGATAGAGGAGGCGAGGGCGTTAGGTATCACCGAGATGCAGTTCAATGTGCTTGAAAAGGATGTATTTCAAGCCCAAAAGGGTATGTTTGGCCTCGCTACTTTGTATGCAGACGGGAAAGAAGTGATCCCCTTTATCGATCGGAGCGACGATTTGGAATACCGTCTTTTGAGGTCCATTAAATCGCTTACCGATCCCAAGAAAGCTAATGTCACCTTTCTAACTGGTTTCGGAGAGGAGCCTGCGGGCGCATTCCGCCAGGCGCTTAGCCGTGTAGACACGGTTACTGATACAGATATAAGCACGACCACGCCGGCTATTGCGCAGGAAACCGACGCGGCAATCCTCTTAGGGCCGACTCGAGATCTTGGTGACAGCGCAGTGCAGGTCATACGGAGCTATGTTGAGCAAGGAGGAAGCGTGCTGGCATTTATTGATAGGGCGAACGTGGACACGCAAATATTTTCAGCGCAGGAGTATATTGATTCAAACGGGGATCTTTTCGCTCCGTTCGGCGCTCGTGTCGCTCCTCGGATCCTTGCGGATGTGCGTTCATATGAAAATGTGACCATCCAGAGCGGATTTCTTTCCCTCATCCTGCCATATCCCTATTGGTTGCGTGCCCAAGTGATCAAGGAGAATCCTATCGCAGGTGATCTCACTGCGGTGATGCTGCCATGGGCGTCGTTAGTCGAGCGCACGGATAAAGGCGAAGGTAATGACATAGGAGAACTTCTCACCACCAGTGACGGCGGGTTTTCACAATCATTGCCAGTCACCATTGACCCTCAAGCGTCTTTTCAAGCGAACAAAGATGATTTAGGCAAGAATCTCGCCGCAGTATCCATGGTGGTGCACTCTTCTACAGGACAAACCCTCAAGAAGAGCGGGAGGGTGGTTTTGGCGGGGAGCGCGAAAATGGCGAGCG
>MGER01000040.1:3588-8962 GCA_001791465.1 Candidatus Uhrbacteria bacterium RIFCSPLOWO2_02_FULL_49_11 | reverse complement strand
GCCGTTGATTGGCTGACGCAGGATGAGGCGCTCATCAGCGTGCGGTCGAAGACGCGCATTCCAGGACCGCTTAGCTTTCCGAGCGATGCACTGCGGCAGCGGGTGAGGTTATTTAATCTTATCGGCATGCCGCTATTGGTCGCGCTCGTGGCAAGCGCAAGGCTATTTATCCGAAAGAAGAAATCAGCAGTGCTATGAATAAAAAAACATTGCTAATTTTAGCGCTTATCGTAGTGGTGCTTGCGGCGATAATAGGAGGAATGAGATGGCGGAAAGGAAGAGAGGGAGGGAGTGGAAATGCCAATAATATGAGTAAAGCGTTTCGGAGTATTGATTCCTTGCAGGTTGGGGAGATAGAGATTAAAAAGGGTGAGAGCGCCGTTACTTTAGTGCAACAAGAGGGCGTATGGCGCATCGACGGAAGACAAGCAGATGCGGATATGGTGCAAGAAGCCCTGGATGCCTTGCGCACGAGTGGGTACGAAGGACCTATATCCCGCAACCCGGATAATTTTGAAAGATTGGGTGTGGGGAGTCAGGGCATGCTAGTTTCCCTACACATACACGATACGCGTTTCGCGCTGAGCGTGGGTAATAACGGTCCTACCTACCGCTCGTCATATGTGAAGCTTGAGGACAATAATGAAGTATATCTTGCGAATGTCAATTTGTCCCTGGTATTCCCGCTGCTCGCTGATTCGTGGAGAAATAGAACGATCATGGACATTGACCCCGCCGCACTTGCCACGATTACCTACCGCACACAGGGAGCAACCATAAAAACCTATCGCAAGGATGGGGAGGAATGGACGGTGAATACGGGCGCCTCCACCGTGCCAGCAGACGATGCAGAGATGCAGACGTTATTTGATGCCGTGCATCCTCTAAAGGCTAAGGGATTTATAGATTCGGACAAGGATCAGGCTATTTTTATGCAAGAGGCAACTAAAGGAACTATTATCTCATTCAAGGGTGTCTCAGAAGCGGATTTAGGTGAAGTGACATTTATAAAGAAGCAGAATGAATGGTGGGTTCGCGCAAAAGGGAATGACGAGATTTTTACCCTGTCTGATGCAGCCGCTAAATCATTGGCTATTCCTTAAGGATCAGTAGAGAGATTGTTGAATAAACCCCCCTTCTTTAAGAAGGGGGGTTGTGTGGTACGGTGAGGAGGGTTTTATTTATGGGTTGATCACAATAATATCCGCGGGTATTACCGCGCTCTCGTTCGTGAGGGGAGATTTGCTATACACGGATATGGAACCTCCTGCCTTAAGCGCACTAAGCGTCAGCGCCCCTCCTTCCTTGTCTGTAATCTTGGTATCGGTGCTGATCGAAACGATAAGCGCTTTGTCTACCTCAAGCGTAGGATTATCCTCTTTCAAGACCATCACGGTGAGGTTGGTATCTTGAATAAAGGTCACCGCGCCCTTGAGTATGCGCTGCTCTTGGGGAAGAGCGAGCGTGGGCGGGAGAGGAGGCTGGTTTATGGTCGAGATACTTTCCTTTTGCGTGTTCGGTTTTGCTTTTTGGGCGATATAGGCCCACGCAATCACGGCAATAATGAGCACCGCAAGGATAGAGAGCCAAGGGCGCAGTGTGCCTTTCTTCGTTTCCGGTTGGTCAGGAGTGGGGGGCATAGGGTATAAGATAATTTTTTATATTCAAATTAAATGGTTTCTAGAAAGTGGATAACAGTATTATACAGAATAAATTAAGAGATAGGAATGGCGTGAGTTTTTGCCATCTATGCCTATTCATCGTACAATATTAAGGAAATGACTAGCCTGAGACAAAAAAAGGAAGCAGAGCCGTCTGGGGGACAGCCTCCGGGGGGGGTATTTTCACTGCGTTCAGGCAAGGAGATCCTTCAGGAATTGCACGCAACCCCGCAAGGGCTTGCCTCCAGTGAGGCGCTCGAGCGCCGTACGCAGTGGGGTTATAATGTGCTGCCGCATCGTGAAAAGCGCAACTCCTTTTTGTTCATACTGCTGCGCCAGTTTGCCAATGTATTAGTCGTTATATTGATTTTCGCGTCTGTGGCAAGTTTCATACTGGGAGACGCGGTTGATGCGCAGGTTATTCTGGGCGCGGTATTCATAAATGTCGCGGTGGGCGCGTTCCAGGAGCGCCGGGCGCAGTATGCGCTTGCCGCGCTGCAGAAGGTCATCGTCACTAAAGCGCGGGTTCTGCGAGACGGCGCGCTCGTGGAAGTGCCGCAGGAGGAGCTGGTGCCCGGTGACATCATTTCCGTGCAGGCGGGCGACCGCGTGCCCGCGGACATTCGCCTTTTATCGGAGTATGCGCTGGAGGCCAATGAAAGCATGCTCACGGGGGAAGCGCACCCCGCGAAAAAGGATGTCCGCACCCTTCACACCGCTCGCGTGCTCGCGGAACAAATCAACATGCTTTGGTTTGGCACGGTCGTGACTGCGGGACGAGGAAGCGGGGTTGTGGTGGCCACCGGCGTGCAAACGCAGGTAGGGCGCATTGCCCTGCTTCTCGCGCGTACGCCGGAAGAACACACGCCGCTCCAGATGCAATTAAACCGTTTCGGGCGCGAGCTCGCGTTTGCCATCATGGTCGTAGTCGCGCTGATTTTCGGGTTTGGTATTTTTCGAGGAGAGGGGATAGCAGATATGTTTGCGACCGCTATTGCAGTCGCAGTATCGGCGATCCCTGAAGGGCTTACCATTGCGGTCACCGTAGTGCTTGCGATCGGCATGCAGAGAATTTTAGTGCAAAAAGGCCTCGTAAAGAAACTCCATGCCGCAGAAACGCTCGGCGCGACATCCGTCATCTGCACCGATAAAACAGGCACGCTCACCGTGGGGGAGATGCAAGTGGTGCGGATGGAAACATACCATCATTCCTTCGCGCTGCCGCATGCGCGCGCGTTGAATGATCAGAAAGATGGATTTGATGAACTTGTCACTGCCATGGTGGTATGCAATGATGCCGCGCCGTATGATATCGGAGGATCAGCCGCTGGTCCTGTGGCAACTGGCAATACCACTGACAGAGCGCTTATGCGCGCCGCACTCGATCATGGAGCAGATGTCGCCGCGTTAAGAAATTTTTATCCCCGTAGCGCCGAACGACCGTTTAATTCAAAGGACAAGTATATGTGCACGCTCCATCGCGCATCCGCGGCAATGGGAAGCGCAAAGAGCGTGCTCTATGTAAAAGGAGCGCCAGAAGTCATTTTTCCTTATATCAAGTATGTCGCAGACGAATCTGGCCGTGGTGTGCCTTTAAGCTGTGAAGGGAGAGAGGCATTGAATAAAAAAGTGGAAAAGATGAGCGGGCAGGGATTACGGGTGCTCTGCATTACGAAAAGGGATGCAAATGGAACCGTCAGGGAGTTTAAAAAAATGAGTAATTCTCTGCGTAATTTGATGTTCCTAGGCTTTATCGGCATTCAGGATCCTCTGCGCGAGGGTGCGGTGGAAACCATTGCGGAAGCGGAAAAAGCCGGCATCCGCACGGTCATGATAACCGGCGACCATCGCCTGACCGCCACTTCTATCGGGCGAACGCTTGGATTATTGAAGGGAGCACGGAGGGTAATGGACGGGAGTGAGCTCAAAGAGCTTTCAGTCAACGCGCTCGCGGAAAAGATAAATGACATTGCGGTATTTTCACGTGCAACGCCCGAAGACAAGCTCCGCATTATTGCGGCATGGAAAGCGAGAGGCGCGGTTGTCGCGATGACAGGGGACGGGGTGAATGACGCTCCCGCCCTGAAAGCGGCTGACATCGGCGTTGCCTTGGGGAGCGGCACTGATGTGGCAAAGGAGTCATCGGATCTTGTGCTTCTTGATAATCATATCCGCACCATGGCAAGCGCCATACGCGAGGGCAGGCTTATCTATCATAATATCCGCACCGTGGCGCTCTATATGCTTTCCAACAGCTTTACGGAAACCATTGCGATTACTTTTGCGCTTTTGATGGGATGGCCCCTTCCTTACCTCCCTGCTCAAATATTGTGGGTCAATATTGTCACTGACACGTTTCCCGCGCTCGCGCTTACCCAGGAGCCGGCCAACCGCGCCCTCATGCGCGAAAAGCCGCGAGTAAGGAGCGAGTCTATCCTCATGCATGAGCATCGCTGGCTGATCGGCGCGATCAGCACTTGTTCCGCCGTTTTAAGCCTTCTCCTCTTCGTGTTCTATTGGAATATGTTCCATTCTTTAGAACTCGCGCGGACCATCGCATTCACGACGCTCTCGATTACCGCCACGGTCTATGTATTTTCATTGCGCTCCTTGCAGGAGCCGATTTGGCGCATACGCTTTATGCGGAATCCCATGCTCATCCTTGCCGCCGTCACGGGATTGTTGCTGCAGGTCGCCGTGATCTATATCCCCGCGCTACAGCACTTCTTTGGCACGGTGCCGCTTCTTCCTCACGATTGGCTGCTTATCCTGTTCGTGTCCTGCTTATTTTTAGGCATGATAGAATGGATGAAGCGCATATTTCATCCGCAAAAGGCGCGGGAGAAGTGATTGCGGGCTGGTACGCGTAAGTCCGAGAACTAAACTTGTTTCAGCGAATTATAGATTAAATTTATTTTTTATGTGCTAAAGATAAAAAGGCAACCTAATGGGAAAAGGTCAATAGTAAAAAAATTTATACAATTCAAGTCATAAGAATATGGATACAATTGAAGGAAATCGTAGGGGGGGTGATGAGAAGATTAAAGGCTTCGTTTTCGAAAACGGCGTCCTAGAGGGGATTGCAGCAATTAATGCACAAATTAACGAAGAAAAAAATACGTCCGAAAAAGACGAGAGACTTGACACTTTAGCGTACGATAGAATTTTTTGGCTTCATAAATTATTTCCGGAGAAATATGGCGGTTCTGAATCGCCGCTCGCCACAGAAGCGTTTGGATCAGGTTATAAAACAACCCTTTCCCACGCGGAACTCGAGTACGAACTTGATTTTTTGTTCGGTTTTAAAAAGGTGATTGATGCCATGGTGATAAATAGCGAAGAATTGTCGGACGAGGAATATAAAAAAGCCGTTGAAGTCTCTGCTTTTTTGGAAAAGCAGATTTTCATCGTATCTAAAAAAATTCGAGATAAAGACCAAGGATCAAAAAGCGATGACGACGATCTTGGAATATATTATTAACCGTTTTGTATTTATGGGGGCTTTTTATATGTTGAACGGTGGAAATTTAGCTAAAGTAAGCCACTTTAACAAATACTAAAATATATTTTAGTATTTAGTTAGTGAATACTAAAATACGGTTTTATGACCAATAAGGAAACAATAGACATCTTGAACCAGTGGAATTTTTGGCAAACAGAACCAAAAACCGGTTTGGCGCGGCCGAAATATGTTAGCCCGCTGTTGAAGCAAA
>MGER01000040.1:0-3538 GCA_001791465.1 Candidatus Uhrbacteria bacterium RIFCSPLOWO2_02_FULL_49_11 | reverse complement strand
AGATCATTAAAAGCGGCGCGCCGGCAGAGAATACTTTTTATATTAATTTTGAAGAACCGGCGTTCGCGCCTGATCTTAATCTAAATTTTTTGTTGCAAATTTATGATGCCTACCGCGAACGATTTCTGCCTCATGGGAAAATTTATGTCGCCCTTGATGAAGTGCATCAAGTGCCGCAGTGGGAGAAATTTGTGCGCGGCGTTTATGATCGCGGCGACGAAGTTAAGTTTTATGTGACTGATTCTTCCTCGCATCTTTTATCCCAAGAATATGGCCGGGCGTTAACCGGCCGGACTTATTCCAACTTAATTTATCCTTTAAGTTTTCAAGAATTTTTGAGCTTTAAAAACCATGATGATTTATTGAACTCTGATAACCGTTGTTCGCCGGAACTGCGCCATTTACTTCGCGAATATTTGGAATTTGGTGGTTTTCCCCAAGTGGTGCTGTCGGACGGCGAGGAAGTGAAAAGGCAGTTATTAAAGGAATATTATTCGGCCATTATTGAAAAAGATATTGCCAGCCGTTACCAAGTGCGTGATATGCGGCAATTAAAAGAATTCTGCCTTTTGGTTATGACCCAGAACGGTTTATCTATGTCTGGCTATTTGGCCGAAAAAAAGCAAGGCATTTCACAGCCCACCGCTAATAAATTTTTATCGTATTTGGAAGAAGTACTCTTAATGGTGCCTGCGAATTATTTTTCTTTTTCGCTAGCGCAACAGCAAAAGAGGCCGAGAAAATTTTTTAGCATTGATACCGGTCTATACAATGCCGTGTCTTTTAAATTTTCGGAGAATATTGGTCGGGTTTTTGAAAATGCGGTTTTTCTGGCCTTAAAAAGAAGCGGCGCCGAAGTTTTTTATTGGCAGGACAAACAGGAAACAGATTTTGTGGTGCGTGAAGGTAGGGCGGTCAAGCGGTTAATAAATGTTTGCTGGGATCTGACTAATGATAACAAAAAGCGAGAGGTCGCTGGATTAGAAGAAGCAATGAAAAAGTTTGGAATATATGAGTCAGAGTTGATTACATTGGAATATGAAGATAAAATAAAAACTCCCAGCGGCACCGTGCGGATAAAGAATTTTTTCAATAATTTTAGCAACTAATTTTATCATTCCACTAAGGGATGATAAGTCAAGGAAAATTTTATGTCTAAAAAGAAAATTGTTATTTTAATCATTATTCTTTTAATCCTTGCCGGGTTGGTTTGGTTTTTTTGGCCGAAAGATATGTTTGGTTGGAATCGGCAATATTTTTTATGTAATTGTTTTGGAGTTGAACATTCTATAAATGGTGAAATGGGTCTCTGCTATGGGGTTTTATATAATAAACAGTATTCAAAAGACCCCAGTCAGTTGTGTAAAGGTGAATGGAAATATATTCCTAGCACAGCCGAGCAAAACAACGATGGTTTATATTGGTCGTGTAACAAAAGAAATAATTAGAGCTTGTTATTTTCCCGACTTCCCCCCTTAATCTCCTTTCCGCAGAGGAAACGAGGCTAAGGTTGGCGGTCGAGATTCAGAGAGTGCGTTGTAGTGCCTAATCCACAGGACAATCTAAATAATTGGTGTATACTTACTGCATGTACGTGAGAGTCAAAACCACCCCCTTGAGTCCCAAGAAGATGGTGCAGATCGTCGAATCGATCCGGCGCGACGGCAGGATTGTCCAAAAGATTGTGCGCCATGTCGGGTTGGCGATAGACGAAAAAGAACTGGCGCAGCTCAAGCTCCTCGCCGAATCCATCAAGGCGCGCCTGGAATCTGATCCGCAAGGTTTGTTGTTCACGCCGGAGGAACTGGCGCGGATGGCGGTGCGGGGGCGAGCGCAGAAAGAGGGGAGGCGTGACGCTGACTACCGCGTCAACCTCAAAGATCTCTTTGAAGAGGAGCGAATCGTGCGCGGCATTCACGATGTCTACGGCGATCTGTTTGATGAGCTCCAATTCGCCTCGATCATTGCGAACCCGTTACGGCAAAAGGCCGCCGTGAGCCTGTTGCGCGATATTGTCCTGGCGCGGGTGGCAAACCCCTTGAGCAAACGAGGTAGCGTCGCCCTGTTGGAGGAAGATTTCGGTCGCAGTCTCGATCTCGATGCGGTCTACGAGATGATGGATCGGATCGACGACGTGGCAGTCACTCGCTTGAACGATCTCACGTATGCGCACACCAAACGGTTGTTTCCTGAGACAATCGATGTCATCTTCTTCGATTGCACCACCATTTACTTCGAGGCCTTTGAGGAAGACGAGCTGAGAAGGAACGGCTACAGCAAGGATCTGATGTTCAACCAACCCCAAGTCTTGATCGCCCTTATGGTCACGAAGGAGGGGCTGCCCGTGGGGTATCAAGCCTTCCCCGGCGATACCTATGAAGGGCACACCGTGATCCCGTTCATTGAGAATCTGAAAGAACGCTACCAAATCGGGAAGGTGGTGTTTGTGGGGGACGCCGCGATGTTCTCCGACGCTAACCTCAAACAGTTTGAGGAGCGCGAGATTGAATACATCGTCGGCAGCCGGCTCCATAATCTCCCTAAGAAACTTCAGGCGCAGATATTGGATGAGAAGAACTACGCGGACGTGAAGGAAGACGAATACCGCATTGGGCAATTCGCCTACGGCACCCGCACCCTCCTCGTGAGTTGGAAACAATCGCGCGCGGCCAAGGATGCCCGCGACCGCGACAAAGCGATTGAACGCACCAAGAAGAAGTTGGAGAAAAAGAAAAACCCCAAGGAGTACCTGGGGAACGGGGGCGCCAAGAAGTATCTCGCCGTGTCAGAGGGCGCCACCATCGCCCTCAATGAGGACAAAATCAAAGAAGACCGCCGGTGGGACGGTCTCCATGGAGTCGTGACGAACGCGAAGAATCTCAGCCACCAGGACATTCTCGCACAGTACGGCAACCTCTGGCAGGTGGAGGAATCCTTCCGGGTGACCAAGCACGATCTCAAGGTCAGGCCGGTGTTTCATTGGAAGCCGGAGCGGGTGAGAGCCCACCTCGCCATTTGCTACGCGGCCTACGCCTTGGTGCGCTACCTCGAACACCGCGTCAAACTACAGTACACTCACCTGAGTCCTGAGCGGATCAGACAGACCCTGCTCAGGGTGCAGACGAGTATCCTGTACGACCGGAAGAAGAAACTGCGCTACGCCTTGCCGTCGCGGATGTCCCAGGAAGCCAAGAAGATTTACCAGCTATGCAATATCGAACGATCAAGTACGCCCACCGTCCTGAAGTAGGAGATGTAGTGCCTAAGAAAATTGGCATCCTCAATGTTTATCGAGTGATTTCGAGTTTTCCCCAGGAAGTCGGGAGAATCGGCTATTAACCTGGTTAATAGCCGATTTTCTTATCGCGCAAATGATTGCTTTTTGAAGGGAAAAGGAGGAAAATGAAGGCACCGCACGCAATCTATTCAATACTATGGACGAGCTCGAGCCATTGAAACAAAAGATCAGGCAATTCATCATTGACCGCGATTGGGACCAGTTTCATAATCCCAAAGATATTGCGCTCTCGCTCACGCT
>MGER01000039.1:10229-10426 GCA_001791465.1 Candidatus Uhrbacteria bacterium RIFCSPLOWO2_02_FULL_49_11 | reverse complement strand
CGAACGCAGCCACAAGCATGAGGAGCGATGAGCGGGGAACGTGAAAATTCGTGATCATGCCGCCGATGAATTTAAACCGGTATCCCTTGCGGATAAAGAGGCCTGTGGCGCCGTGGCACTTGGCCAGCTTGCCATGCTTATTTGAAGCAGTTTCTAAGGCTCTCACTGCGGTCGTTCCTACCGCAATAATAGGCCGT
>MGER01000039.1:9514-10166 GCA_001791465.1 Candidatus Uhrbacteria bacterium RIFCSPLOWO2_02_FULL_49_11 | reverse complement strand
TGGAGCGCGCCTTTCCTGGTTTGTTCTCCGGTGAGCGGCGCAAATGTGCCTAAGGAGACGTGCAAGGTGATATATTTCACCGTGTGGCCGAGAGCTCTAAGTTTTTTAATAAGCCGCGGGGTGAAGTGAAGCGAGGCAGTAGGCGCAGCAATGGAGCCGGGAACACGCGCGAATACTGTCTGGTATTTCTGGCGCAGCGCAGATTCTGTCAGCGGCGTATGGCGGAGGTAAAATGGAATGGGCGTGATGCCGTATCGGTTCAGGAAGGGCGCAAGCTTTTTAAGGGGAAATAGCGGCTTTAGAAAATAGGAGGAGCCGCGGTGGCGTTCTACGAGGAATGCGTAGCGCGCGGACGCCGCGAGTTTCGTGCCGACCGACAGCTTTTTTTCTGAAAGGACTTTGATTTCGTTTCCGCTCATCTCTACATAGAGCAGCTTTGCTTTTCCGCCGGTGGGTTTGGTGACCAAGAATCTCGCGGGAATCACCTTGGTTTGATTAAGGACGAGCACGGAGCGCGGGGGAAGATAACGTGCGAGGCGGGTAAACCGGTCATCGTCTATCTCCTTCTTTCCCTTGTTATAGATTAACAATCGTGCAGAATCGCGCGGGCTTGCGGGAGCAAGGGCTATACGCTCGCGCGGCAATGTGTAAT
>MGER01000039.1:5562-9500 GCA_001791465.1 Candidatus Uhrbacteria bacterium RIFCSPLOWO2_02_FULL_49_11 | reverse complement strand
AGCTGAATAAATTTAGTGTTCACACGTATCCTCGCTTGATATTATTTCTTATTTTTTCAATCAGAGTATTGAAGAAGAATAGATTGTGGAACGTGAGGAGTTTGAGGCCCGTGATCTCTTTCGCGCGCAGAAGATGGGTAAGGTAATTCCGCCGGTAGCCGCGGCACACGAAGCAGGCACATTTTTTATCGAGCGGATTTTTGTCCTTGTACCAGAGTGATTTTGCCATATCGAGTCTGCCTTGCGAAGTGAACGCAATGCCATGCCGCGCGTAATGGGTGGGCACCGTGCAGTCGAACGTATCAATGCCTGCCTTGATTATGAGAGGTATATCTTCAAGGTGCCCCACGCCGAGAAGATGGCGCGGTTTGTGGGCAGGCAGTTCAGCAATGACGGTGTCGAGCGTCTTCTTCATTTGTGATTTATTGTGGCCGAATTCGCCGCCGATGCCGATGCCATTAAAGGGGAGCGCGCTGATGAACTGCGCGCTTTCTCTGCGCAATGACGTGTCGCTGCCGCCCTGCACGATGCCGTAGAGCATTTGGCGAGTAGGGCGAAGTTTAAGACACTCTTTGGCCCAGCGGTGGGTGCGCGCAAGAGACTCCTTGAGGTACTCGCGATCCGCGTGCGGCGGCGGGCACTCATCAAAGGCGAAGATAATGTCAGCGCCAAGCGCTTTTTGGACTTTTATTGATTCCTTTGGTCCGAGGAAGTATCTTTTGCCATCGCGGAACGAGGTAAAGTGAACGCCCGCCTCGGTGATGTTGAGAAGTTTTGGCTGTTGGCCGGACTTTACGCGGAAAGGCAGCTCTTTTTTAAGTATTTTGTTCAACCCAAGGTCCTTTCCAAACCCCAGACTGAATACCTGGAATCCTCCGGAATCAGTCATCAAAGGGCGGTCCCAGTGCATGAATTGGTGCAATCCTCCGGCGCGCTTTATCACCCCTTCTCCCGGCTGTTGGTGGAGATGATAGGTATTCGCAATAAGCGCCTGGCATTTCGCGGCAACCGCTTCCTCGCTCGTTAATGTTTTTACCACCGCTTGTGTTGCCACCGGAACAAGACACGGCGTTTCTATCTCTCCGTGAGGCGTCTTAAGAATGCCAAGTCGTGCCTGGCTCCAACGTGATTTTTTTACCGGATAAAATTTAACCATAAGCGGTAACATAAAAATATCCCATAGCATCGGATCCTAGGGCATGATCGGATATGATAATTTTCAGTTTATTGCAGATTGATGTCACCTTGCGAGGAAAGGTCGATGAGAGAATTTGCCTTGATTTTAAGATTAGAAATGGTATAGAGAGTATCGCCAATGTAGATACTGCGGCGTACGTTTAGATCTCCTCCGTAGAAGCGATCGCCGCTTTTACGGAAGACGTCATCGGAGTCATAGTGCGTGATTTTACCGCGTTCTTTGAAGCCTTCCTCAAGACTTACATCAAACACGAATGCCCCTTGGAAGACATATTGTCCATAAGTGTTCGAACGGAAGTTTATATCCTGTTTCCGCGCGTTGTCAATTTCGGCGAGCGTGACGGGGATCACTAAGAGATTTTTCTCTTTTGAAAATAAGAAGGCTTTATGATCGCGCAATGCCTCGGAATCAGTACCGCGGTCGCCAATGATCACGCGATGAAGCTCTCGAGGATTCGCAAAATCAGACACGTCGAAGATTGCCATTTTAATGCCCTGGTACCATGCGAAATTTCCTTCTTCCGCCTCGACAGTTTCTTTCCCCACGCCGATAATGTGATTCTCGTCAAAGGGGTGGAGGTAATCAGAGAATCCTGGGATTTTGAGTTTCCCCGCTACCTTGGGTTGACGAGGATCGGCCAGATCAAGAGTAAAGAATGGGTCAACTTTTTTAAACGTTACCAGATAACCGCGTTTCCCCATAAATCGCGCGGAATAGATTTGCTCACCCGGAGCGATTCCTGTTTCAGAACCTATTTCCTTAAGCGCAGAGTCAAGCACATAGACGCGATTATCTGTCAGCGCGCCTTGCTGACTCACGTGTCCAATGGTTGTCGCCAAGCGCAGATTACCTTCATACTCATCCATGGAAAATTGATTAAGGAGCCTGCCTTCCACCTCCCCGGTTGCTAGATGGCTAATTTTACCCTCAGAAAGGACGAATTTATTGATCTCAGTCTTCTCATTACTGTTTTCGAGAGAATGCTCAAGGAGCGGTAGGATGCGGTAGTCTCCATATGTGGTTTTTGCCACATAGAGATTTTCAAGCGAAGCGTACACATTATCGCCGGCTCCTAGCACAATTTCTTTTTCGATTTCGTCATTCGGAGAATCGAGCGGCACTGAGGCGATGATTAAGTACTGGGATTCTAATATAGGCGGAATGTACGAAATATCGGTGCATTTCGCCATAGGCACAGCACTGTCGCCGTAAACGCCTGTGTCCTTATACATAGGCAGGCTTGTTTCTTCTTGTATATTTTCTTGGCTAACCACATCAGCATTTTTGTTCATGACGAGATAAGCATGGTCTGCAATCAGGCGCGAGGTAACGTATTGAGATTCAAATTCCAGGGAGCGAATGCGGCGCGGGTGCGATGGCGAAGAAGTGTCATAGAGGTGGACGAAAGTAAGCCGACCATAGTAGTGGCGGGGAGGGAGAATAGTGCGTGCTGGAGCAGAAGGCATGCCAGACGGTTGCGTCTTGTATAAGGTTTCTTCCCAATCAGCCGCATTGCCAATCACGAGGAGTCGATTCGGAGCGATGAACATCTCCTTGGGCTGGTCTCCGTCAGTAAACGCGATTGAGCTTGTCAGATTTAAATTTCCATCTGCTTTCACGATCGAAAGCTTATTGTTCGATAAGGAATAAATAAAGGAACCGTCGGTTTTTACAATATCAGCTTCATCGACACCTGCAACTTGGACGTTGGTGGTAGAATAATCGGCGCTTGTTTCCGATGCGGTCGCTTGCAGTCCTAAACCGGCACTGATACCGAATGATCCGAATTTATCAGAAGACCTGCTTTTACTGCGTTGTTCCGCGGCAGCCGCCGTCAGTGTCGAATTAAGATCAGCACAAGAGGAAAATTTCGGGAGTTTTGATTCGGGGAGAACAATTGGGCGGTTTATTGGTGGTTGGGAGGAATGCGGCGGTGTCTGTGAAGCGATAAGATAGGCAAGCGATATAATGCCGATGGCCGCGAATCCAACGATCAGTCCTGTGGTGAAAAAATTTTTAGGCAATGTCATACGCTAGTTGGTTGCATTATCATCTCCTTCATTGTGATATTTTTTTACAAGAAATTGTCCCCAATAAAACAGGGCGATGATAAGTTCCGCCGTCACGACGTAGAGGATCATAGTTGCGAGGGTGGAAAATTCTATGGTAAAGATAGCGGTTTGGCGGGGGAAGGAGACGAAGCGCGAAAATGGCGTGAACAGTGGATTAGTGATTGCGAGCCACCAAGCGACAAATTCACTCTGTCCGGGAAGGAGGGCCATGACAAAACGAACCAAGAGGAATGCTTCCACAAACCCGACATATCCGCGGATGAACTTTGGCATGAGATGTGATGTGCGCATAGGCTTAATAAAAATAAATTAATAATAAACGCATTAAGTATACACTTCACCGTAGATTGTGACCATGGCAGGGGTGCAAGCACTCGTGGGCCAGTTAATCTGTATTATTGGTTAAGTTATGTCGCGTGTAGTGGGCAGGAACGGTGCAGGCGAACGTGTTGATGCTCGTCTTAATAATAGGTATGTCTCCCGGGTGGCCGACACCGAGGAGATGCCGGGATTTGTCCTCGAGTAGCTCGTTCGTTACCCATTGTAATATTTGCGCCGGATGGAGATGTAAGGTATTGGCGATAAGCGCTTGGCATTTCGCGGCAACCGCTTCCTCGCTCGTTAATGTTTTTACCACCGCTTGTGTTGCCACCGGAATCAAGCATGGC
>MGER01000039.1:5280-5425 GCA_001791465.1 Candidatus Uhrbacteria bacterium RIFCSPLOWO2_02_FULL_49_11 | reverse complement strand
CGTCTCCCCCTTTTTAGGGGGAGAATTTAAGGGACATTTTGAATGGTCGTGGGAGCGGGAGGGGCAGAACTCGCGGCCGTAGGCGATGAGGCGATAGGAGAGCAGTACCCATTCTTTCTTCGGGAACAGGCGCATGAGATCTTGC
>MGER01000039.1:0-5218 GCA_001791465.1 Candidatus Uhrbacteria bacterium RIFCSPLOWO2_02_FULL_49_11 | reverse complement strand
AGTGTCTACGGGAATACCGACCACTGTGCCATACGCGTTTTGCAGGACGATATTTGCTGTTTTTCTTCCTACGCCCGGAAGCGTAAGCAAATCATCCATGGTGCGCGGCACCTTGTCGTCGAATTTTAAATGGATGATCCGCGCTGTCGCAAGGATGTGTTTCGCCTTTTGTCGATAAAAACCAGTTGAGCGGATGTCGTGCGCGAATTGTTTCTGGTCTGCCTTGAGATAGTCATTGAATGTTCTATATTTCTTGAATAATTTCTTCGTGACTTTGTTCACCATCGCATCAGTGCACTGCGCCGAGAGCATGGTGGCAACCAGCAGTTCCCAAGGGTTTCTATGGGAGAGAAGTACTTTTGCTTGCGGATAGAGTTTTGCGAGCGCGCGAGCTATCTTAAAGGCCTTCTTTTTTTCAAGGAGTAATGCGGCTCCGTTCATAAGGGAATTTCAACAAGGATTTCGTAGTCTGCGCCAGTGGGAAGGAGATGAGATTCCATGAGAACAAACGAGGTGGCGGTGTCCTGCCAAGTTACTTTTTCATTGAGTGTTTGCGTTGGAAAAGACGCGAATTGTTCAGGCCGAAATCGCGCCAACGTGAGATGAAGTTTATATGGCCTTGATTCCGGGGAAAATCCCAGCGTTTCGTATAGTTGATTCCTGATAACTGACAACTGATTAACTGTTTGCCCTTCTGCCCAGATCAGGCGCGGTTCCCTTGGGTTTGGTCCAAACGACACGCGGTCAAATCTTAATTCAATCCGTTCAGTCACAAATTTTGAGCCATTTAACAATGTAACAATCTTATCAGTGTCATCTATCTCCCACGGCGGCACTAAGGTAATATGCAGATTTTTTCCCTTCAGCCAGCGCACGGGAAGATCAGAGAAACTCTGCTCCCAAGCAATGATTTCGTTTTGGAGAGATTCAGAGACTGGAAGAGCGATAAAGATGCGTTTTTTCACAGGACAATAGTTACATGAGAAATTGCCGGGCTCTTAATTCAAAGAGAATGGTTTCTAAATGATCGTTGATTTCTTTTCTCGCAATATCTTCCTGGTCGCCTTTGAAATAAATGGAAATGGGGACCAGAAAGCTTCCTGCGTTGATGAGCAGCACAATGAGACGAAAGGATTTGCTCTTACCGCGGGGAATGTCGCGTGATTTAAGGCGCACTTTGTATACATTATTACCAAGGTGCGCATGCAGACGCGCATCGAATTGTTCTAAGCAAACGATAACATCGTCCTTCAGGCGACGATGTTTTTTCACGTACGTATTCAGTTGCCGCAGGAAATGCGGAAGTATGATGACGTGGTACATATAACAAGAATGTTCACCACGCTAGAGATCGGTGAGCTGTTCCCGCGCGGTGGGAACCTTTTTGCCGCGGTAAGCCTTCACCACCTCATTGGCGAGTGCGGTAGTGAGATAACGAAAACGCTCTTCTTCACTCACGACCGGTTTACTTAAGATATCAATATATTGGATGGCAGCAAATCGGAAGAATTCCGCTTTGCTCGTAAAACCTTTTTCCCGCATAATGTGTTCTACCCGCTTCTCTAACGGCTTGGAAACAGCGAAATTCACAATGGACATAGATATATAGGTTAGGTATTGATTCTATATACTATCTTAATTCCCTGCCTCAATTCTGTCAAATCGCTTTTTGCCCTTCATTAAAACTTTAGAGATGATGGCGACGATAAACATGGATGGTATGTTTACACCGCCACTCTATTTGCAATCTTGCGGGCAGGTGGTGGGGGTTTCGGCGCACGGGCAGCCGATGGTCATGCACACAATCTCTTCGCACACGCCGTTGCCGCAGAGGTTTTTGCAGGTTCCTGAATCCTCATTCCCTTGCGCAGGCTCTTCAGAAGGGGTCTTAACTGTGGTAGGTTCGCTCATGAAAGAATATTTCTGGTACGCATACGCCGCGACCACTACTGCCACGCATACTAGGAGGACAATAAGGGGGAATGGGATGTTTTTTTTAGAATTTGGCTGAGGTTGAGACTGGGTTTGTTCAGGCATACGTTATAGTGTGAGTTGATAATTATCAAACTAAATGTTTAATGCAATTAAAGGCATGTATGGTATGGTTTTTGTCCTCATCTATTTCGAATATGTTCACGCTGGTGTTACGTTGATTCTCAATGGTTTTTACATCCGTATGTTTTTTACCGGTAATTACCGCTATTAACGCCTTGTTGATACCGTTATGTCCCACGAATAAAACGGTATCTTTACAATGTTGCACAATAACGGTATGGAGAAAACTTTCTGCCCTTTTATAGAGCTGTTCTATCGTTTCTCCTTCTTTAGGTTCCAGATATGTTGCTTTATGATCCTTTGGATTCCAACCAAAATCACTTTTCTTTTTTCCTTGGAATTCCCCCAAATTTCGTTCTCGCAAATCTTCGACAAATTTAATCGGGGCATGAGGGTGAAATGAGGCGATTTCTTTCGCAGTATCAGATGCTCGTGCCAAATCACTGGAATAAATGAAATCTATTTTTTCATCCTTTAGCCGCAATGCTAATTTTTGCGCCTGCTCTATCCCTTCTGCAGAAAGTTTTCCCGGCAAATGTCCCTGCATGATGCCGATTTTATTTTCCTCGGTTTCACCATGTCTTGTAAGAATAAGTCTCATAACTGGTTAATAATATACAATATGAGCACTCTGCGCGGTTATCCTTTTGCCATCATGGTGCGGAAAAGAACGATGAGGGGATTGCCACTTTTTCGTTGGAGTAGTGTGGACGTAATCTCAAGCGTGGGAGTGTCGAGGATGAGGCTGGGATATTCTTTGGCGAGGTTGAGCGCGTTTTCCAGCACACAGGCGAGCGGCATGAGGCTCTCCTCATTTTTATAGAACTTATTTATCCCCTCAAGTTTTTTAAAATATTTCTTATAGAATGCGCGCAGAGTCTCCACCGAACCGGTGGTTGGTATTTCCGGGGGCACGATGTGGTGAGCGCAGATAACGATTTTGGGATCAATGTAGGCTTTGGCAGCGGTAGCTGCCCAGAGACCGTGTGCCAACGTGTCCATAAGTCTGATAGGTCGGATAAGACGGATACGACGGAGAGGTCGGAAAAGACTGATAGGTCGGATATGTTGAAGGTTTTTATATGTTCATTCCGGTGTAGAGGGGGTGCGCGTCGGTGAGGTCGGTGACTTTTTTGCGCACGCGTTTCTTCTCTTCCTCATTGTCCTTATTTTTTAGAATGCGGAAAATGAGTTCCGCGACAATTTGCATTTCTTGCTCAGAAAATCCCCGCGTCGTGAGCGCGGCAGAGCCAATGCGCAAACCCGACGGATCTAGGGGCCTGCGCGGGTCGAAGGGAATCATGTTTTTATTGGTGTAGATTCCTACGCTGTCGAGCGCCTTCTCCGCTTCTTTCCCTGTGACCCCGAGCGAAGTAAGGTCAATAAGCAGCAGATGATTGTCGGTGCCGCCGGAAACGAGCCGCACGCCATAGGAGGCGAGCGCCGCGCCCAAGGCTTGGCAGTTTTTCACGATTTGCGCGGCATAACTTTTAAACTCTTGCGCCATCGCTTCACGGAAGCAGACCGCTTTTGCGGCAATTACGTGTTCCAGCGGTCCTCCTTGCATTCCTGGCATGACGGCCTTGTCAATTTGTTCCGCATATTCCCCTTTTGAAAGAATAAATGCGCCGCGCGGGCCGCGTAAGGTTTTATGCGTGGTGGAAGTTACCACATGTGCATGAGGTATAGGTGAGGGATGAACGCCGCCCGCGACCAAACCGGCAATGTGCGCCATGTCTACTAAAAGGGAGGCGCCTATTTCATCCGCAATTGCGCGGAATGCGGCGAAGTCGATGGTGCGCGGATAGGCGGTGTATCCCGCGAGGATCAGTTTCGGCCGCTCGCGCAAGGCAATGACGCGCACCTCATCCATGTCAATCTGTTCCGTGTCGCGGCGCACGCCATAAGGGATGAAGCGGTAAAATTTGCCTGAAAAATTCACTGGGCTTCCATGGGTAAGGTGCCCGCCGGATGCGAGGTCCATGGCGAGGACCGTATCGCCCAGCTCAAGCAGCGCAAAATACGCTTCCATGTTTGCGCTTGAGCCGGAGTGCGGCTGCACGTTCGCGTGCTCGGCGCCGAACAATTGTTTAGCGCGCTCGCGCGCAAGATTTTCTACTTCGTCAATCCATTCGTTGCCGCCATAGTAGCGTTTCCCGGGATAGCCTTCTGAATATTTATTGGTGAGGTAAGAGCCCATGGCTTCCAGCACGGCGGGCGAGGTGTAGTTTTCAGACGCGATCATTTCTAAACCCTGGCGCTGGCGTTTCAGCTCTCCGCGCATAGCAGTGCTCAATTCTCCGTCTTGTTGAGTGAGGGCGGTGAAGGAAGGCATATAATTGATAAATTCCAAATAACAAATTCCAAATATTGGCGGTTGGTGCCTTGATTACAACATAGTTTAATATATCGTTAAAATCTGCTAGAATTTACTGTATCACGTATTACCAATATTACCATATTTGCTTATGCGTACGCGACTCATGTGCAATATCGTTATCATGGGGATGGCCGCATTATTGCCTTTTTTTGTATATGCAAAAGGAGAAGCAGTGGTGATCTCTGCGGATGAGAGTGTGCAGGGCGACGTGGTGCGCATGGGGAGCAGTGTGCGGATCCTCGCGCCCGTGGATGGCGATGTGATAGTCGCGGGAGGCACCGTAGAGATCGCAGGACCAGTTACCGGTGACGTGATTGCCATAGGGGGCGAAGTGCGCATTGTGTCCGATGTCGGCGGGAGCGTGCGCGTGGCAGGCGGCACCGTGGAAATTTCAGGCAGCGTCGGCAGGGGCGTGTCCGTGGTGGGCGGAAGGGTGCAGCTTTCTGATGCATCGGAAGTGGGGTGGAGTATGACCGCGTTCAGCGCAGATGTGGTAATCAATGGGCGCGTGGGGCGCGATGTCCGCGCGTATGGGGGATCGGTGGCGGTTGCCGGAGAAGTGGGAAGGGATTTGACGGTCTACGGCAGGAGCGGCGACCGCGTGACGCTTGAACCGACCGCGATCGTGCATGGAGGAATGGAATATACTTCCCAAGAGCCTGCCGTTCTTCGCGACGGCGCCGTCGTGGAAGGGGAGACGCGGTTCCACCAAATTTCAAAAAAGAGCGCCAAAGCCGCCTTCGCGGCTCGTGCCACCGCCAGCCTTATCCGCCTGTTCGGTTT
>MGER01000038.1 GCA_001791465.1 Candidatus Uhrbacteria bacterium RIFCSPLOWO2_02_FULL_49_11 | reverse complement strand
ACAAAAGGGGGGAGGGGAGAAAGGTCGAAAACAAATTATAAAAATAAAAAGGCGCAGACCAACCATATGAGAAAACTTTTCTTTGGTATTATTAGCGGCATCGGCATCTCCCTATTATTTGCATCACCTATTTTAGCAGTAGCAACGTGCAATATCACTGATAACGTAGCAGATGATCCAACATATATCTGCAACGTAAGAAGCAGATCATCCATTACCATAAGACCTCGCGCCACATCCAATGCGACAATAATAACACGCCAACGCATTATCACCGGGCAAAATAGCATAATTGCGGGAGAGGATATAGTGGGCGGTAGCATTATTACTGGATCGGCGACGTCAACAGTAGTGAATAGCTTTTCAATGGGTAATATAACCATTTATTTTTCGACGGGTGGTATATTTCCAGAATAAATAGTTATACGTCAAACATTAAGAAGGCCTCTTCACGGGCCTTCTTTTGTTAAGAGGGGAATATTCTCACTATAATTATCCAGAGTCGGACAATGTATATTATCCGACCCAATAGCACTGGAACGGATAACATACGCGCATTATATCGTCACCTCTAATGTGCTACGATTTTAGTTGCGCTACTTGTAGAATATTTTTGTTAAAATGCGCACATCAATGTATTGGATAACCTTTCTTTCATCCTTCATTTCTGCAAGCGCTCTGTCGACGTTCAAAAGCTGCAAATCGGTATCTAAAGCATCTGACATTAAAATAAACCACTGTTCTGATGTTTTTACCGCTATATCGTGTAAAAGCATACGCGTGAGGTCTACCTCCTGAATGCGGTAGCCTTGACGTATGTGTGCAGATGACGCCTCCAATGCGTTTAGGAACGAAAGCGTGCTGCGGGGAAACACTGCAGAGCCTGTAGTGGCGCTTAATATTGCCGGAGCGGTAATGATCCAAAGAAGCTGCTGCTCCCCTAATACGGCAGGCCCCAGAGCTATTCCTTCGTCATCTGCGGCATAATCATCCTCTCCTTGCGAGCCTTTGACAATGTAACGTGGGATTCGTTCTTCTAAATCAATAATGAGGCGATGCGGCAATGCGGGCCTGACATCAACCTTTTTAACCGTAAATTCACGCAGTATCGCTTGTTCAATACGCCGAGAATCAACAAAAAAAAGGCTCGCGCCGTAGGGAATCGTAAATAATTTCTTCCTACCTAACTCAGTCTTTACCAACAACTCAATCTTTCCCGGGTCAATACTCTGCGCATTGAGAACTTCGAGGGAAGTCACACTAAATGCTCCGGAGAAGAAAAGCCAATAGCATACGGCTACGAGACCTGAAACCCCGCACAATAAAAAAATAAGTCTGGTGTCGATTCCTCTTTTGGGATCTGCGCGATGCGGGTTTTTGTACGCGTGTTCGTAATAATCTGTTTTTTTGCGTCGTGCAGGCAAATGATTTGCATGATGGAATATGTGAGCTAAAAACATTTAGCTTAAGACAAGCAGTTAAGCGTCGGATAATATAAGACAAGGCTTACGCACTGCCCCGGTTTATCGTGCGGATACCGTTCATGTAGGGCACAAGCGCTTCAGGAACCTTAATGCTGCCGTCAGCGTGCTGATAATTTTCAATAATTGCGATAAGGATTCTCGCTGAAGGAAGTGCGGTATCATTGAGCATATACACATATTTTATATCACCATCGTTCGTTCGGTACCGCACGTTAAGTCTGCGTGATTGCCAATCAAGGAAATTAGACGCAGAACCTGTTTCTCCATACGCTTGACGGCTTGGAATCCATGCTTCCATGTCATATTGCTTGTACTTGCCGGTAGAGAGATCTCCTGAGCAAATACGCAATTGCCGGTGCGGAAGCCCTAAGTCTTCATGTAATTCACGTGAAAATGCAATGAGCTCCTCATGCATACTGTCTGCAGTTGCCACGTCAGCCTTTGTAATGCACACAAGTTCTACTTTCATAAACTCATGAACGCGATATATGCCCTTGGTGTCTTTGCCATAGCTTCCTATCTCACTCCGATAACACTGAGAAAATCCGCAGATTTTTAACGGGAGATCCTTTTCTTCAAGAATATCATCTGCATAATATGCAAGGAGTGAAGGCTCTGCAGTCCCCACTAAAAATTTATTTTCTTTTTTCACCGCGCCATTCGTCTCTTTTTCGTCATTATCTATTTTATATATTTCATCGGTATCCGGATTATAAGTTTTTCCTTTGAAGTATCCACTGCCAAAAAGCGCAAATTCATTTACCAAGGTGGGCGGAATCATTGGTTTGAAACCACTCTGGATGGCTTTTTGCAAAGCGTACATCATCACGCCCATTTGGAGCATAACTGCCTCATTTTTCACGTAATATCCTCGATAACCGCTTACTTTTACGCCTTTTTCCAAATCAAGGAGATCAAGATCGCGACCGATTTGCACATGGTCTTTGGGTGTAAAGCTGAATTGCGGAGGATGTCCCCAGTTCTTCACCTCGACATTCCCCCTCTCATCATTGCCTATGGGTGTATCGGGCGCGGGAATGATGGGCATCTGCACCATGAAATTTTCGTATATTTCATCAAGTGTTCCAAATCTCTTCTCCTGCTCCGCTATCTTTTGTTTAATCCGCTTACCTTCTTCTCTGAGATGCAAGCTACTTGTTTTACCGCGTGCCGCTATTTCATTCCGCGCTCTCTGTAATTCCTCAAGTTCGTGTAATGCTGCATTTCGTTTCTTATCAATATTCAAAAATTCGTCAATATCGAGGTTGATTTTTTTGACCTCTAGGGCCCAGCGAACCTTATCGGGATATGCACGAATGAAATTGATATCAAGCATATTGCGTTATAATCCGATTTCATGAGCGATCTGCTGCATGGCGGAAAGCTCTAACTGTATTAAATCCTCAAGTGAAATGCCCAACAGTTCTTCGCTTTTCAGGATTATTTCCCTATTTACCCCTTTCGCAAATGATGGCTGCCCGAATTTTTTTAGGACTCCATCCACGCTCACCTCTGCTAATTTTTTCGACGGCTGCACGAGTGCGCATGCGACCAATAACCCGGTAAGCTCTTCCGCGCTGTAAAGCGCTTTTTCAAGCGGCGTGTGAGGTGAAATGCCATGGAGGTGATTGTGCGTTTTTATAGCCTGCACCACTTCGGGATTGACGCCTTCTTGCGTGAGATACTCGCTTGATACAAGAGAGTGGCTGTGCGGGTTATCCTGCGTTTCTTCCCAATCAATGTCATGGAGGAGCCCTGCAAGCGCCCATAGATCCGCATCGCCGTCGAATTTTTCGGCAAGCGCCCTCATGACCGCTTCCGCCGCAAGCATGTGTTTGATAAGGTTTTCATTCTTCACATGTTTGCGGAGAAGCTTGAGCGCCTTCTCGCGAGGATATATGGCATCTGGATGTTTATTTTGTTGTGTTTCATGAACAGCCGCATTTGTCGGCGAATTTTGCAGTATGGGATGGGTGGAGGCATCTGATTTGGGCCTTAAAGTAGGGAATAAGATAACCTCTTTAATCGCATGCGTGCCGGCAAGCAACGCGGCAAGGCGGTCAATGCCCATGCCAAACCCTGCCGTGGGCGGCATGCCATGGCGAAGCGCGTCTATGAAATCTTCATCATAGCGCTGCGCTTCTTCATCGCCCGCCTCATGCGCTTTTTCCTGTTCACGGAAACGTTCCTCTTGATCAAGCGGATCGTTTAATTCGCTAAATGCATTTATTATCTCCACTCCCCCGATGATGAGCTGAAAACGTTCAGTCAGCGCAGGACTATCTGCTTTGCGTTTTGCGAGCGGTGATAATTCCAAAGGATGATCAATTAAAAATACAGGAGAAGTTATAGTGGGGCGTATTAAATGTTTCCACAATTCATCGTAAAGCCTCCCCCTCCCCCACCCCGCTTCAACCTCGATGCCTTTATCCCGCGCAATTTTTATCAGTGACGCATCAGGCAGCGCATACACTCCCCGTATGCCTGCCTTTTTTTCGAGCGCTTCTTGGAAAGTAAGACGCGGATAAGGGGGCTTGCAGTCAATTTCTTTTCCTCCAAGACTGATGGTGGCGCTGCCCACGATGCGCTCTAGTAAAAAACTCATCAGCTCTTCGGACAATTGCATAAGATCTCGGTAATCCGCATAAGCCCAATAAAATTCTATCTGGGTGAATTCAGGATTATGGGCGCGGTCCATGCCTTCATTGCGAAAACAGCGTGCTATCTCATATACTTTTTCAAAGCCGCCGACTATCAGCCGCTTTAAATATAACTCCGGCGCAACCCGCAGATAGAAATCCGTGTCGAGCGCATTGTGATGGGTGACAAACGGCCGCGCAGACGCCCCTCCGGGAATAGGCTGGAGAATGGGGGTTTCCACTTCCAAAAAACCATGCGCATTGAAAAATTCGCGTATTGCCTGGGTAAGCGCAATCCTCCTTTCTACCGCTTTTTTCGCGTCCATATTGACAAGAAAATCCAAATAACGCTTGCGATAACGCAACTCCGGATCCTGGAGCCCGTGCCACTTTTCCGGCAATGGCTCTAACGCCTTCGCGATTATGCGGACGCTCTCTGCGAGAAGGGTTGGCTCTCCTACTTTCGTGCGGAAAAACACGCCTTTTGCTTCTATGAAATCTGCAACATCAAGCGTTTCAATAAGGCGGTCGTAACCGTCATTTAATTTATCGCGTTTTGCATAAACCTGCATTTTTCCCGTACCGTCTTCGATGTCAAAAAAAGTTGTTTTTCCGTGCGACCGCAGCGCGCGAACCCTTCCCACAAGAACCAAATGAGCATCCTTAAGGCTATCTCCCGCGTTGAGGACCTCCTGTATCGTATGCGTGCGAGCAACAGTGCTGGGATAGGGATCTATCCCCTGCGCTTTAAGCATGCGCAGACGCTCCAGTCGAGTCGCGCGTTCCGATTGTTTTTCCGTTATCATATAGATAAGTATATCCTTCTCTTCACAGATTACGCAATAGATCCGATGATATAAAATTACCCCCTAAAGCGGGGGGTAATGTATGATTTTTTACGTCAATCTTTAAAAAACTTTTACGATTTGGTAGGTCGCTATTCCTTTGGGAACCTGCACCTCCACTTTATCGCCTACCATATGGCCCAGGAATGCGCGCCCGAGGGGGGACTCATTCGAGATAATGCCGGATTTTGGATCAGCCTCTTGCGACCCGACAATCGTGAATTCGGTTTCCTTGCCGTCTTCGGTCTTCACCTGAATATGCGCTCCCACTTCAACCATGCCGCCCGCTGGGCGCTTAACTGACGAAATAATTTCAGCGTTTTTAATCACATTCTCAAGTTCGGCAATCCTGCCTTCAAGGAAGGCCTGTTCGTTCTTGGCTTCCGTATATTCGGCATTTTCCGATAAATCGCCCAGCTCCTTCGCCTGCTGGATGCGCCATGCCACTTCCTTCCGCTTCACGGTCTTGAGCGTACGGAGCTCTTCCTTGAGCTTTTCGTATCCTTCTTTCGTAAGATAGGTTAATTGGTTGTATCCTGGCATACATTAAATCTTAACTTCCCCTCATCTGGGGGAAGTAATGCCTATAATCGTGCTAAAGATACTACTAACCGCCTTTT
>MGER01000037.1:8603-14257 GCA_001791465.1 Candidatus Uhrbacteria bacterium RIFCSPLOWO2_02_FULL_49_11 | reverse complement strand
AGCAATGTGCTTTTTTCCGACGCGGGATGGAGAGGGGTGGTTCTGCAGCCGAATAATACCTCCATTGAAATAATAAAAAGTGAGGGTGGGCAGCTTTCGCAGCGAGGATTGTCCGAGGCAGTCACGATAAGCGAGGGTAAATTAGGAGGGGGGCTTATCGGGACGGTGGCTGAAGGCCAGCCGAGTTCCGCATCAAGAAAATCTGACCACCTGAACGATATGCCGAACCCGAACGACGCACGGTGGGAGGTGAGCAGTCACGATCGCCCCAGCCCGCCGAAAAAACCTTACATTCCCCATGAACTACAGATAAAAGAAGTGAAAGCAGGCGCAGGCACCTCACTGCAACAGCTTATCGCAACCGCCCACCAGGAAAAACTGGTTGGATTAGAGTCTTTCTTCGGCATTCCTGCCCGCGTCGGGGGAGCTTTGCGCAACAACGTCCATGGCGGCCCTGATAATTTTGACCGCTATGTAAAAGAAGCGACACTCCTCCATATCCGCACGGGTGAAATCACGACTTGGCCGCATGACCGTTTCGCATTTGGCTATGACCATAGTATTTTACAGCAAAAAAGGGAATGGCTCGTGTGGGAAGTGACCCTTATGCTTTCGCGCGCAGATGAGCCGCTCTGGCAAAAATTTGACCTCTATTATAAGGCGTGGCAATCATATAAAAATGCCACGCAGACTGCCGCGGGAACCGCAGGCTGTGTCTTCAAAAACATACCCTCGCAAGATGCGGCAGAGCATCATGTGCCTGTCTCCGCGGGCGCAAATATTGACCGGCTCTTCGGCCTGGGGGCGAACTTAAGATCAGCACATATTTCAGCCTCCCATGGTAATTTCTTTCAAACCAACGACAAGGGACAGGGTGCCTCGGAAGACATGCTCTCGTTCATTAATTACATCCGCGAAGAAACTGCGAAAAAAACTGGCATTTCTCTGGAGCCTGAAATAGAATTCGTGGGATTTTAATCGTGGGATTTTAATTTGACATCAACGCTCCGTGAGCTATACTTTAAGTATATGGGAAATATGACAACTAAGGATAAAATCAACGAACCCGCTAATCAAGAAATTCTCGACGCAATCAATGTGTTTTCTTCCAGGACAGATGAACGGTTTGAACGAATTGAATCAGATATGGGGAGTCTGAAATCGGATGTGGGAACGCTGAAATCGGATGTGGGAACGCTGAAATCGGATGTGGGAACGCTGAAATCGGATGTGGGGAGCATTAAAGCAACCATGGTGACAAAGGAATATCTCGATGATAAGCTCACGAATCTTAAAGGCGATCTTATTGTCCTCATGAGAAAAGAAGACCGTAAACTCGCCACATTGATACAAGTTCTTCATGAACGCAAGCTCATTACTGACGAAGATAAACACAAAATTTTATCGCTTGAACCGTTTCCGCTTATTCCTCTTATCCAACCTAACATATGAAACGATCAACCCTCATCATACTCGCCATCATCGTCGTCATCGTGCTCGCGGGAATTTCAATGTATAACCGGCTCGTCACCGCATCCCAAGCCATTGATGGCCAATGGGCGCAAGTGGAAACCCAATACCAGAGGCGCTTCGATTTAATCCCCAACCTCGTGGAATCGGTGAAGGGTATCTTTGAGCAGGAACAGGAAGTCTTCGGGAAGCTTGCGGACGCGCGCTCACGCTATGCAGGCGCCGCAACCGTTGACCAAAAAGCGCAGGCAGCCGGAGAGGTGGAGTCAGCCCTTGCGCGGCTCTTGGTCATCGTAGAAAACTACCCGCAGTTGCGCTCCGCGGAAAACGTCACTGCCCTCATGGACGAGCTTGCCGGCACGGAAAACCGCGTCAGCGTAGAGCGCGGGCGCTTCAATGAAAAAATAAGGGACTACAATACCATGATCCTGCGTTTCCCCGCCAACCTGTTCGCGCGCGCCTTCGGATTCAATCAACGGGCGTACTTCGAATCAGCCGCAGGCGCGGAACAAGCGCCGAAGGTGAATTTCACCCAGTAATTCCAATCATATCTTCATGGTGCCCTTCCTGTGATAATTATTCATCGGAAGGGTTCCTTAATTTCCAATGTCAAAATCCAAATATCAAATCAATGACAAATGTCAAATGACCAATGTCCAATTTGGATTTGGGATTTTGGGATTTATTTGTCATTTGAACTTTGAACTTTGGATTTCTGATCTCTGGAAAAAAACCTGCTTCGTACTTACCGCCACACTTTTACTGTTACCAACTCCTCTCATCGCTGTCAGCTATCCAAATCCAACGGGTTTCGTGACTGATACCGCCCAACTCCTCACTACGGAGGAACGAACGGCGCTCGAAACCACGCTTACAAACTTTACACAGCAGACGGGAAATGAGATTGCCGTCGTCACTGTCCCTTCCCTTGAAGGAGAGCCGATTGAGGATTATGCAGTGAAGCTATTCAAGCAATGGGGCATCGGGCAAAAAGAAAAAGATAATGGCCTCCTTATTCTCATAGCAAAAGAAGACCGCGCGGTCAGGATCGAAGTAGGCTACGGGCTTGAAGGCGCGCTCAATGACGCGAAAGCAGGCAGAATTATACGCGACATCATTGCGCCCGCATTCCAAGAAGGGAAATATGCTGCAGGACTGCAAGGGGCAGTTGAAGTCATTATAGGCGAACTAAAAGGAGAACCGACGCAAGTGGACACCGCGCCGTCAACGAGTAATAAGGTAAATGGGCAGTTCATTTATGTGCTCATTATATTTGTAATTTACCTCTCAAGCTTTCTCGCGCGCAGCAAACGCTGGTGGCCGGGCGGCGTAATCGGAGGCATCGGGGGCGCAATCCTTGGCGGGATGCTGGGATCAATACTCATAGGCGCTGCGGTACTGGGCCTCTTTGGGCTTGGCTTTGATTTTATTCTTTCTAAAAATTACCAAAATCGCGCAAAAAAGGGGCTGCCCACCACCTGGTGGCGTTCGGGCGGCGGCTTTTTCGGAGGGGGCTTCGGCGGAGGAGGGGGCGGATTCGGCGGTTTTGGCGGCGGTATGTCAGGAGGAGGAGGCGCGTCTGGAAGGTGGTGACCAATTCCCTCTTATCAGACCTATCCGTCTTATCCAACCTCGATCTATGCAAAAAAAGAATCCCCTTTTTCCGCAAAAGCCCGCGCTCAAATGGACAATGCATGTTAAGGGAAAAATGCGCTTCTATGGATTGAGCGAGTCGCGCGTGAAGCGCGTCATCGCGCACCCTGAACGCGCGGAAGCAGGCATTGCCCCGAAAACCACCGCAGTCATGCAGCCTATTACTAAAAAAGGCAAAATCACCCAAGAGATTTGGGTGATGTATCAGGATAAGAAAACACAGCGCACGATTATCACGGCATGGCGCTATCCGGGCAAAAGCCCCGTGAGGGAAACAATTCCGATCCCGGGAAATATCCGTGACGAGCTTCAACGAGAAGGCTACCTGACATAAAAAAACGCCCCGCAGGTGCGGGGCAATTTTAATATCTTTGCATCTTTTATCCATTAATCTTATGCGTCTGCTTTCCGGTGATACCGCACATTTTGCGCGGCGCCTGCTTTGCCGAACTCGGGTTCGCGCTTTACCTCAAAATCAAGCTGCGCGCCTTCGCTCAAATCCTCAAAGTGTGCGCCGTTGATGAGGTCGGTAAAATGGAAAAAGTAATCATTGCCGTCGCCCGCCTTGATAAATCCGAACCCTCTCTCCGGCGCCTTCTTCCTCACCACGCCCGTGAGGGTAGGCGGGGTATAGACTTCGTCATGCTGCTCGCCGTCTTGCCCTTCTGTCACTCCTGCGCTCACATACTCCTCCTGCGCCAGCTGCTTCTGGGCGGTAAATTCGGTGCGGCACGCATCGCAATAGAACCGCTGGCCCTTCTTCGGGTGGAAGGTGGTCCATACTTCCCTTTTTCCCTTATGGATGGGCGACTCGCACGCGAGCTGGTGGCGTTTAAAGGTTAATTCCAGCTCATGGAGCAAATCATCTATCCAGATGGTGTCAAAATCCTTCACCCTTGCAGGATCGTGCGGATCGGATAAATCCCCCGCGCAGCTGCTTTTAATGCTCACAATCGCCACGCGTTTTCCCAAAAGCCTCACATGCTGGAGCACGGGCACGAAATCGCCGTCCCCTATCACGACCACGGCAATGTCGTACACTTGGGGAAGCGCCGCCGCATAGAGCATGGTGGTTGCAAGGGAAATATCCACGCATTTTTCTTTCGCCTCAAAGGTATCCGCGGGGTCGCGATCCGCCTTCCGCAAACGCCTTCCCATATAATTGATCGCAAAAAGCTCAAGCTCATAATGGTATTCTTCCTTTAAGAGAAGGAAAAAATCTCGCCTGCGCTGCACCGCCTCATCGTCCCGCAAGTCATAATTCGACGCATAGCTCCCGAACAGGTGCGTCCGCACGAGATCCAAATCATCCGATCCCGCGAGCTTGCTCACCTCCTTTATCAACACTTGGGGAAGCTTGCCGAAATCAATATGAAAATCTTCATTGCCGTAGGTTTCCCTTAATGCAGGGATATTCGAATACAGCCACGTCCCGTCTATAAAAACCATTACTTTGATCATAATATTCTTTCTCATAAAACCTGCGCATGCTATTATCCCAAATAAGCAGAATTACGCAGAAATAATAAAATAAGGTATAGTTACTATAGCAATAAAACGTATATTTTGACAAAAGCTTCAAAATCACATACTTTTATCAACAAGAATAAGTTACATAACACTCCGAAGAATATCCCTCTTTAAGTGAGGGTTCGACAATTGGGCAAACCCTCTACACACTATCATTATCGTAAGTGAGGAGTAACCGATTTTCGCAGCGAGGACTGTTTGAGTTCCGCGAAGCGGGACGAGTTCCACAGCAAGAAAATCGCGTTACTCCGAACGACTCTGGCTGTATGCGCAAAATCCCCGCCACCATGGCAACCCAACACCCTGACAACGCCCGCGCGCCCTACTGGGAGCGCGACGGCGACGGGTTTGTAAGCTCTTTGGAAGAAGTGGAAGAGAGTGTGTCTACTTACCGCGACCTGGGCACAGAGGAATTCATGTGGGATTGGGAAGGCAAACACGCGGACGAGGCGGTCATTGATAAATTTTTTTACGGATACCGCGACTACTTTAAACACCGACAGGTGGGCAGAGACGTATTCCTCACTTTCCGCCTCCCCAATATCTGGCACGAAAAAGGATATAGCCTTCTGCGCTCTCTGCTGGTAATCCTCACCAGCGAGGATTTTGCCAGGGACCTGAAATTCCACTACCCTCCCCTGTTCGAAGTCATACTTCCGCTCACCGAACGGGCAGAACAAATGATTTACATTGAACGGTCATTCCAGAAACTGGCGCGCTTCAAATCGCAGGCGTTCGACCATTTTTCCTACCGCAACAATGAACGCCTGCAGGTCATTCCACTTCTTGAGGGCATTGAACACCAGATGAGCGTGGGGAAACTGCTGCGAGATTACGTGAGGATGCATGCGAAATATTTCCGCACTCGGCCGCAGTACTTGCGGGTCTTCCTTGCCCGCTCCGACCCGGCGCTGATTTCCGGCCTTCCGGCCACCATGATCGCCAATAAAATCGCACTCTCGGAAATGCGCGTCTTTACCGCAGATACCGGCATTCCCCTA
>MGER01000037.1:7699-8595 GCA_001791465.1 Candidatus Uhrbacteria bacterium RIFCSPLOWO2_02_FULL_49_11 | reverse complement strand
TCCTGCAATAATTTTATAAAGGAGTATGCAGGCGTGAAAACAGTCACCATCCAATCCGCATTCCGCTATGATTATCCCCTGCCGCAGATAAAAAAGGCGATTGCGCATCTCAATGCCCATCTGTCCGCTGGGCGCGCACGCATCATACCCTTAGGAGAAAAAAATATGCTCCGCAGGATCGCAAAAATATTTGAAGCCTCGTACCAGTCAACGCTCGCGGGGATCATCCGCGACGTGGAACCGGTGTTTGCCGCAGTACCGGCGCGCCGCGAACGCCGCCTCCATATCGGCTTCCTTTCCTACCAGCGCAATATGGGCGCGCTCGCCCTCCCGCGCGCCATCAACTTCACTGCGGCATTCTACTCGCTGGGTATTCCCCCTGAATTCATCGGCACAGGTCAGGCGCTCGCGCAATGCACTGAGAAAGAACGTGTGTGTGTGGCGCGCTATTATGTGAATATTAAAAATAACATCGTCGAGGCAGGAAGGTATCTTAATAAGGAAAACGTGAAAAAGCTGGCGCAGCGCAACCGCAATTGGCAAAGGGTGATAGAGGATATTGCGCAAATAGAGAAGATTTTCGGCATTGCTCTCGGACCAAAGACCTTAAGCGACAAAAAACATTACCGGCTCTCCAAAAGACTCCTTTCATTAAGGCATGATCCAAAAAAAACCGCTTCGCTCATTACCTCCTCCGGGAAATTGAGGAGGAGTTTAGGGTAAAATAACAGAGGACAATTAATCTCACGATCGTGAAAATAATGTCCCCTCACTTTTCCCCCACCTTAACGACCTGAATAATCCTTATACACATACTAAGAACCAAAAAGAGGGCACACGCCCTCTTTGTTGCACACACGGTTTACATTGCGGGTTTCGGCGGTTCTGGCTGCGGG
>MGER01000037.1:5389-7640 GCA_001791465.1 Candidatus Uhrbacteria bacterium RIFCSPLOWO2_02_FULL_49_11 | reverse complement strand
CGCCGATACGCCCACCAGCAGATAAACGATGCGGGAAATTGCCGCGGCCTGCCCGCCAAAAATCTCTCCGATGTCCCATTTAAAAAGCGCGACCAAGAGCCAGTTCAAACCGCCCACGACGATAAGAATGTACGTAACACAGTGTAATTTTTTCATAAATAGGGAATGATTTTAAGAAAAGAGAACGACCTTTATGTTATAGTTGTCTCAATAAAATAATATATTATCCCCTTTAGTATGCAGTATACTCCTTTTATACCATATACGAAAACACCGCTTGCAAGACAAGCGGCATCATATCCCTTTATTATCTCATTGCTTCCCCTTCAAAATATCCCGTATCTCGGTAAGCAGTTCCTGGTCTTTGCTAGGCTTGGGCGGCTCGCTTGGCGCCGCTTCTTCTTTCTTCTTTAGTTTATTCATCCCCTTTACTAATAAAAACACAGTAAATGCCACAATGATAAAACTAACTAACGCATTGATAAACTGACCGTAGTTGAGCGTGACCGCGCCGGCAGCTTTCGCCTGCGCCACCGACAGGTACGGGCCGGCCTCAACCGCCCCCTGCTTCAAAACTATAAACAGATTCGCAAAATCCACTTTGCCTAAAATTACGCCAATGGGCGGCATGATAATGTCAGCGACCAAGGAGCTCACGATGGTGCCAAATGCGGCGCCGATGATAATGCCGACGGCCATGTCTAATACATTGCCGCGGAGCGCAAACTTTTTGAATTCATTGAACATAAAAAACAAAATATTGTAGCGTCGGAGTTTATCTCCGACCAATCGGTGGCAGACAAGCCTGCCTGCGCAGGCAGGCTGCCACGCTACTATTGATTAATTAAATGATAAATTCCGTTTGGGGAAGATCCTTGCGGATACGGTCAAGGTCGAGGGTGGAATAATTATTCCCCGAGAGGTTAAATGTCTTTAAATTTTTCAGATTCCCCAGCTCATACGGCAGTCCAGTCAGTTGATTATTTGAGAGGTCAAGGATCTCCAGCTTGCTCAATTGGCCGATTTCCGCAGGCACTCCAGTCATTTTGTTATTGCGCGCCTTCAATATTTTTAACTTTTGTAATTTCCTAATTTCTGCCGGCAATGCCCCTGTCAGATTATTGCCAGATACATCAAGCTCTTCCAAATAACTCCGCTCAAAGGTATCCATCGGGACTTTATCCAAATTCTTATTATTACTTAAATCAAGCCGCGCTGATTTAGGGATGGCGCCTACATTTGCACCACCCCACGCAGGAGGATTTGTATCTTGTGGACTGGCAGGCTGATTATTTACGGTATTGCTCACTACGCAGCCAGAGAGCGTCAATGCGCCGATAATGGTGATGATGAAGAGTAAGTATTTCATAAAATTGAATAATTAATGAAGGACAATTAATCTCACGATCGTGAAAATAATTGTCTTCTATTTTAATGTACGTTTAGTCACAATAAGTAACCAATTCAATCATTGTAGCGTCGCAGTTTTTATCCCGTCGAATGACTGGGACGTCTGCGACTTATTCGGATATACAACAGCATACGCTTCTTTATATCATATGGCAAACAAAAAAGTGTAAGGGTCGGACACATCACGCGCCGACCCTTTTAAAACCCAGGAGGTCACGATCTTTTCACGACCACAACCTGTTCATATCGCTCCTCGATCCAGATATCCTGAAGATGATCGAGAAAATCGGCGCCCAGTGCGTCCAAAAAAGCCTCGATCGCACCCGCCAAGTTGCGATAGATCACGACCGTGACGCGTAATTCCCACCCATACTCGAAATTGGTGCCTCGATGGGTAGAGCTTCCCCGCTTCCCAACGTAACCGTCACTAAACACGATGATTGATGGCTCATCGTCTTTAGTAATGTAGACCCCAATGGCCCGGTCATTGCCGTTGGAGACAGAGACGCTCTTGCCGCCGATGGCGTTGAAATCAAGTATGATCTCAACGTTGCCTATCCGCGGAAGCCGAGCGATACCTTCGGTCGTAGGAGTAACGACCTTAATATCCTTTCCGCAATTAAAAAAAGAACTCCCACGAATAGAGTAATCAAGGTTTTCATTTTACCACCTCATTTTTGTTAAAAAAAATAATTAAGGTTTTGTCCCTAATAGAGTACTACGGATGACAAATTTTGGGAAGAGCCCCTCTCGAGTCTATCTGTGAAGGCGCTCGGTTGCAGAAAACCCTCCGCAGGCAGGGCGAGCATGGTTCCGCTTCATCGGCGGATCGCCCTGCCGA
>MGER01000037.1:1908-5241 GCA_001791465.1 Candidatus Uhrbacteria bacterium RIFCSPLOWO2_02_FULL_49_11 | reverse complement strand
GACGCAGGGATCGTGGCGCCCCGCCGCCTCCAGCTCAATCTCTTGCTGTTCTCTGTTCACTGTTCTTTGCTTTTTGCCAATCGTGGCGACCGGCTTGATCGCGATACGAAAATGGATCGGCATGCCATTGGAAATACCCCCCTGCGTGCCGCCGGAATTATTGGTCAAGGTGCGCACGTTCCCCTCCCCGTCAGTATAAAACTGGTCATTGTGCGCGCTCCCCCGCATACCAACCCCCCCGAACCCGGAACCGAATTCAAATCCCTTCACCGCGTTGATGGAAAGCATGGCTTTCCCCAAATCTGCCGCGAGCTTATCAAACACAGGCTCTCCCAACCCCGCAGGCACATTGCGGATGATACCGCGGATCACGCCGCCGACAGAGTCTTTCTCTCGCCTTACTTCCTCAATAAGCGCAATCATTTTTTTCGCCGCATCCTGATCAGGACAGCGCACGATGTTTGATTCAACTTCTGCCTTTGTTGTCTGCTCCGCATCAACCTCTGCCTTAATGTCCCCCACCTGTTCGACGTAACTCAAAATTTCTATTCCCACTCTTTCTTCTAAATATTTCATCGCCACCGCACCTGCGGCCACGCGCGCCAACGTTTCGCGCGCCGAAGCCCTACCCGATCCTGCCCAGTTGCGAAGTCCGTACTTGGCCTCATACGTAAAATCGGCGTGCGAGGGGCGATAAAGATCCTTTAATGCAAGGTAATCTTCCGGCCGCACATCCTGATTGCGCGCCATCATCATGATCGGCGTACCCGTGGTCTTGCCCTCAAACACGCCGGAGTAGATGGCGATGATATCCTCTTCTTTGCGGGGTGTGGTTATCTTGCTTTGTCCCGGTTTCCTGCGGTCAAGCTCCCTCTGAATGTCCGTTTCTGACAGCGCAAGGCCGGGCGGGCACCCGTCAATGACCACACCCACCCCGCCTCCGTGCGACTCGCCGAATGTGGTTATGCGAAATAATTGTCCGAATGAATTTCCTGCCATAGGTTATTATTTTAAATCTTCTTCTAATGCTCTTCTCATTGCCTCAACCGGCGCATCGCAACCGGTAAATAATGTAAATGATACAATTGCCGTCTCTAAAAGCATTTCCGTACCAGGAATAACGAAACAACCTGTCTTTCTTGCGAGTTCAGTCAAAGGCGTGCTTTTGGCTGAATATACAATATCATACACCACTAACCCTTTCCGCAATAATTCCTTGCGTACGGGCGATTCTTGAATGCCGTGCGGAAGGCCTATTGAGGTCGCATTCACCAGAATATCCGTGGCGGCAATGAGTGAGGATAAATCATCAAGCGATCCCGCAGAATGCGCGCCAAATTCGCTGGCAAGCGCTTTGGCTTTATCTGCAGAACGATTAAGAATAGATACGCGAGCATCAGCCTGCGTAAGCGCATAGACGATCGCCCGCGCAGCCCCGCCCGCGCCAAGCACTACTATGCGTTTGCCTTTCACTTCGCCAACCGCACGACGAAGCGCCGTCATAAATCCGGGCGCATCCGTATTGTATCCCTTAAGTTTTCCCCCCTCATTCACAATCGTGTTCACGGCGCCAATTAAGCGCGCATGATCATCAAGCGCGTCAAGAAAGGGAATCACGGTTTGCTTATGGGGCACGGTCACATTAAGCCCCCGCAATCCCAAACTCCGCATGCCTTTGACTGCGGCTTCCACATCCTTCACCGGAAACGCGGCATAGACAAAATTAAGCCTAAGCGCCTCAAACGCCGCATTCTGGATCACGGGAGAAAGCGAATGATCCACCGGATCCCCTATGATGCCGCATACTTTAGTTTTCGCCGTTATTCGCATATATAGATAATTCCTTTCAAACGCATAAGGAGCCGCGGGTTGCCGCGTTTCGCCGCGAGCCTGCCTGCGCAGGCAGGGACTGTTTGAGCGAACAACGTGAGCGAGTTCCGAGAGCTATGAAAGGCGGCAACAGCGGCGGGATATAACCATATTACGAAAAGTTCATCTCCGACCATGCGAGTGGCAGACAAGCCTGCCTGCGCAGGCAGGCTGCCACGCTACACACATAACATTTACAGGATAATCTTATTAAACTGGACAATGATTTCTTGAACGATTACATGCGGCGCTTTGCCGCTTACATCAACTACCGCATCAGCCACTGCGCGATACTGCGCTTCTCGCTCCTTCCAGGTGCGCAGCATATCCTCTTCAAAAGTTTCCGCATCGGTTAAAGTCGGACGCTCCTCTTTTTCTCCCTGAAGACGCTCAACTAGGCGTTCAACCGGCGCGTACAATAAAACCAAAAAGCCATTGGTTTTCAGCCGCGTGACGCTCTCATTATTCATCACCACGCCGCCGCCAGTCGCGATCACCGCCTTCTCATCTCCCGCGACTTGAACAACCGCCTCGGCCTCGTGCCGCCGAAACGCATCCCAACCCTCTTCGTTCACAAAATCCTCCAGGGAAGCGCCTACGCGCTTCTCAATCAGGCTATCAGTATCTAAAAATGCATAGCCTAAAGTATCAGCCAAGAGCTTCCCCACGGTCGTTTTCCCGCTTCCCCGCATACCGATTAACACAATGTTCATATATATCTCTTAAACGAGGCAGTATATTCGATCTCATCATCGCTTTAATAAATTCCTAAATTCTTTAAGTGAGGATTGACCACAAGAGAAAGCGTCTCGTAGGGCGTGCGGGCATGGATTCCGCGAAGCGGAAGAGCGCGCCCGAGAGCCGAACGGTCAATCCCTCGCGGGGGGATTGAACCGTGTCTTTCTCTGGGGACAATCCGAACGATTCACGCGTGTTTGCCAATGAGCGCCCCGAGCGCCTCCCAAAACCCCGGATACGATTTGCTCACCACTTCCGCATCCTGTATCACCGTCTCCCCCTCCGCCGCAAGCCCGGCAACCGCAAATGCCATTGCCATCCTATGGTCGCCATGCGGATCAATCACTACTCCTCTCAAACTTCCTCCGTATATTTTTAACGAATCGCCGTCCGCCTCCGCGCGTATCCCCATCTTAGCAAGTTCTTCCGCCGGCGCGGCAAGGCGGTCGCTCTCCTTGCCCCGCAGATGACCAATGTGGGTGATTACGCTCATACCCCTCGCAACCGCGGCAAGCACCGCAAGAGTTGGCACGAGATCAGGAATGTCGCGGCCGTCCACAGAAAATGGTTTTACTGATTTTGCGCCGCGCGCCACCACTGCATCACGCTCAATATTTACTTCACATCCCGCGCTGCGCAGAATGTCCAGCATTTTCCTATCCCCTTGCACAGATTCAGGCGCAAGTCCCAAAACCTTGACTTCGCCGCGAGTGACCGCGGCAGCGG
>MGER01000037.1:0-1789 GCA_001791465.1 Candidatus Uhrbacteria bacterium RIFCSPLOWO2_02_FULL_49_11 | reverse complement strand
TTCATAAGCGCAATCGTCAAATCAATATACGGCCGTGAATATATCGACTCTTCCACTGCTATAGTCATTCCATCCAGCATAAAAGGCGCGATCATGAGCAGCGCGGATACAAATTGCGAACTGATATTTCCCGGCAGCCTCACCTTGCCGCCTTTCGCGGCGCCTCCCCGTACCGTGATCCTCTGCGGCCCTTGGGTCACTTCTGCCCCCAACGTTTGAAGCGCATCATACAGTGGCTGCAGGGGGCGTTCCAACAATCGCGCACTACCGGTAAGGGTTGTCTCGCCTGGCGCCAGCGCCGCAAGCGCGAGCGCAAATCGCAAGGTGGCGCCAGAAAGGCCGCACTCGAGAGACCTTGAGGGGACGCGTAATGTTCCTCCCGTGCCCTGCACTACCAGCTTTGACTCCTCCTGCTTTATCAAAGCGCCAAAACTCCTGCACGCGTCCATTGTTGCCTTCGTGTCATCCGCGTATAAAACATTCGTTAACACAGATTCCCCTTGCGCGAGGGTTGCGAGCGCTATTGCGCGGTGCGTAAGGCTTTTGGAGGGAGGCGCCATAACCATACCTTTAACTTTTCCTTGACGGATAACAATATTCATACCTTTAGATATTTCACAAGCCGCTCAAGCCCTTCAATATAGCTTTTTTCTTTCATACCCATAACCCTTTCCGCCGCAATATCGGCAATCACGGATATTTTCCTGAACGGCTCGCGGTGTTCGATATCAGACAAATGCACTTCAACGAGCGGCAGACCGGCATCAATAAGCGCATCCCGCAAGGCATAGCTGTAATGGGTTAATGCGCCGGGATTGATGAGAATGCCGTGCGCATGGGGGGATTGTGCCTGAATAAAATCAATCAATGCTCCTTCGTGGTTCGACTGGAAAAACACGAGTTCTATCGCCTCATGCCCCACACTTAAACTCCCTGCCTTCGCGCGCAACAAATCCTCAATCGCGCCCAGCGTGAGCGAACCGTACTGCCCGGGGTCGCGCTTCCCCAGCATATTTAAATTTGGCCCGTTGATTATTAAAATACGCATAAATACATTGCTCACTGCTCATTATTCATTGTTTATCATCCCTCGCAATACTGCTTGCACAACCCCGCTCGGCACCTTGACCCCCGCTTTCGCCTTCCCAATCTTCTCCAACAGCACCCACCTTACGCTGCCATCATGCGCCTTTTTATCATGTTGCAGGATATTTATAAGTCTTGTGATGTTCGTGCGCGCGGGCAATCTCGTGGGTAGATTATAATGCGCGAATAACGATTCTGCACGCGCGCAATCCTGCGCATTGAAGCCTAATAACTTATGACTTACCCTTGCTGCCGCAACCATGCCAATGGCGATTGCTTTGCCGTGCGGAAGTGAAAAATTGCTCATACTCTCCAGTGTATGTCCCACGGTATGCCCGAAATTCAGGAGCGCCCTCTCGCCTTTGCGGTCGTTCGGGTCCCGCGCAACCGCCGCCGCCTTCGCGCGTACGCAAAATCCCACCACCTCGTCCCACGGCATGCGATCGTAGGCATACTCCTCAAGCCGCGCCGTGAATGCGCGGCTGCCTATCAATCCGTATTTAATGACCTCCGCCATGCCGTTCACAAGCTCATCGTGAGGAAGCGTCCTTAAAAATGTGGTATCGCACACCACTGCCTTCGGCTGGTGAAACGTGCCAATCATATTTTTTAACCCTTGAAAATCAACGCCAGTCTTGCCGCCAATCCCGCTGTCCACCATGGCAAGCAGTGTGGTCGGCACTTGGACCACATCCAAGCCCCG
>MGER01000036.1:5102-5833 GCA_001791465.1 Candidatus Uhrbacteria bacterium RIFCSPLOWO2_02_FULL_49_11 | reverse complement strand
CGTGATTGCTTCTTTGACCGATCCCTTTGTTGCGCGCGTATGCACCACAAATACATACTGGCCCAGTGCAACACCGCGCGTTGACTTCTCTGACACCACGGGTTTCAAGAGCACCGAGCCCCCCTCGCGATACAGAGGATACTCTCTGGGCGCCTTGGATGCTTTGCTCTCCTTCTTCGTCTCAGGCTCTGATACTTTTTGCACATCCTTTTTCGGCGCTTTATCCTTTGGCGCAGCCCTTCGCACGAGTTCATGTTTTCTCTTAAATCGGTCAAAAAAACCCATACTCACTAATGATAAATCCTAAATACTAAACTCTAAATCCTAAATTGCTCCTGTTGGGTGCCGAACTTTGAATTTCGGTCATTAAGATTTATTTAGGATTTCGGATTTAGTGCTTTGTATTTATTCCTTCTTTTTACGCTTTATTCTAGTACGTTGCGCCAGGATTGGAATAACTCCCGGAACCATGAGAATCGTCCGGTATCCCGCCACGTCTTCAATCGCGACATCATGGGCGCTTAACGTTCGCACGCCGGACACATTCCTGCTCGCGCGTGTCATGACGGCAGAGGACGCCTCCGGGAATACCACCAGCAGTTCCTGCCGCTCTTTCGGCAATTGCACGTGTTTCAAATCTTCAATATGTGCGCGCATTTCACGCAACGCGGCCACAAACGTCTTCGTTTTCGCTTCATTTAAAATAAATTCCTTTATGAGCACGACGTGCT
>MGER01000036.1:435-5003 GCA_001791465.1 Candidatus Uhrbacteria bacterium RIFCSPLOWO2_02_FULL_49_11 | reverse complement strand
CCACCCCGCCGCCTTTCCAAATGGGAGATCTGATAGAACCATGACGCGCGCGTCCGGTTCCTTTCTGGCGCCACGGTTTCTTCCCTCCCCCCCTCACTTCATCGCGCGTTTTGGTATGCGCGGTTCCCGCGCGCGTGCTGGAGGCCCGGGAGATAAGCACTCTGTGAAGCAAGGATTTATCCACCTTCACGTCAAATACTTCCGGGGGCGGATCTATCGTCTCGGCAATAGTGCCGTCAAGATTGTAGACATTTGCCTTTTCCATAATTCTCAATTAGACGCGCCTAACATTAACCCTGAATAATAACCAAGCCGTTCCTTGCGCCCGGAAGTGCTCCTTTCACGTACATTAATCCTTGCTCCGGTTCAATTTTCACCACTTTCAATTTTTTTACGCTTACCCTCTCTCCCCCCATCCTCCCGGCCATCCTTGTTCCTTTAAAAACTCTTTGTACGCCGCCCGCGCCTATGCTCCCGGGCGCGCGGCCGCTGTCCTTATGACCATGGGTAGAAGGATGACCGTGAAAATGATGCCGCTTCACCACGCCCGCGAATCCTTTGCCTTTTGAAGTGCCTACCACTGACACCGTGTCACCCGGCTGAAAAATGCTCATGGGTATTTCTTTGCCGCGTGAAATATCTTTCGCCTCCTCTGCAGTACACTGGAAGGAGCGAAGATACTGAAAATGCGGAAGGTCTTTGAGGTGTCCCCGCAAGGGTTTAGTGAGGTGCCTTATCTTTCCATAGCCGAGCTGCACCTCCACCGTATCTGCATTACGGTTTCTCACTTGCGTCACCGCGCATCCGGAAACATTCACCGCAGTGACCGGTACCGCAGTGCCGTCTTCTTCAAAGAATCGCGTCATGTTTAATTTTCTCCCTAAAATAACTTTCATAAATTGATAACACAAACTAAAAACGAATACCACAACCAATACGTTCAGGGAAGCGGTATTCGCATCGCCAACGAAATACTGGTGTGTTGTGCCTTAAATGGAAACCTCATCTATTGCTCGTCAGTACTATAGGAGGAGGTAATCCCGCTATGCGGGATCGGTCCCCAGAATAACCAACGGCAATTGTTTGAAAAGAATCTATAACATTTTTATTTCGACATCTACGCCGGCGGGGAGATTCAAATTCATGAGCTCATCCACCGTCTTTGGTTTCGGATCTATGATATCTATGAGACGTTTATGAACCCTCAATTCGTACTGCTCCCGCGAATTCTTATGCACAAACGCAGAACGAATAGTGGTATATTTCGTCTTTTCTGTCGGCAACGGCACAGGCCCTTTCAGCTGCGCGCCTGTCCTCTCTGCGGTTTCGATAATCGTGCGCGTCGACTGGTCCGCGATCTTATGGTCGTATGCCTTAATCTTAATCCGAATGCGCTGCGGACCTTCCACTTCTTTCTCTGCCGGCTTTGCCGTCTTTGCGTGAGTTGTAGGTTGTAATAGAGCCATCGCCTAAGTTATCAAATCAACACTCTTTATTTATCAATTTTAATGACTGCGCCCGCTCCTACCGTGTGCCCGCCTTCGCGGATCGCGAACCGCTGCTTCTCTTCCAATGCGACCGCTTTCTGAAGCACTACCTTAATCTGCACGGTATCTCCTGGCATCACCATTTCAGTGCCTTCAGGAAGGATGGCCTCGCCAGTCACGTCAGTGGTGCGGATATAGAACTGAGGCTTGTATCCCTTGAAGAACGGCGTATGGCGACCTCCCTCATCCTTGGTGAGGATATATACTTGCCCTTCAAACTCGGTATGGGGCGTGGTGGTGCCGGGCTTGGCAATAACCTGCCCGCGCTCGACATCTTCTTTCTTCAAGCCCCTCATAAGGCATCCTGCATTGTCGCCCGCGCGCCCTTCATCCAGCGACTTGTTGAACATTTCTATTCCCGTAATGACGGTCTTCTGGGTTTCTCTCAAACCAACCACCTCGACCTCTTCGTTCACCTTAATAACGCCGCGCTCTACCCTTCCGGTCACCACGGTGCCGCGGCCTTCAATGGAAAAAATGTCTTCGATCGGCATGAGGAAAGGCTGGTCAACCGCCCGCACCGGCTCCGGAATGTATTCATCAAGCGTCTCCGCGAGTTTGAGCACGGCTTTAAAATTCTCGCCGTCTTTATTGCCCGCGTTAGCCTCTTCAAGCGCTTTGAGCGCTGAGCCTCGAATGACGGGGGTCGTATCCCCGGGGAATTCATACTTCTTAAGAAGCTCCCTGACTTCCTCTTCCACCAGATCCACCAAGTCCTTATCGTCGACTTGGTCCACTTTATTCAAGAATACAATGATATAAGGAACGCCCACTTGCCGCGCGAGCAAAATGTGTTCACGGGTCTGGGGCATGGGGCCGTCAGCGGCGGACACCACGAGAATAGCGCCATCCATTTGGGCAGCGCCCGTAATCATGTTTTTCACGTAGTCCGCGTGTCCCGGACAGTCAATGTGCGCATAATGCCGCTTCGCGGTCTCATATTCCACGTGCGCGGTGTTGATAGTAATGCCACGCGCTTTCTCTTCCGGCGCATTATCAATCTGATCAACCCCCTTCTCCTGCGCATTGAAACCTGCCACCTTCAATACTTTCAGCATTGCGGCGGTCAGGGTCGTCTTGCCGTGGTCCACATGGCCAATGGTGCCGACGTTGATATGTGGTTTTGTGCGTTCGTATTTACCTGCCATACGTGTTTAAATTAATATTACTAAATGATTGAAGTAGGATATTAATCTCAATGACTTAAAACGCTCTCTGAATAAAGAGAGTCTTTAAATACAGTCCTGATTGTAGCAAGATATTGTAATTGATGCAAGGGTACATTTCCCGCGGTCTTACGTTTTATTTAAATAAAGTAAATATTTCTCTAGAATTAGCCAAAAATTCCCCTTTACCAACAATATAAACGCACCATAAGAAATGTTGATAAAATTTATCCGCGCAGGCGCGCCACAATTCGCCGTGAGGACTGTTTGAGTCCCGCATAGCGGGACGAGTTCCGCAACAAGAATTGGGGTGCGCCTAAGCAGAAATACCATTTTCCCATATAAAATCTACCGTCTTATATTACCCCCTCCTCTTCACCCCGCTTCTTGTTTCCTGAATGGCCATTGCAATCTGCTTGGGCACTTCTTCATAATGGGAAAATTCCATGGTATTGGAAGCGCGTCCTTGTGTCATTGAGCGCAGGGTGGTCGCGTAGCCGAACATCTCCGCCAAGGGAACGAGCGCATCGATAATCTTAACGCCGCTGCGGTCCCGCATTTCTTTGATCTGTCCGCGCTTTGCGTTTAAATCGCCTATCACCTCGCCCAAAAATTCTTCCGGCGTTATTACTTCCACTTTCATGATAGGCTCAAGTAAAATGGGTCTCGCTCTTTTACACGCTTCCTGGAACGCGAATGATCCCGCGAGTTTGAATGCCGCTTCCGATGAATCGACTTCGTGGTACGAACCGTCATAGACGGTGACCGTCAGGTCAATCACGGGATATCCCGCGACGACGCCATTCTCAAGCGCTTCTTTCACTCCTTTCTCAATGGCAGGGATATACTCGCGCGGAATGACTGCTCCTTTTATTTCATCGATGAACTCATAGCCCTTCCCCCGCTCCTGCGGCGCCACTCTTAAGCAACAATGGCCGTATTGCCCGCGTCCGCCAGTCTGCCGGATGTATTTCCCTTCCCCTTCCGCCTCCTCTTTGATTGTTTCTTTATATGCCACCTGCGGCTTGCCCACGGTCGCGCCGACACTGAACTCGCGCTTCATCCTTTCCACGATTATTTCAAGATGCAGCTCTCCCATGCCTGAAATAATAGTCTCGAGCGTTTCCTCGTCAGTCCTGATGCGGAAGGTGGGATCTTCCTCCGTAAGCCGCTGGAGCGCGATGCCCATTTTCTCCTGATCCACTTTCGTCTTCGGCTCGATCGCGACAGAGATAACCGGCTCGGGAAATACAATGGACTCGAGCAATATAGGATGGTCCGGATCGCACAAGGTATGGCCGGTAGAGGTGTTCTTCAGGCCTACGGCCGCGGCGATCTCTCCCGCAAACACTTCATCCACATCTTCTCGATGATTCGCATGAAGCCGCACGATCCTGCTGATGCGCTCGCGCTCACCATTGCTCACATTCAGGACATACGAACCAGCAGTCAGGTGCCCCGCATACACGCGGAAAAAGGTGAGCTTCCCCACATAGGGGTCAGCCGCGACCTTAAAGGCAAGCGCAGTAAACGGCTCATCGTCTGATGCCTTGCGTGAAACCGCTGCGCCAGTCTTGGGATCAGATGCCACTAAATCAGGCACATCCAAGGGAGAAGGAAGATATTCCACGATTGCGTCCAGAAGGAACTGTACCCCTTTATTTTTCAGCGCAGAACCGCAAAGAATAGGGATGACCTTGCACTGGATTACTGCCTTTCTTAATACTGCTTTTAATTCCCCCAAGGCAGGCTCCTTGCCTTCCAGGTACTGGTGCATGAGGGTATCGTCATTTTCTACTATTGCCTCGATGAGCACATGGCGCGCAGTTTCCGCAACTTTGCTTAATTCCTCGGG
>MGER01000036.1:0-126 GCA_001791465.1 Candidatus Uhrbacteria bacterium RIFCSPLOWO2_02_FULL_49_11 | reverse complement strand
CAAACTTCTTTTCACTTCCACGGTAAAGTCAATGTGGCCCGGAGTGTCGATGAGATTCAGCCGGTGCTTATTGCCAGGATCTGACGTCGGCGCCCAGAAACAAGTCGTCGCGGCGGCGGTAATGGT
>MGER01000035.1:3185-8978 GCA_001791465.1 Candidatus Uhrbacteria bacterium RIFCSPLOWO2_02_FULL_49_11 | reverse complement strand
ATTTAAAATTCGGTACCTCGGGTGGCTCATGCAACGCGCGCCCCACCCCATGTCCCACGAGATCGCGCACAACCCCGAATCCCTGCGCCACGACGTATGGCTCAATCGCCGCACCGATTTCCCCTACCTTCACGCCTACCCTGACCATACTCACGCCGCGTTTAAATGCTTCCTGCGCCGCATGGATCAGTTTTGTGGCTATAGGGGTCACTTTTCCCACAGGGACAGTGCATGCTACATCCACGCATAAATCCTCATACCACAAGCCAAGATCAACCCCTACAATGTCCCCTTCTTGGAGCGCACGTTCGCGCCTCCCGTTTCCATGCACCACTTCCTCATTCACCGATGCGCACAACGTGGAGGGGAATCCTTTATAACCCAAAAAAGCCGGGATTGCCCCTGCCTCGCGGATTCTTCGTTCTGCCAATACATCAAGGTCAATAATGCGCACACCAGGTTTAACCGCGTCTGCCACCACTTTCAGCACTTTCCCCAATATCTTCCCTCCCCGCCGCATGGCCTCGATTTCCTTTTCAGTTTTTGGCACTAATGGCGGCATGGAAATTATGTAATACTCAATTTTTTAAATATTTCCTTCCTAACTTCCTCCACCGACTGCTCGCCGTTCACCTCCACCACCCATCCTTTCGTGCGAAAATACTCAATGGTGGGCACCACTTCCTCCTGATAAAATTGGATGCGTTTCATGATCGCCTGTTCATTAGTGTCGTAATCGCGCACTTCAACCGCCGCGCCATCAATGGGGCACCGCGTAAAATTACGCCCGATCAATATATGGCCATTCACGCATACGCTGCGATTCAACAGCCGCCGTTTCAGCTCTTCTCCCTGCACTTCAATGACAAGCGCTTTTACGTTGGTCCGCCCGAGACGCCGAAGCATTTCCTCAAGCTGTCTCGCCTGCCCGACCCGCCGCGGATACCCATCGATGAGCAAGCCCCGATACGAAGGGACAGAGATAATTTTCTCCTCCACAAGATGTAATATTTCCTCATCAGGTAAATACTTCCCTGATTCGTGCACCTCTTTCACGTGACGCCCTAACTCTGAACCCTCTTTCGCTTTTTCGCGCACGAGCTCCCCTCCCTCTACTTTCTCCAAATTGAGCGCTTTCAATAAAAAATCCCCTTGCGTGCCCTTGCCAGAGCCAGCAGAGCCGAAGAGGATCACTGTAAGAGGTTCATCCTTTGCATGAGATTCCATACATTCATTCAAAATGTTTCTATCACCAAGTTTTACTCATGAAATCCAAATTCCAAAAATTCAAAGTTCAAATATCACGCCAGAGACGGATCCGCCTTCGGCGGAAAATCCAAAACCTCAATATCAAACTTGAAATTTGACCCTTGACATTCATTTGACATTTGAAATTTGAACTTGGGATTTACGCGCACAGCGCGTCAGATGCTCTCATAATCCCTCATCACCAGCTGCGCATTGATCTGCTGGACTGTTTCGATCACCACGGATACCACGATGAGGATGGAGGTGCCGCCTATGACAAGGGTTGAGAGATTAAACACCGATTGCATGATGATAGGCAAAATCGCAATGATGCTTAAAAAGAGCGCGCCTGCAAGCATAATGCGGTTGGATACGTTGTTGAGGTAGACCGCGGTCTCCCTCCCCGGCCGTATCCCGGGCACGAATCCTCCTTGCTTCTGGAGATTCTCCGCAATTTTATCAGGGTGGAACACGACCGCGGTATAAAAATACGTAAACCCGAACACCAATACAAAATAGATAATCCCGTAGAAGAGCTGGTTCTGGAAAATCCTAATAATCGCTTCAGCCGCATTGCGCAGCCACAGGGCATCCGCGCGCAGAAAAAATTGCGCCAAGAGCGAGGGGAATAATACGATGGAAATCGCGAAAATGATGGGAATCACGCCCGCCTGATTCACCCGCATGGGTAGATGGGTGACTGCGCCGCCCAGAGTCCGTATGCCGCGAATTTGTTTTGCGTAAGTGATGGGGATGTTGCGCTGCGCTTCTGTGATAAACACAATGCCTGCCACCGTGACTATCGCAATCACGATAAATATAATGATCGAAAGGAATTGAGTTGAGGTATATACGGCGAACGTCCGCTGTACTATCTGCGGAAGCCCTGCGATGATACCCGCAAAAATGAGGAGCGAAATGCCATTCCCCACTTTTTTCTCTGAAATGAGCTCGCCCACCCACATGAGAAATACCGTGCCCGCAGTTAGGGTAAGAATGGTGAGTACCCACGTGAAAAGGGTGAACGACCCTACAATCTGCCCGCCCAGCGAGGAAGACTGCCTGAGAATGGTAATGACCCCGTAGCTTTGCAGAATGGCCATGGGGATCGTGAGCATGCGGGTATATTGGTTAATCTTCCGATTTCCGCTTTCTCCTTCTTTTGAGAGCTCTTCAAGGCTGGGCACCACCATTTGCAAAAGCTGGAGGATAATGGACGCGGTGATATACGGGCCAACCCCCAGCGCGACGATTGAAAAATTTTCCAATCCACCTCCCGAAAAAAGGTTCAAAAGCCCCAACACTTGGTTCGACGCAAAAAATTGGCGCAGTACGCCGATGTCCACGCCGGGAATGGGGATATGGGCGGCCACACGGAATACCGTGAGCATCCCGAGGACAAATAATATTTTCATCCTCAACTCCTTGTCGCTCCAAATTTGGTGCAAACGATCGGTAATAGCCATACTATATGAATAAATTCAAAATCTCAATTTCAAATTTCCAATAAAATCCCAAACCACAATTCACAAGCGATTTTGAGAATTGGTCATTTGGATTTTATTTGATATTGGGATTTGGAAATTGGGATTTATCAATAACGACCACCTTCCCTCCCGCCTTTTCGATTTTTTCTTTCGCGGCAGTAGAAAATTTGTGAGCTGAAATTTCAAATTTTTTCTTGAGTTCCCCATCGCCCAATATCTTCAGTCCTCTCCCCGTATGGCGGATCACACCGCGATTGATGAGCGCCTTGGCATCAATATGAGCGCTATCGTCAAACAACGCATCAAGCGTGCCGATATTGACGCAGATATACTTCTCCTTATGCTTATTTGCATGCCCTCTCAGTTGGGGCGTCTGCAGGAGCAGATGCCGCATGCCTTTGTAGGCGAGCTTGTTCCTCCCGCCGCTGCGCGCGCGCTGCCCCTTGGTGCCGCGGCCTGAAGTGGTCCCGCGTTTGCCTCCGCGTCCCACGCGCAAACGGCTTTTGCGCGAACCGCGATACGGCGAAAGGGTATGGAGTGATAAGTCGGACATAAAGTAGTAATAAATCTCAATTTCAAATTTCCAATAAAATCCCGAGCCCCAATTCACAAGTGATTTTGGACATTGGTTATTTGGATTTTATTTGACATTGGGATTTGGAAATTGGGATTTTCGTTAATCCCCTCCTCTGAATGTATAGGTCTTTTTGGTAATGTAATTTTCAGCTGCTGTAATGCTCTGATGGTCAATTTCACATTATTCACCTTGTTCTCGCTCCCGAGCATTTTTGCCACGGCATTCGCGACGCCAGAAACCATGAGCACCTGCCGAATGGCTCCTCCCGCGATAATGCCCGTTCCCTTGGGAGCCGGTTTAAGGTAAATCACCGCCGCCTTATACCGCAAACGTACCGCGTGCGGTATGGTCTCCCTCACCAGTGGTATGGTAATAACTCTCTTTTTCGCCGCAGTCGTCGCTTTGGCAATCGCTTGGGACACGTCAGCGCCTTTTCCCAAGCCGTAACCTACCCGGCCTTTATGGTCGCCAATGGCCACCAAGGCGCGAAAACGCATGCGCTTCCCGCCCTTTTGGACGCGCGTCACGCGTCTTATCTCGATGAGTTTCTGCTCAAACTCTTCAGGCTCTCTTACCTCTCGCTCTCTTGTATTGGAACGTCGTGGTTGGACCATAAATATTATGTAAAATCCTAAATTCTAAACTCTAAATCCTAAATTGTGGCTTAGTGCCTCACTTTGAATTTAGCCATTTGGATTTGTTTAGGATTTGGGATTTAGTGTTTAGAGTTTATCACAAGGTGAGTCCTCCTTCCCGCGCGCCTTCTGCAACGGCTTTTACTTGGCCGTGATAACTGAATCTGCCACGATCAAATATCGCATGGGTGATGCCTTTTTCTTTTGCTAGCTTTGCGATCGCCGCACCTGCCTGATGCGCGCCCTTAACCCCTTTTTGAGCATCCTTCGCTTTTACCTTGCCTCCAAATATCTCTTGATACGCACAGAGTGTTTTTTGGGCTTCATCATCAATAAGCTGTACTGAAATGCGCGTATTACTGCGAAACACGCTCATGCGCGGCCTGACTGCGCTGCCTCTGATGCGCGCACGCACCCGATGCGCGCGGCGCTGCTGATTCGCTTTTTTGCTCTTCATAATGTCCATAGTGCAAAATTCAATATTTTAATTATTTTCCACCCGTGCCGGCTCCTGCCGCTTTCACCTGTTTCCCCGCTTTTCTGCGGATAACCTCTCCCTCGTACTTTATGCCTTTACCTTTGTAGGGTTCAGGCGGCCGCAGGGCGCGGATTTGCGCTGCAACCTCACCCACTAACTGTTTCTCTATCCCTTTCACGGTAATTACATTTTTCTCTACCGACGTCGCAATGCCCTTGGGTAAGGGAAAAGACACGGGATGAGAAAAGCCGAGATTTAACGCAAGATTGGCTCCCTCCACTGCCGCGCGATACCCTACCCCGTTGATTTCCAACCGCTTCTCAAATCCTTTGGTTACTCCGATGATCATATTCTCGATAAGGCGCGCGCTCAATCCCCAGAGTGCCTTATCATCTTTCAATTCCGGGTCATTTACGTTCACCACAAGAGTGCTCCCTTCGCTTTTTACGCGCACGTGCGGGTGGAGTGTTAATGAAAGCTCTCCCTTTGGCCCTTTCACGGTAATAGTCTGTTCCTTAATATTCGCAGTCACCTCGGAGGGGATATTTATGGGTCTTTTTCCAATTCTTGACATACCTTAATGTGAAATTTAAAAATCAAAAGTCAAAAATCAAAGTGTCGGCATTCCGTCCCGCTCCGCCAGCTGGCGGAGGCGGAACTCCATAATTTTGCATTTTGAGATTTGCATTTTGCATTATTATTACCATACTTCACACAACACCTCTCCTCCCAGCCTTTCTCTGCGCGCTTGGTTATTCGTCATAACACCCTTGGGAGTAGAGAGAATCGCAACGCCATAATTGTTCTGTACGCGCGGGAGTTCGCTATGGCCGCAGTAGACGCGTTTTCCGGGTTTCGAAATCTTCTGGATACTCAAAATAGACGCTTTCCCTTCTTCGGTATAATGGAGAATAATCCGTATCTGGTCAGAGATGAAATGGCCGCGGCGACGCGACGCACTGCCCGGGATCCGCTCCACCTTCGCCACATAATTCTCGCTAAAAAGAATCTGGGCGATGGATAATTTAATGGCAGAATAAGGCACCAGCACCTCAGGTTTCTTCGCCATCTGAGCATTCCGTATGCGTGTAATCATGTCTGCGATAGGATCGGTCATCATACCCTAATGTAAATTACAAATTACAAACAAATCTAAAATTCCAATTCCGAGACCAAAAACACGTTTGGGACTTTGGTCGTTCGGCATTGTTTGAAAATTGGTCATTGGGATTTGGGATTTCATAATATTACCACGATGATTTTCTAATACCGGGGACTTGGCCGGCGTTCGCAAGCTCCCTGAAACATATGCGGCAAAGCTCAAAATCGCGCATATAACCGCGGTGCCTTCCGCAACGCCAGCATCGG
>MGER01000035.1:0-3161 GCA_001791465.1 Candidatus Uhrbacteria bacterium RIFCSPLOWO2_02_FULL_49_11 | reverse complement strand
CTGGTGCACTTAATTTCTTAATAACGATTACTCGACCTATCATATCTCATTATTGTTCCTGCCCGCAAAACTTAGGCGGGCATACTCTTTATTTCTCCTGCTGGAATGGGAACCCCAGCAACTTAAAGAATGCAAATCCCTCATCTCTTGTCCTCGCCGTACAATGGATGCTCACTTCAAGCCCATGGATCCGTTCCACTTCATCAGGGCGTATTTCGGGAAATGCGAGGTGCTCACGGAATCCTATCGTAAGATTGCCGGATTGGTCAACTGCCGATGCGGGAAGGCCGCGAAAATCATGAATACGCGGCAAAGCGACTGAGATGAGCTTATAGAGAAAATCCTCCATGCGTTTCCCTCTCAAGGTAACCTTGGCGCCCACGGTTTGCCCCTCCCGTATTTTGAATGCCGCGATTGATTTCTTCGCCTTGGTCCATACCGGCTTCTGCCCGGTGATCCTCGTAAGCGTGTCTGCGACAGTATTGACATGCTTCTCATCGCTCTTATCGCGTCCAATGCCCACATTCAAACTTACCTTCATAATGCGCGGCACCGCCATGGGGTTGAGATACCCAAACTGTTTCATCATTTCGGGGAGTACTTTTTGCTGATAATGCTCTTGAAAAGTCATAACAAATTAAACCAAAATGCAAATCTCAATCCTTCGACAAGCTCAGGATGACATCCGCTTATTGTCATGGTGAGCCGAGTCGAACCATGATTTTTGATCTTTGATTTTTGCATTACAAACATCATATAAACGTTGCTTTGCATCTCTTGCATTGGCGTTTCTTCACGCCATCATCGCCCACGACCATACCGAGCCGGCTTGAAGCGCTGCAGGCGGGGCACACCACCATGACGTTTGAAACGGCAAGCGGCGCGGGATAAAGAATGCGCTGCCCCTTATTGCTCCCCCGTGCGCGAAGATGCTTCGACCTTGTATTCAATCCCTCCACCACCACAAGGCGCTCATCGGGAAATACTTGCAGGACCTTCCCTGTCTTGCCTCTATCCTTCCCACTCATGACTTTCACATTGTCATTTTTTCGAACCTTCATAAATATTCAAATTCTATTACACGACTTCCGGCGCTAATGAAATAATTTTAGTAAAACCCTTGGTGCGCAATTCTCTTGCCACAGGTCCGAAAATACGCGTTCCCTTAGGCTCCTTTGTCTTGGCATCGACTATCACCCCCGCATTGTCGTCAAACCTCACATACGTGCCGTCCTTCCGTCCGATCTCCTTGCGGGTACGCACGATGACGGCGTCGTATACCTCCCCTTTCTTGACTCCGGTATGCGGCTCCGCGAGCTTCACGGACACTTTCACGATATCGCCAATAGACGCAATACGTTTCTTATAACCGCCCTTCACGTGAATCACCTGGAGCCTTCTCGCGCCAGTGTTATCCGCGACGTTGAGCATTGTTCTGTGTTGAACCATAACATTAGTGTAAATCCCAAATTACAAATCCCAATTTCCAAACAAATTCAAAACCCAAATAACCAAAATTTGAAATTTGAATTTCGAAATTGTTTGGGATTTGGTGCTTGGGATTTGGAATTTTCATACCACCCTCCATCTCTTCTCCTTGGATAACGGACGGCATTCGACAAAGGTCACCTTATCGCCCACATGGTACGCGTTCTTTTCATCATGCACCTTAAAGGTATTGCTTGAACGTATGCGTTTCCCATATTTGGGATGCACCGTCACCCGATCAACGCGAACCACAATGGTTTTTTCCATCTTATCTTTCACTACTATGCCTTTAAATTGTCTTTGTGGAGTATCCATGGAAGTATGCATTACTTGTGCTCGTGTGCTGCACGAGAGCGTGTAAAGGTAAGAATCCTTGCGATGGTGCGTCTTAACTGACGCGCTTCACGGGTATCCTTCTGCTGTCCCGCGGCGGTACGGAACTTGAAATCAGTCAATTTTCCTTGCAGTTCAGAAAGGGCCTTTTTTAATTCTTCCTCAGTTTTTTCCTTCAATTCCTTCATTTTCATATGCTAGGTGTCTAATCTTTTCACAATCTTCGTCTTCATTGATAATTTATATCCCGCGCTCCTTAAGGCCTCGCTCGACACATCCTCACCCACGCCGTCTATTTCAAACAAAATCATGCCAGGCCTCACGTTTGCAACATAATGGTCAACCGTACCTTTCCCGCTTCCCATGGGCACTTCTGACCCTTTTATGGTTATGGGTTTGTCGGGAAAAACACGTATCCACATCTTCCCGCCTTTGTGCAGGTACCTTGAAATCGTCCTCCGGGCTGATTCGATCTGCCGGGATGTTGCATACCCATGCGTCATCGCCTTCAAGCCCCATTCGCCGAAATTGACGCGATGGGTCCTTGTCGCATTCGCACGCACGCTTCCTGCATGCCGATGCCACTTTCTGTGTTTTACTTTCTTCGGAAACAACATATGCCACTTTGTGGAATTACCAATTTCCAATTTCCAATTTCCAATCAAATCCAAAATGACGAACTTCAAAACCTTTGTAAATTAGTTCATTGGAATTTATTTGGGATTTGGTGCTTGGGATTTGGGATTTCATAGTTATAACACGAGATGATAGTATTCTTTATCTGTTGCTACTTGCTTTTGTATCATTAAGGCTGGAAAAGACTTCCCCATGGTTTACCCATACCTTAACTCCTACCGTCCCATATGTGGTTATCGCGACCGTCCTGCCGAATTCAATATTAGTGCGCAAGGTATGCATGGGGATTTTGCCCCGTGACAAGGTTTCATTCCGTGCGATCTCAGCGCCGTCCAATCTGCCGGAGAGCTCCACTTTCGCCCCTGCGACGCCGCTGGTCTTCATGATTTGTTCCAACGCCCTGCGCATCGTGCGGCGGAATGGCAGTCGCCGTTCAATCTCGAGCGCAATATTCTGGGCGACAATCTGCGCCGAGCCAGAAGGATGTTCCACCTCTTTTATGGAAAGATTGAGCTTGGTGCCCTTGGTGCGCAAAAATTTCTTTTCAAGCGCCCTACGGAGCTCTTCTGCGCCGCTCCCGCCGCGGCCGATGATGACACCGGGTTTGCCCGTATGAAGCGTGATCGTCAGCATATTCGGATTCCGGTCGATCTCCACTTTCGCAACGCTCGCCTCGCGGAGTTTCTTTTTCAAGAATTTGCGTA
>MGER01000034.1:9690-11527 GCA_001791465.1 Candidatus Uhrbacteria bacterium RIFCSPLOWO2_02_FULL_49_11 | reverse complement strand
GAGCTCGGCGTTGTTTTTATTCTCGCTCATTTCGTAGCTGATGATATTTATCTGTTTAAATTCTTGTGCGAGGGTTTCTAAAAATGGTTTTTCGTTCGCACAGTGCGGGCATCCTTCTGCCCAGAAGAAATAAACGTTTATAGGCACGTTTGTTGTTTGTGCTTGCAGTGTGAACGGGAAGAAGAGGAAGAACGCAAGAGTGATATATTTCCACCGCATAGGTTTTATTCCTTTGCGTAATAAAAAATTTTCCATTAAAGTATGTAAAATTGGATAACAGTATGGTACCAGCATAGGATATGAACTAAAAGTTGTAAAGTTGAGGTAGAGTGATTTTGCACTTGACGAAATTCATCTTTTTTTGCTATGGTGGTATTAATAAGAAGCGCCAGAGATAGGAAGCAATGGTTTTTAGAGCATATTTCGCTCTTCTTGCCGCATAAGCCTTCCCGAGGCCATACTCACACATATTTATGTGGAATATTTGTTGACGGCCTTCTTAATATAAAGGTCGATTTTTTTTGAAGAAACAGCCAAAGTAGAAGAGAATATGTAATTTATTGTTAGGAAGGAATTCTCTATGCCCAAGAGCAAACAGCAAAAAAAAGATGAAGTGGTACTGTTGGTAGATCTTCTTAAAGGCATGCAGTCCGCAGTCGTGTCATCGCTTACGCAGATCAAGGTTAAAGATGAGCGCAGGGTACGTCAGGAGCTTAAAGCGCTTGGCGCGGTCTATCATGTGGTAAAGAAAAATCTGTTGCAGCTCGCGTTCAAAGAGCTTAAGTGGTCGGCGGATTTTCTCGAAAATTTACGAGGGACTATTGTGTTGGTGGTGGCAAAAGGGGATGCGGTGAATCCCATAAAAGCAATTGCGAAGTTCGCAAAAACTCACCATACGTTTTTGCTCCATGAAGGATTTTTAAACGAGCACGGGAGTATGTGTGCCCTGTCCCGCGATCAGGTGATTGCCCTTGCCACCCTTCCCAGCCGTGAAGAGCTTATCGCCCGCGTGGTGGGATCTGTGCGTGCGCCGCTTTCCGAGATAATGAATGTCTTGCAAGGGAACATGCGGGGGATCGTGCAGGTTTTAGGCGCGTACCAAAAAACTAAGCAATAATTCACCCATCACGTTGTAGATTAAGTGTATTCATTATTAATGATTTATTCTATGAGCAATGAACAAACCCCGGTAGAAGTGCCAGACAGGTTTAAGGCGCTCGTCGACTCCATCGAAAAACTCTCTGTTCTTGATCTTGCAGAGCTCGTAAAGGTCTTAGAGGCAAAATTCGGCGTATCAGCTGCCGCGCCGGTCGCAATGGCTGCTCCCGCAGCCGGTGTTGTAAGCGCAGGAGATGTTGTAGAGGAGAAATCTTCTTTCAACGTGGAACTTGCGGAAGCAGGACCGAATAAGATTGCGGTCATCAAGGCAGTGAGGGAAGTGACTGGCAAGGGCCTGAAAGATGCGAAGGACCTTGTGGACAGCGCGCCTAAGGTGCTCAAGGAAGGAGCCACCAAGCAAGAGGCGGAAGAAATGAAGAAGAAGCTCGAGGAAGCAGGCGCAAAGGTGAATTTGAAATAATTCCCATGTAATTCAAATAAGAATTAGTCAAAAAACCGCCCCTCAAGGGGCGGTTTATGTTCCCGAGAAAAATTACGGCAGTGGTACGGTGTAGATAATGTTTCCGTTTAAAAGATAGAGGTGCTTCTGCCGCGCGTCAGGTGCGAGATCCACCAGCCGGTCAAAGAGGGGGGAAGTGATTTGTTCTTTTAGACCCCCATCTTTTTTGAGGATCACCACGCGCCGTTCCGTAGGATCGAGGATATAGAGGTATTGCGC
>MGER01000034.1:312-9545 GCA_001791465.1 Candidatus Uhrbacteria bacterium RIFCSPLOWO2_02_FULL_49_11 | reverse complement strand
CCTGGCAGGGTGATACCTTGTTTGAGCCACTCTTCTCCGGGATTAATACCGTTTGCAGTGAGATCAAATTTTAGCAAAGATCCAGTCGCGCGGTTGAGGGTATAAATACGCTGACCGTATGCAGCGATGTCAACCATGTTGGCCATATCCTCATTTTGTTTCACATAGGTGAGCTTGCTCGCAGAAGCATCGTATCTGCCGAATCCTAGAGATGAGATAAAATAAAGCAGCGAGGAGCTCGGCATCACCGTGCCGCGGGTAAGCCGGGCGGGGGCGTCAGTGGAAGGGGAGGCGACCGTGACGCTCTGCTTGGAAGGCTGTATGAGATACACAGTAACTGTTTCAGTATTGAAGGAATAAAGGGTATTACCCACTGGTCCGATGAGTCCGCCGGGAATGACCTGTTCCTGCGCATTTGCATACTGTGAAAGATCGATGAGGACTTCTGGCGTATCAACCATGCGGATGTGGAATACTTTCAGGCGGCTCGCGTCGAGGCGGGTGGAAAGCGTCTGGTACCGCTGTTTTTGGTCGGAGGTTTTTTGAGGCAGGCTTGCGAGTGTATCAAGCGCAGCTTTAAGGCTCATGCGCGCTTTTTCCTCATCGCCGTAAATCAGGGTTGCTTCGGTCTCGCTTTCCTTTTGTTCAATAAAGGAAATTTTCGTCTCATAGTCCGCATTTTCCCGCGTGCGTATTTTCTGGTTGGTAATCGAGACGACGCTTTCAATGAAGAGGATTCCTAAGAGGAGCGAGCTTATGAAAAGGTATTGGCTTGAGCGGGGAAGTTTGCGGAACCGTGCGTGGGCGTTCCGCAGCATCCTGCGCCAGGAAGGGAGAGGCGCCTGTGCGGCGGCGGGCGGATCAACAAATGGCGCGGTTTCCTTAGCGTGCAGTTTGGGGAAAATGAGACGGATAAATGCATTAATCCTCAAGGAAGAGGCGTGCGCAAGGGAGGCAAATGCGCGCTGCAGCCAAATGCTTGCACTACTAGTGATGAATATTTTTTTAAGATTTTCCACTATTTTTTTTGGCTGTAGTGGTGGTTGATTTGTGTTTTGGCGCTGAGAGAACGATGAGATAATGTGGCGCAGCTGCTGAAATCGGGAGCCGGTGAGCAAGTCAGAGGTGCGCGAGGCAAGCGTGTTGAGTTCAGACATTGACTGATTCGAGTCAGGCTCTCTTGATTCGGAAAGATAAGGAGCGGCGGATGGTACGGATTCCGCAGCGACCGCTGCCACGGCTACGCTCCCCGGCAGTCCCTTCAGGAGCCTTTTGAGGTGCGGGATGAGTTCCTGCGGATGCTCCTCGTTCAGAAACGTGTGGATTTTATCAACCGTGAGATAGTCGAAAAGATGGCGGCAGCAAATGAATAATTTATCGCCCGGCTCCATTATGCCCTGGACAAGGGAGGGGAATATCTTGAAGGTGGTGGGAGGAGGCTCTTGGTCTTGCTGGGCTGATTTAAGGATGTCCGTGATGCGCGTACGGTGATGGAGGAAGGCCCGTACCGTGCCAAAGGTCGCCAGCGAGAGGGTGGCGCCGTCTATGACCGCAAGCGCGATATGGAGCTTTTTAAACCACGCATGGGTCTTTCTCGTGAGGGAGAGGGCGTCTTCGTTGAAACGCCGGCATACTTCCATAAGCGCGGCTTCCCCGTTCTCTGCCTGGCTTGTTTCATACCGCGCGTGGATATCGCTGATGATTCCTGCAAGAATTGCCTCGCTTTTTCGCTCAATAGAGTCAATTTCCACAAAAATAAGAAGCGACCAGGGATGGCGGCTTATCGTGCCAGGATTCGGCACGGAGGTACTCGCGTAGGATTTTGGCTCACCTAGCGTGAGGGTGAACGAGTCAGTTATGATCATGGTTTGTGCATAGGTTGGCGGTTACCCTTAATTATGACAATTTACTCGATTGTGGGCAAGAGATATCCACAGCTCGTCTCTGGGGGCAAAGGAAGGTATAATGCTTATGGATAATTCATAATTACCATTAACTCCATGCTAGAACAACTCTTTGGCTCAAGAACGAGAATAAAACTGCTGAAAATATTCCTCGCCCAGCCTACCCAACTCTTCTTTGTGCGCGAGCTTACCCGGGCAATCGGCGAGCGCATCAATTCCGTGCGCAGGGAGATTGCAAACCTCATACGGTTAGGTGTGGTGATACAACGGGGGCCGGAGGAGGTGAAAAACGCACACGAATCGGCGCACGCGCGCTCCAAAAACAAGAGGAAGCAAAAAAAGAAGTTGGCGGCTGATTCGCGCAAATACTATCAGGCAAACCCTGAATTCGTCCTTTTTCATGAGCTCAAAAGCCTTATTTTCAAATCCCAATTATTGGCAGGTCGGTCGCTTACTGAAGCGATAGGGAAATTGGGGAACGTGAGGCTTATCATGCTCACCGGTTTTTTTGTGGGCGATGCCGATGCGCCCACCGATCTCCTTATCGTGGGCACGGTGCACCGGAAAAAGCTTATCGCCTTGATCCGGCAGCTTAAAAAGAGCTTCGGGGAAGAGGTGCGCTATACCCTCATGTCCACCCATGAATTTAAGATGCGCCGCGCCATGACGGACAAGTTCCTTTACCGCGTGCTTGAGGGAGAACGGATGGTGCTCGTGGATCGGTTAGAGTAAATTTTATCAGCCTTTTGTCGCAGACAAGCCTGCCTGCGCAGGCAGGCTGCGACGCTACATAAAAATCAAATCATGGTAGCGTGGCAGTTTATCTGCCACCCATCTTAATGTCTATGCTCACGCTTACGACCATTGAAAACAAGGTATTGAAAGTAAGGCCAGTCACCGATGAGAAAGATTTACCCCTCTCGGGGAGCGCAATATTCTGGCTGGACATGAATGAGCCGACGAAAAAAGAGGGAGAACTTTTATTCTCTTTTTTTCATTTTCATCCCTTAGCGATTGAGGATTGCTGGGAAGAGGTTAATCACCCGAAAGCAGATGATTACGGCGATTACCTTTTTATCATCTTCCATGAACCCCGCACGTCAGAGAAGCGTTTCACCACGAAGGAAGTGGAGTTTTTCTTAGGGAACAATTTTCTCGTGACGTTCCACAAAAGCCGTCTTCCCCATATCGAAGAAGTGCGGGCACAGCTTGAGAAGCGGCCGGAGCTTTTTTCGCGCGGTCCTGATTTTCTCCTTTATCTCGTTCTTGACGACATTATAGACAATTATTTTCCCGTGCTGGATAAAATTGAAACCCGCATAGACGAGCTTGAGGACTCTATTGTAGTTAATCCTTCGCGGAACACGGTGAACGGCATTTTTTCGCTCAAAAGGGAAGTGCTGCACCTGAAAAAAGTAATAGGGCCCCAGCGTGAGATCCTCAACCGTTTTACGCGCGCGGAGTTCCCTATGGTGGCTAAAACCTCACTCGTGTACTATCGGGACCTTTATGATCACATTTACCGCATTTATGATCTCGCGGAATCGTTTAGGGACCTCCTCTCCGGCGCCCTAGATGCGTACCTCTCCTCGCTTTCCAACCGCATGAACGAGATCATGAAGGTGCTCACGATCATTACCACCATACTCCTGCCGCTTTCCCTGATTGCGGGCATTTACGGCATGAATTTCCGTTTCATGCCCGAACTTTCCCACCCTTGGGGTTATCCCTGGGCATTGGGATTAATGGTAGCGGTGGCGCTGATTATGATTCGTTATTTTAGAAAAAAGGGCTGGTTATAGATATGAAATCCAAAATCCAAAATCCAAAATCCAAAAATATTAAGATGTTCCTTATTCTCGACCCTGGCACTGTGGCAGGGTCGTTGCGATTTATAGTAGTGCGTCAGGACGGCAAGAAGGTGATCTTTTCCATTGTCAAAAGAAAAAGAAAATCAATTGAACTGGTGTTGGCAAGAATTGCTAAAGCCCTTCATGCGAAGAAATACCGATTCCAAGATTTCGCGGGCGTATGCGTGGCACAGGGAGGGGAGTCCTTCTCCGCGGTCCGAGGGATGTATGCGATCGCAAATGCGATCGCGTGGAGTTTGCAGATTCCCGTGTGTTCCTTGACGGACTGTGCTGAGGTTTCTATTCGTAACGCGATGTTGCGTTGTCTGCGTGCAAAACGTTTTCATGTGCTTTTGCCTCACTATTCGCGTGAGCCTAACATTACCGTCGCGTGATCATCAAGATAAGGCGAGGCTATAGAATTGGTTATAAGGTAAAAATATGGAAAAAACGGCGTTCTCGCTGTTTTTTGTATTTTTGGCGATTTCTATTGTAGTTAGTCGTATCTATTCATCTTTTCCCAGATAATTACATTCCTTCCGTCCCTACGCTCGGGAATGCACGATTTTTTCGGGCAGACGATCAAGCAGCCGGTGACGCCTGCCTGCGCAGGCAGGCCTAGCTCAAAAAAATCGACATTCCCTCGCTTTTGGGGAAGACCGAATAGTTACAATTAGTCGTCTTTACCCCGTTACCAATTCCGTTAAATAAGTTCAAACGGGATTAGCCTTTGGTAACGGGGTTTACTGTGAATAAAAAGTGGAGTAGAATAGTAGTTGAGTGGAAGAAAGTGGATAAATGTGTTAATAACTTTTTCTCTCCTTATTGATTATTTATGTTTGTTGGGGAATATAAGCATTCTGTAGATAATAAAAAGCGGCTTGCGGTTCCTGCAAAATTCAGAGCTGATTTAGGGAAAACTGCGGTGATTACCAGAGGACTTGATCAGTGTTTATTTGTTTTTTCGGTGGAAGAGTGGGAGAAATTAGCCCAAAAACTGGGAAGTCTCCCTTTTAGCCAAGCAGATGCGAGAAGTTTTGTCCGTTTGATGCTGTCAGGGGCCATGGAGGTTGAATTTGACCAGTTAGGCCGAATATTGCTCCCTGATTATCTGAAAACATATGCCGGGATTGGGAAGACAGTGGTAATTACCGGCGTTTTTAATCGTTTGGAAGTATGGGATGAAGGACATTGGGGCGATTACAAAGATAAAGCAGAGAAAAATGTGGGGGATTTGGCGGAAAAGCTGGGAGGACTGGGGATTTGAGAGTCGTTATGTCCAACCATATCCCTGTCATGCTGGCAGAGGCGATTGAATATTTAAATCTGAAGCCGAGGATGAACGTGATTGACGGGACATTGGGAGGCGGTGGCCATGCGGAGGCGATCCTTGAAAAAATAAGCCCGGGAGGAAAATTATTAGGCATTGATCTGGATGATGAGGCCATCGCGCGCGCCAAGGAACGGCTCAGCCGGTTCGGGAACAGGGTAATCCTTGCGCAGGGTAATTTTCGCGAGCTCGCCGCATTACGCCAGAACTATTTCCCCTATCCTGTCTTTGCCGCTCTCCTTGACCTCGGGCTTTCAAGCGACCAGTTGGACAATCCCCGTCGTGGTTTCTCCTTTCTCACGGAAGGGCCGCTCGATATGCGCCTTCGTGGGAGAGGAGATGCTTCGACAATCTCTGCGCGCGAGGTGGTCAATACCGCCCCCGAAGCGGATCTTGCACGCATCTTTAGGCAGTACGGTGAAGATCGATTTGCGAACGCGATTGCACATACTCTCGCAGTCGCCCGGGAGCGCAAGCCCATCGAGACGACTCAGGCACTCGCTTCGCTCATTGTGAGCGCCGTACCTCCCCATGCTCGTCGTGTCTCGCGGGTTCATCCCGCAACGAGAATTTTTCAAGCGTTGAGGATTGCCGTGAATCAAGAACTCGGTTCACTCGAGGAGACCCTGCCCGTTGCGGCAGGTCTCCTCGAGCCTCAAGGCAGATTTGTGGTCATATCGTTCCATTCTTTGGAAGACCGGATCGTGAAGCACGGGTTCAATGCGCTCGCGCGGAAAAAACTCGTGCGCATCATCACCAAAAGCCCCCGTGTTCCTTTACTTGAAGAAGTCATGAGGAATCCCCGCGCGCGGAGCGCAAAATTAAGAGCGGCTGAGAGAGCCGCGGGCAAGATAGATCTAATACAATAAAAATATTGAGTAATAAAAAATAACAAAAAGTGCGTCGAGAGGCTTACCATGCTCCATGCCCAAACGGTTACGTTAGAGCGTTTCACTCCCGCGCGCGCCACCCAACGGCGTGCGCGCGGTCGCACGCGGATAGTGTCTTTGCCCTCTGCTGTAGGGCTCTTGCTTGGATGCATCTCCATAAGTATCGCCTACCTAGTTTCCGTGAGCGCGCAATCAACCACAGGGTACACCATGCATACCCTGGAGAGGGATTATACCGCACTCACTGATGAAGTGCGGACTCTGGAGAGGGACATCCAAGAGCTCTCATCTATCAGCGTAATCGAAACTGCCGCGCGGTCCATGGATCTCACGAGTATCGATGATCCGCGCTATTTGACTCCTGATACGGGCGTGGCAGTAGGGGAGGGCGTGCAAAAACCGTGAGGAGAATAGCATAAGGTATGGCTCGTCATATTTCAGTTCGCTCCCGCAAGATAGAGGATAAACGGTTACTATTATTGAAAACCGTTTTTTTTCTTTTTGGCTTGATATTGATAGGCAGGCTATTTGAGCTTCAAGTGCTTAAAGGCAAGGCTTATTCCCTGAAAGCAGATGAGCAATATTCTGTGCGCAGGACCGTGGAGGCGCCGCGGGGGCTCATTTTTGTCCATGAGCGCACTCAAGAAGGCGCAGATGATGAATTGTTTCCCATCGCCCGAAACGTAAACCGCCATTTGATTTACGCGGTTCCTAAAGATATCGAAAATCCTGAGGAAGCCATCGGCATATTAAGTCCCCTTTTGGGCTTATCGGTTGATGAGTTATCCAGAAAACTTAATAAACCGCTTGATCCGTTTGAGCCGTTGGTACATGGGGCAAGTGACGAGATGTGGGCATTGTTGCAAGAGCGCAACATCACGGGAGTCGGCGCACAGGTTGAATATGCCCGTGATTATCCTGAAGGGCTGCTCTTTGGGACGATTACCGGATTTATGCAGGGAGAGGGGGACGACCGCCGCGGACAATACGGCATTGAGCAGATCTATGATGATACCCTGAAGGGCACAAGAGGTTTATTCGACGTGGAGCAGGATGCAAATGGAAATGTCATACCCATAGGACGTGAGAATTCCTACGCCGCAGTGCCGGGGAGCGATATAGTCCTCACTATCGATCACGCGATTCAATATCGCGCCTGCGAGCGGCTGGATAATGCCGTGAGGATCCATGGAGCGAAGGGCGGTTCTCTCTTGATTCTTAATCCTATGACAGGCGCGGTACGCGCGCTTTGCGTGACGCCACGTTTTGATCCGAATGGTTACGGGTCTGTGAAGGATTTGAGCGTATACCTTAATCAAGTCATTTCAGGTTCTTGGGAGCCAGGATCCATATTCAAAGCGATTACCATGGCTGCGGCGCTGGAGCATGAGGCAGTGACTCCCGAGACGACGTTTGTGGATATCGGGAGCGTGACCTTGGATAAAGAAACGATTAATAATGCAGATAATAAGGTATACGGCGAACAGAGCATGACACAAGTGCTTGCGAATTCTATCAATACAGGTGCGGTGTATGCGCAACGCGCGGCTGGGAAAGAAGTATTCCGTACCACGGTGGAGGCGTTTGGATTTGGGCGCAAGACCGGCATCGAGCTGCCTGCGGAAAATTCGGGTGACATATCATCGCTTGCTAAACGCGGAGAGATTTATGCGGCCACCGCTTCGTTCGGGCAGGGCATTACTGCGACTCCCCTGCAGATGACTGCGGCATTTGGCGCCATAGCAAATGGCGGCATTCTTATGAAGCCATACATTGTTGAAGAAGTCATACATGCGGACGGGGAAAAAGTAAAAACATCACCGCAAGAAATCGGGCGGGTGATTTCCCAGCGCACTGCGATTGTGCTGCGCGCAATGCTGGTGAACGTGGTCGAGGAGGGGCATGGCAAGCGCGCGGGCGTGCAAGGCTATTGGGTAGCAGGGAAAACCGGCACAGCGCAGGTCGCGCGGAAAGACGGCAAGGGATATGATCCGTACAAGACGATAGGATCGTTTATCGGTTTCGGCCCGGTGGATGCGCCGCGATTCGTGATGCTGGTGAAGATAGACGAACCTTCCAGCGTAAAGTTTGCGGAGAGCACCGCGGCGCCGGTATTCGGCGAAATGGCAGATTTTTTATTCCAGTATTACCGCATTAAGCCCACCAGAGAGATTATTCAGAAGAAGTAGAGTTTTTATCTAGAAAAGAGTACAATTAATTAGTATTTATCTAGCTATATCAGATCTCGTGTAGCGAGAGAATTTAGGATTTGAATTGATATGTCATTCAAACGTAGGATGATACAACAAATACTAGGCTGGTTCGCCCGTAAAATAATCCATAAGTATCAGCCAAGGGTGATAGGCATTACGGGAAGCGTAGGCAAAACTTCAGCGAAGGAGGCGATTGCCTCGGTGCTTGAGGGGAGTTTTGCGGTGCGCAAGAATGAGAGGAATTATAATACGGAAATAGGCATCCCGCTTGCCATCATTGGGTTTCCAGGACAGCCGAAATCTTTTTTTAATTGGGTAGAGGTGCTCCTGAACGCGGTTGAACTGTTACTTTTTAAAGATCGCAGTTATCCCACCTTGCTCGTGTTAGAGATGGGTGCTGACCATCCCGGTGATATTCGGACGCTCACGAAAATTGCGCCTTGCGATATCGGCGTGGTAACCGCAGTGGGGCCCACGCATTTGGAATACTTTAGTACGGTGGAAGAAGTGCTGAAGGAAAAATCCATCCTCGTTTCACATTTACGAAAAAGGGGAACGGCGATACTCAATCATGATGATGCGCTTGTCTACCCCTTGCGGCACAGGACACAAGCGCAGGTGTTCACCTATGGCTATGAGGCATCCGCGTCGGTACAAGCGGTCGAGGTGAAGATTTCGCTTGAACCGTGGATCCAAAATAAAAAGAGCGACTATTTGGGCGGCGTGACGTTCAAGCTGGTATTTCGAGGCAGTACAGTACCTGTCCGCCTCCCGGGGCTTATCGGCAACCCGCCTGTGTACGCAGCGCTCGCCGCCGCGGCCGTTGGCATCAACCTTGGCATCAATCTTCATACGATCGCAGAGCGGTTGAGCGCATTGAAGGGGCTGCCTGGACGGCTCTCGCTCCTCCGTGGCGTGCGCGGCACGCTTATTATTGATGATACCTATAATTCCTCACCCGTGGCTGCGGTGGAGGCGTTGTCGCTCCTGCGGGATTTGGCGCCTTTTGGACATCGCACCTGGGTAGTAATGGGTGATATGCTTGA
>MGER01000034.1:0-258 GCA_001791465.1 Candidatus Uhrbacteria bacterium RIFCSPLOWO2_02_FULL_49_11 | reverse complement strand
GAAAGCGAATGCCACTATGCTCGTGACTGTGGGAGAACGGGCGCGCGATATTGCGCGTGCGGCGATGAAAGTGGGGTTAAGCGGTGATATGATATACAGTTTTGCCGCTCCAGAGGAAGCGGGGCGATTTATCCAAAACAGGCTCCATGAGGGAGATGTGTTGTTGGTGAAGGGCTCGCGGGGTACGCATATGGAATCTGTAGTGAAGGAGCTTATGGCAGAACCAATGCGGGCAGATGAATTGCTTGTGCATGAGCG
>MGER01000033.1 GCA_001791465.1 Candidatus Uhrbacteria bacterium RIFCSPLOWO2_02_FULL_49_11 | reverse complement strand
GTGGTTTCCTTCTTCATCATTCTCGTATTAACTTTCTATATGGTGGTGGATGAGGACGGCATTATGCGGTTTTTGCAAGTCATCACACCAGAGAATATCCATAAGGATGTAACCGCGCTTACTGTCAAGATTCAGAATAAGATTGGGTTATGGCTCCGGGGACAGCTTATTCTTATGCTAGTGATCGGTGTGTTGACTTTCATCGGCCTCACGATTATCGGCGTACCGTATGCGCTGGTGCTCGCGCTCGTCGCCGGCATCACGGAGATCATCCCTTACGCGGGACCAGTGATCGGCTCCATTCCCGCCATCTTTATCGCGTTTACCATCTCGCCGACCATGGGCCTCTGGACCGTATTACTCTATGTCCTCATCCAGCAAGCCGAGAACCACCTGCTTGTGCCGAAGATTATGCAGAAGACCACGGGTTTGAATCCCATCATTGTGATTTTGGCGGTGCTCATTGGCGCGAGGCTCTCCGGCGTGATAGGCGCGCTTCTTGCGGTGCCAATCGCTTCTGCCATCGAGGTGCTGATCCATGAGCATTTTGATCATAAAACGACTGTGTAACTCAAAATTCAAATGTCATCCTTCGACAAGCTCAGGATGACAGAGTACTTCTGTCATGGTGAGCCGAGTCGAACCATAAGATATGGATTTGAGTTTTGAGATTTGAGTTTGGTATGTCAACATTGTACATCGTCGCGACTCCCATCGGGAATTTGAATGACATCACCCTCCGCGCTTTAGAAACCTTAAAGCGCGTTTCTGTTGTGTATTGCGAAGATACGCGTTTGACCAGGAGGCTCTTTGAGCGGCACAGGATTTCCACCCCCTTGAAGAGTTATCATCAGCATTCATCGAGTCAAAAGGTGAGAGAGGTCATTGAGTCATTAAGGGCGGGGGACGTGGCATTGGTGACCGATGCCGGCACGCCGGGGATTGCGGACCCCGGAAATGAATTAGTTCATCAGTTAGCAGTTAAGCAGTTTGTCAGTTCAAGTACTGATAAACAGGAAACTGAAAAACTGAAAGACTTGCAAATAGTGCCCATCCCGGGGCCTTCGGCGGTTACGGCGGCGGCAAGCGTGTGCGGGTTTCACATGAGCAAGTTCTTCTTCTTGGGTTATGTGCCCAAGAAAGGGAGAAGCAATTTTTTTAAACAGGTTGCAGAGAGTGAAATATCTGTGATACTCTATGAAACGCCGCATAGAATCGTGAAGACGCTGGAAGAATTAAATGTTATAGGAGCGAACGGCCGTTCGTCGGTAGGGGCTGAAAATTTTCAGCCCGTACAGGATGCGTATAGCCATACGCCCATGCACGAGCGAAGAATCGTCGTATGTCGGGAGCTCACGAAAATATATGAATCTATTTACCGCGGGACGATTGACGAGGTTCTTACGCAAGTGCGCAAAGACCCTGTGAAGGGTGAGTATGTTATTATCATAGAGGGAAGGAAATAAGCTCTATGCCATTATCTAAGAATGAAGGAAAAATATTGCGATCCATTGTAGTGCCTTCGGAAAATAACCCGCAGGCGCCTGAATTTCCTCCAGGAAATCCAAAGTTTCCCGCTACGCCGACCTATAAGATAATAGTGCCGGGGTTTTCAAACGTGTGGCTTAAAGACGAAAGCGTGAATCCGACTGGTACGCATAAAGATCGTATGGCATGGGAAATTGTGGTGACATATCGCGATTTTTTACTCGCGAAGAGACGGGGGCAATTAAGGGGCTCATTACCCCAAATGTCAATCATTTCCTCCGGTTCCGCGGCATTGGCTATTCAAATAATGTTGAGGAGATACCATCTGCCGAATCTGAAGGTGCTCGTGGACAGTAATCTTGATCCGGAGGTACATAATGCGCTCAAAAAAATCTATTGCGAGCTCTATGAAACAGATTTAGGAAAAAGACCGCTTGCGTGGAGCGAAATTTTAACCTTGACGCATAATCCTAATGGTTTTGATATCACTTCGAGCGATGCACTCGATCCCACCACGCGGTTTTATGATTGGATGAGCTATGAAATACTCAATAATTCTCCTGATTATTGTTTCATTCCCTTTGGGACCGGCAACTTGTATGAAAATATCCTGAATATCAATAAGCGCGAAGTTACCACGAAACATCACGATCCAAGGTTTAGAGGAAAAGTGGAAGCCTTGCGGCAATGTAATTTTATCGGGGCAACCTCTAATAATCCAAAAACGAAAGCTGATAAGCTTTATTCGCCGCATTTGCCATTCGTGCACTATAGCGAGCAATGGGTCAAGCTTTATCGCTATGCGGGTTTCTGCGGTCCGGATTCTGATGTATTGTTGACCAAGGAAAGTTATTTGGATAAAGCAATAGAGCTTGCGCGCTCACAGGGGATCAATTGCGAACCGTCCGGCATTGCAGGGCTTGCCGTAATGCTACAGATGAAAGGCATATTGCCGCGCAATAAAAAAATGCTCATTGTAAATACGGGGAAGACAAAGATACCCCTAAGTTGACGTAAGGTTTAACTTGAGTTATACTCCTTTTAGTTAATATTTTTAAAAGAATATGGAAAATATCATTGGCCTCAAGGAATTACGCCAAAATATCTCCCGCTATGTGGAGGGGGTGCAGCGTGGTCATACTTTTGTCGTGGTAAAGCGATCGCGACCGCTTTTTCGTATCGCCCCCCTTGATGATGATACGCAGTGGGAAGAAGTCGCTGATTTTACCAAAATCAAGAAGGGTGGCGTCAAGATTGAGGAGTTGCTTGCTCGACTGACATAAATGATATGGACACAATAGAGAAAGCGCTCGCGAGATTGAGCGACAAGGAACGCGGATGGGTGCGCACCATACTTTTACGGCTGAAGGAGGGAAGATTTTCTGGCCTTGATGTGAAAAAATTTAAGGGCAATGAGGAAGTGTATCGCATACGGAAAGGGGATATCAGGATTATCGTGCGGCGTCACCATGGTGATTTTTTTATTTTGGCGATTGAACGGCGGTCAGAAAAAACTTATAGAAATTATTAATTATTCATGAAGCGTTTTTATATCACCACCACGCTTCCCTACGTGAATGCAGACCCGCACGTTGGATTTGCCTTGGAAATAGTGCAGGCGGATGTGATTGCGCGATGGCACGCGATGCGAGGAGATGAGGTGTTTTTTAACACTGGCACGGACGAGCATGGCTTAAAAATTTACCGCGGCGCGCTGGCAGCGGGACTTAATCCCAAATCGTATGCGGACGCCCATGCAGCCAAATACGACGAGCTTAAGAGCGCGCTTCATTTAAGTTATAACAATTTTATCCGGACGACCGATTCGCATCATGTACAGGCCGCGGAAGAATTTTGGCGGCGGTGTGCGGAGAGGGGTGATATTTATAAAAAAAACTACCAGATCAAGTACTGCGTCGGATGCGAGCTTGAGAAGATGGAGTCGGAGCTTGAGGATGGCCGCTGCCTCTTACATCCTCATCTTGAGATTGAACAAGTTGATGAAGAGAATTACTTTTTCAGATATTCGCGTTATCGGGATGAACTGCTGGAATTTTATGCGAAGAATCCCGAGTTTGTGGTGCCGAAGAATAGGATGCATGAGATGGTAAAGTTTACCGAGAGGGGGCTCCAAGATTTCAGCATATCTCGGCTCAAATCAAAAATGCCGTGGGGCGTGCCCGTGCCGGGCGATGATGCACAGGTGATGTATGTGTGGTTTGACGCACTGGTAAATTACGTTTCAGCTATAGGCTGGCCGGACGATTTTAAAAAGTTTAATTCATTTTGGCCAGGCGTGCAGACAGCAGGCAAGGATAATTTACGCCAGCAGGCGTCCATGTGGCAGGCGATGCTCCTTTCTGCAGGACTCCCGCTCTCGAAACAAATATTGATACACGGTTTTATTACGTCGGCGGGGCAGAAAATCTCGAAGTCGCTCGGCAACACCATCAGCCCGTTTGATTATATTGAAGAGTTTGGCGCGGATGCATTGCGGTATTACCTCCTGCGGGAAATACCCACGTTGGATGACGGAGATTTCACGCATGAGAAGTTTCTTGCGCGCTACAACGCGGATCTCGCGAACGGCTTGGGGAATCAGGTTCAGCGCGTCACCGCGATGGTGGAGAAGTACCTCGACGGCAAGGTTACGTATAAATTTAGCCATGCCTGCCCGCCATATGCCTTTCCGCGGAAACAGTTCGCACGTGAAGGTAAATATGAACAAGAAAAATATTGCCGTTCATTGACGGCAGGCTTTGGCAGGCGGGGCCTAAAAGTTAAGTATGGGGGCGGAGGAACATTGCAGGCGCGGGTGAATGCGGCGGTGCAATCTTACCAACTTGACCAGGCGCTCGCGGCGATCTGGGCAAAAATCGCAGAGTGCGATAAGCGCGTTGATGACGAAAAACCATGGGTCTTGGCAAAAGATGCGGGGGAAAAGGAACACCTTCGGAAACTATTGGGAGGGCTCGTCGCAGATTTGCAGGAGATTGGGCATGCGCTTACCCCTTTTCTTCCACAGACGGCAGAGAGTATACTAAAGGTGGTTAACGCACCGAAGATTATTCCACCAGAAGCGCCGTTATTTCCAAGAAAAGCGATTTAAGTCAAAATGCAAAATCCAAAAATCAAAATTATGGAGTCCCGCCCCGCGGGACGGAATACCTAAATTTTGATATTTGACTTTTAAATTTTGAATTTCACCTTTATGACTCTCCTTGACCTCATTCTCGTTCTTATCATCTTCTTCTTTACTTCTACGGGCTTTTGGTGCGGCCTGATCCATGCGCTTGGCGCTTTGGTTGGCACGATTGCGGGCGTACTCGTTGCAGGACATTATTTCGAAACCTTTGCGGTGAAGCTCTTGGGGCTTTCGATGGGCAATGCCGGTGTGGCAAAAGTAGTCGCGTTCATTCTTATATTTCTCGTGGTCTCGCGACTGGTGGGGTTCGTATTCTGGATTATCAATAAAATGTTCAACGTGATCGCGAAGATTCCTGTGCTGAAAAGCTTCAATCATATCGGCGGCGGTATTCTGGGATTTGCGGAAGGAGTAATAGTTACGGGCATTGCTTTGGTGATGGCGGGAAAATACATTACCACCGGGTGGTTTGTGGATGCGGTGGCCGCGTCCCAAGTCGCGCAGTGGCTCCTGAAGTACGGCCAGATACTCGTGCCGCTCCTGCCTACCTCGGTGAAAGACATACGGAGCATTTGGGAGCAGAGAGCGATATATGGGTTGTAAATCCCAAACCCCAATTTCCAATGACCAATAAAATCCCAATGTTTCAATGATCAAGTTTGGATATTTGGATTTTGAGCTTTATTGGGAATTTGGATTTGGTCATTGGGATTTATAAGGATTTGTCTTAAGATGTTCTGGATAATGAAATAATTCATGGATTTGCCTAAACTCATCGATATTCATGCGCATGTCAACTTCGCCGCCTTTAAAGAGGACGGCGATCTTGTCTTGCGCAGGGCATTAGACAAAAATATCTGGGTGGTGAATATCGGTTCGCAGATAGACACCTCGCGGCGCGCCGTGGAGATCGCGGAGAGATATCCTCAAGGCGTGTACGCGATCGTGGGGCTGCATCCTATTCATTTAGAAGAAATGGAAGTGGATGAGGAAGAGCATCATTTTACCACGCGCGCGGAGCAATTTGACATAGGAATTTATAAGGCGCTTGCCGCGCATCCGAAGGTCGTGGCGTTGGGCGAGTGCGGGTTGGATTATTATCGTCTAGACGCAAACCTACGCGAAGAAGAACGCGAATCAACGCGAAATGAAATTATGGAATGGCAGAAGGAGACGCTTATTCAGCATATTGCGTTGGCGAATGAATTGAATAAACCTCTTATGATCCACATC
>MGER01000032.1 GCA_001791465.1 Candidatus Uhrbacteria bacterium RIFCSPLOWO2_02_FULL_49_11 | reverse complement strand
CACCACTCACTACTCTCTGCGCATATTTAATTCCTGACCGCCAGCAGTTTCCCGCGCACTTCGTCCACCACTTCCCGCTCCACGGCGACGACCGGCTTGTCCTTTATGACAAATGAAGCCGCTGCCCGGTCGCCTGCAGGCTGAAAACGGCTTAAGGTTTGATGGAGGTCCAAATGACGGTCATGGGTGCGGGCGAATACATGCACCAGCGCGTTTGGCGTGATTTCTGCGATGAGCAGGGCAATGCGCGTCTTGGGGATGGAAACCATTAATTCGTCCATAACCCCCACCAAGTCGTCCACGGTGCCGCCCGCGCGTTCAAAATCCGTGGCAGGGAGCACTGACCATACGCACTGGGCAAGCGTATCCTGCTTTAAGCGGGCGAGCGCCCTCCCCCACAGCTTGAGCGACGCGACAGTCTTGGTGCGGTAGAGGTTTGACACGATCTCCTCGCGCTTCGCGCCCATGCTCACCAGCTGGCTCGCCAAAGACAGCGTCTGGGGCGTGACGGTGGGCAGGCGGAAACTCTCTGTTTCGGCAGTAATGCCGGTGAGCAGGTTCGTCGCCACCGTATCATCCACCAATTTCATATCCCAGGAAGTGAAGAGATTTGCGACCACCTCGGCGGTTGCCGCGGCGGTCACGTCAATGAGATTTATTTTGCCGTAATGCTCGTTATGGGTGGTGTGGTCTATGTTCACAGTAGGTGTGCGGTAAAAAAATTCCGGGCTCTCGGTATACAGGTTTCCCAAAGACTCGAGGTCCGGCGTGTCAAACACCATCACCAGATCATAGCGCCAATCAGAGCTCCCGGTCGTCACGTCATGGGGCGCAAAAAATCCCTTACGAGGGATGATGGAGATAACCAATTTTCCGTCCACGATGTCATAGGTAAACTCCTCCACTTCCGCATTCCGGAGCGCGAGGGTAATGATGAATTTGCGCATTGCCTCAAGCGAAGGCCTCACGCGGTCAATGCCCGGGAGAAACGCAAGATGCGCGGGCGCTTCAAACCCCGAGGCCGCGATGGTATTTGATTTCTCCATGCGCGTTAAAACCTGTGATACCGCGAGCGCGGATGTGAGCGCGTCCACCGACCAATTCTTGCGAAAGGTAAGGAGAATGCTTTTACTCCGTTCGATAATTTCCAATATTTGTTGTTGGGTAGATAACGCCATGTGCGTACGTTGAAAAAAGCGTCGCGCGCGCCTCAAGAAGCAGATTCCGGCTCGCCTGCCATCCTCGCGGGGGACAGGTACCAATGAATTAAAAAAACCGCACTAATTGCTTATCCCTTGCCTAAAGAGGATACGTTCGCCGCTTCCGTGCACGGGGAAACAGAATTAAAGCAGTATACTGATTCACTCGGATTGTGTCAATGTGCAATACATGAGTATAGCAAAATACTGCGAAAGATTGACTCAAAGCCTAAAAAACAGTATGGTGATATGGTGATAATGTAAAAATCAAAACTCAGAAATCATGGTTCGACTCAGCTCACCATGACAAATAACGGTTGTCATCCTGAGCCTGTCGAAGGGTTGCATTTTGAGATTTGCATTTTGATTTCCAAAATCATGAACCTTACTGAACTGGCGCGGCGCGTCAATATCCCCACACCCCGACTCAAGGAAATCCTTCCGGAGCTCGGTTTTGATATTGGCATGCGCGCGATCAAGGTTGATGACCGCGTGGCGCGCGCTATTATTGAAAAACTCAGCCACTCTGACATAAGAGCCAAATTCCTCAACCGTGACAACGCCGCTGAAGCGCCGTTCGAACAGACGCAAGAGGCCGTTGCGGGAAATACCGTTGAAATTCCCTCGTCCCTCACCGTCAGGGAATTTTCCGCAAAACTCAGCCTGCCGGTTACCCGCGTCATCGTGGCGCTGATGAAGCAAGGCGTGATGGCGGCGCAGAACCAGCATATTGACTTTGAAACTGCGGCGATCATTGCGGGTGATTTCGGGAAGACGGTAACGCGCGCGGAGGAAAGCGAGTTAAATCCCTCTTTGCCTCTCGAAGATGATACGCGTCTAAAAACGCTCCTCAAAGAACAGGACGATACGCTCCTTATTCCCCGTCCGCCCGTCGTGGTGGTGATGGGGCACGTGGACCATGGCAAAACGACGCTGCTCGACGCCATCCGCAAAACGAACGTGACCGCAGAAGAGCATGGCGGCATTACCCAGCACATCGGCGCGTATACCATTGAACAGCAGAGCCGCCATATTACGTTCATTGATACTCCCGGGCACGAGGCGTTCACCGCGATGCGTTCACGCGGCGCAAGAGTCGCCGATATCGCGATCCTCGTCGTCGCCGCCGATGACGGCGTCCAGCCCCAGACCATCGAGGCGCTCACCCACATACAGCGCGCCGCGCTCCCCTTCATCGTCGCGATCAATAAGATCGACAAAACCGGGGCAAACCCGGAACGCATCAAGCAAGATCTTGCCAACCTTAACGTGGTGGGCGAGGACTGGGGCGGCAAAGTCCCCTTCATTGAAATCTCTGCAAAAAAAGGCACCAACATGCCGGAACTTTTGGACCTCGTGTTACTAGTGGCGGACATTGAGAAAGACCAGATCAGGGCGAATCCCGGCCGTCCCGCAATCGGAACCATTATTGAATCGCATGTGGACCAGGGCGCAGGACCGGTCGCGACCGTGCTCGTGCAAACCGGCACGCTGCGCACGGGCGATCTCGTCAACGTGGGAGATGCCTACGGAAAAGTGAAAGCCATGAAAGACTTCAAAGGGATGGCGGTCGCTGTTGCCCCTCCTTCCATGCCAGCGAGAATTCTGGGACTCAAGTCGCTTCCGCGGGTGGGCGATATTCTTGAGGTGACAGATGATCCCGCGCAGTTCAAACAAAAAATGAGGGATACAAAACCCAAGAAACGCCCCATACGGTTCGGGGCCCCTCCCCCCAATGTAACCATGGCAAAGCCCGCAGACAGCGAAGAAGAAAAAGAGGAAGCGGCTCCCTCGCTACCAGAAGTGCACTTGCTTATCCGCGCGGATGTGCTGGGGTCACTGGAAGCGATCCACGAAGCGCTTCAAACCCTCCGCCATCCGGAAGTGGAAGCCACCATCATCCAACAGGGTTTGGGGCCGGTGACCGAGGCAGACGTCCTCTCAGCGGAAGCATCCGGCGCGTGCATCATGGGATTCAATGTTTCAGCTTCCCCCGCAGCGCTTGAACTGGCAAAAGATAAGGGAGTGGAGGTAAGAACATTCACAATTATCTATGAGCTGGTAGACGAAGTGAAAAAACTTATGGAGCAGCTTCTCTCCCCCCATATTCGAGTAACTGCCAAGGGAGACGTGGAGGTCATTGCCATATTCCGGCACGACCACGGCCACGCCATTATAGGAGGCAAGGTGCGGAAAGGGAAAGTGGGCACAGGACATATGTATCGCCTGAAACGCGGCAATGCCCTCAAAGGATCGGGCAAGATCACGAGCGTGCAAATTGGCAAACAAGTGGTGCAGGAAGCAGTGGAAGGCCAGGAGTGCGGCTTAAGGGTTGAGACGAAATGCGCGCCTGCCGTAGGAGACCTGATGGAAATCTACACGGAAGAAAAGCTGAAACAGGAAATGTTGTAGCATATGCGCTTCACGCATATCGCAGACCCGCCTGCGCAGGCAGATTAACGCAGATCCCGCCAGCTGGCAGATACGCAGATCCACGCAGATATCGGGGTTCTTATTTCACGCTGTCCTTATCTCAAGGGCAGTGTCTTGATTTTTTCTACCCGTATGGTAGTTTATGATGTTATCCCTGACCATTTTGGAAAATGTAACAGTTTAACCATTTAGCCATGTAGCCATTTTAACAGGTATGCGCGACTTCCTCTTCCAAGTAAAAAGTGTGCTCTCCGCCCTACAGGCGGCCGACCACATATTGGTCGTGACCCACCAAAAACCCGACGGCGACGCGATAGGGTCGGCTGCGGCTATGGTCGGTTACTTGGAAAAAATGGGCAAGGAATCCTTGGTGTTCTGCCAGCACCCTCCGCAGGACATGTTCCACTTCCTTCCTCATATGAATAAATTTACCACTGATGCGTCGGTAGTGCGCTCACCTTTGTACGACCTTATCGTGGTCCTCGACTCTTCAGATCTTGCCTATGCGGGCATTGATGAGCTTTTGCGCTCAAGGAAAGAGCCGCTCCCTCCCCTCGTGAATATCGACCACCATGCGTCAAACGTGTATTTCGGAGAATACCACCTCATCGATCCTGCCGCGCCATCCACCACCACCGTTCTCTACCGCCTCATCGCCGCCGAGCACAGGCACTTCATCGACGCGCCGCTTGCCACCTCCCTGCTCACGGGCCTGCTCACCGACACCGGGCACTTCTCCAACCCTGCTACGAATGAACTCGCGCTTGCAGTAGGCGCGGAGCTCCTCATGCACGGCGCCCGGTTCCGCCAGATCACCGCGGCAACGTGGCAAAATAGGGAAATCGGCACGCTCCACTTGTGGGGAAAAGCGCTCGCGCGCTTGCAGTATTTCCCCCGCTATCGCCTCGCCTCCACTGTGCTCACGCTAGAAGATTTCCGGACGGCGCGCGTGGAAGGAGATCCCACCGAAGGGATTGCCAACTTCCTTGCCAATCTCAAGGAAGCGGACGTCATTCTTGTCCTCAAAGAACAAGAAGGCGGCACCGTCAAGGGAAGCCTGCGCACCGTGCGCCCCGATATTGACGTGTCGCACCTTGCGCTCGCGCTAGGCGGAGGGGGGCACAAAAAAGCCGCAGGTTTTAAGATTCAGGGCAAGCTCATCCGCACGCCCCAAGGGTGGAAGATCATCACTGGCTGAAATACACAAAAAAATTTTGGACAAAAATAGCCGCCTGTCCTCTCAAGCAGGCGACTTTAATGTGATAAGAATTTATAGAGAAATATATTCAATTGCGGATTTGCCCTATTTTGAACTCCATGTTAATATATTTCTGAAAGATACGGGTAAGCGTATCGTATGGAAATATATGCAATTTCATGAATTTAAGGAGCAATTAAGGAATTTTGTGGTTTTTTCCTTGGCAGATATTCGTAAACTTGAGCCGAAGTTTTATAGGCCTCGTTTGAGCGAGTGGCAGGACAAGGGATACTTAAAGAACGTGCGACGCGGCTTTTATATGTTTACAGACACGCCGCTCAACGAGGAAACGCTTTTCTTAATTGCCAACAAGCTGTATGCGCCATCGTACGTTTCTTTCGAAATGGCATTGTCGTATTATGGTCTGATTCCCGAAGGAGTGTATGCGATCACCTCGGCGACCAGCAAGAAGACGGCAACATTTCAGACGCCGATTGGTAAATTCTCCTATCGCACGCTCAAGCCGCAGTTGTTCTTTGGGTATAATTTGCTGAGTATAGGTCAACAGCACTGTAAGCTGGCAGAAATTGAAAAGGTAATTTTAGACTACCTTTACCTTAATCCTCAATCCACCCGCACCGCAGATTTACAGGAGTGGCGTTTTCATAGCAAAGAATTCTTAGACAAGGTAGATTTACATAAGTTCAACAGGTATATGAAGGCCTTTCACAGCCGGAGCTTGGAAAAAAGAGCTGAGGAATTTATCCAATTTATTACTCATGCCCCATAAATGTTGACGTTAGCACAAATCGAACAACAGTATCCCGAACATTTGCGCAGCTTTAAACGTTCACTGCTTCGGGAGTATTTGCAATACAAAATTTTGGAAACTATTTTTACCTCCGTGCATGCCGCGAAGTTGGTGTTTATCGGCGGCACCGCTTTGCGGATGGTCTATGACAATCATCGATTTTCGGAAGATATAGATCTTGATAATTTTGGTTTAACAGACACTGAATTTAAACAGACGGCGCAAAAGGTGAAGGCTGGCTTAGAAACAGAAGGATTTCATGTGGAAATAACTAATGCGGGTAAGGCATCCTACCGCTGCAATATCCGCTTTCCCGGCCTGCTGTTCGGCAGCGGACTTTCACATCATCCTGATGAAAAGATACGCGTTCAAATTGACAGTTTGGCACAAGGTTTCCACTATCTTCCAGAACGGAAAATTTTAAACAAGTTTGATGTGTTTACCGAAATTTTTACACCCTCAATTGATTTATTGCTCTCGCAAAAAATAAATGCCTTACTCACCCGCAAGC
>MGER01000031.1:9357-9534 GCA_001791465.1 Candidatus Uhrbacteria bacterium RIFCSPLOWO2_02_FULL_49_11 | reverse complement strand
CAAACCATTTCGTCCTCATGAGGATGGTTCAGAAATATGCGCGTAACCAGATGTAAGTAGATTATCAGCCGGCAACTCACAATGGTTTGGAAGGACGATTGGAAATTGCTCTACGGGGCAGGGTAGGGTTTTCACCCCGCACTAAATGGGTGGGGCAGGGTTCGAACCTGCGAAGGC
>MGER01000031.1:0-9264 GCA_001791465.1 Candidatus Uhrbacteria bacterium RIFCSPLOWO2_02_FULL_49_11 | reverse complement strand
CCCGGGGCGCCAGGGGCAAACCTGTCCGGGGTTTATCCCCGGATCCCCTAGCGAACCTACGAACCACAAGGCACCCCGCATTTGCAGGGTGCGTTTGCCTGTCCGCCTCGGGCGGAACCACTCCGCCACCTGCCCACATCTTCTCTTCTTTATAAATGTCGTCATCTCGCTTATGAAACGCTTGAAAAGATGCGTTCTACAGCGTCCGGCCATTCTTAAACTAACATAATTGTTCCAAATTATCAATCGGCGCTCCTTGCGCTCTGCTTATCGTCTTATTTCTTATTCATCACGAGGCCGTTCCATGTCTGGTCAAGAGGCATGATGCGTATCGAATCGATGTTGACGTGCCCGGGCCGCTGGACTATCCAAAGTATCGTCTCGGCGATGTCTTGCGCCGTCAACGGCGTGGAGCGTTCATAGACGCTTTTTGCCCGCGCCGCATCCCCTTTGAACCGCACCAAGGAAAACTCGGTTTCCGCCGCTCCCGGTTCGAGGTTGGTGACCTTAATGTTGGTGCCGAATAAATCGGCGCGCAGGTTGCGCGAGAATTGGCTCACGAATGCCTTGGTGGCGCTATAGACATTCCCGCCCTTGTACGACGCTTCTCCCGCGACCGAACCGATGTTGATGATAATACCGCGGTTCTGCCGTTTCATAATTTCCAGCACGCATCTCGTGACATATAGAAGCCCTTTGATATTCGTATCCACCATTACTTCCCAATCATCCAGCTGTGCGTCCTGCGCGGGCGCCAAGCCGAGCGCAAGGCCTGCATTATTAACAAGCACATCTATGGGAGAAAACGCGTCGGGGAGCGTGTGGAAAAATACTTCCACTTCTTTTCGGTTTCTGATATCCAGGCTCTTTGCATACACGGGGACCATGAGCTCTCGCTGCAGCGCGTGCAGCCGCTCTTCTCTCCGCGCGATAAGGATGAGCGCATAGCCGTGCTGAGCAAGCAGCGCGGCCGTGGCGCGGCCGAATCCGGAGCTCGCGCCGGTGATCAAGGCAATGTGACGAGATGATGTCATAGGAATCTCTCCATTAATGGTTAGCCAGTTTAAATAAAAGTGGAGCTGCCTTTGCAGCTCTCAAAAATCTGGAGCCGTTGGGCAGATTTGAACTGCCGACCTACTCCTTACCATGCCTGCCCGCCATCGCCTCAGCCGTCTCTGGGATTTGAACCCAGCACCTACTCCTTACCATGGAGTTGCTCTACCAAATGAGCTAAGACGGCTCAGGCTGTGGCAAGCGGGGAGTTGCTCTACCAACTGAGCTACAACGGCTAAGGTTGTGGCAGGCGGGAAGTTGCTCGATATAAGCTAAACGGCGCGTGCTTCACACAGACTAACCTAAAAACAAAAAAATAACAAATGCAAACCGACAAACTGGAGAACTGATCAACTGAACAACTGACAAACTAGGCGCTAACTGTCTTCTTTTTCTGGCAGTTCCTGCACCCGCCCCACGAGGACGGGTATTTTCTCATTTTCGGGATTTACTTCCTGCAGTTTCACCAATGTTTCTTTTGCCAGGCTCTTTTTCTTACGCAGTATAGCAAGTTCCAGCAGTTGATCAAGGTACTTGGGGTTCTCTTCCTCAATCATCACCGCTTTTTCAAGCGCATCGAGCGCGAGCGCGGATTCTCCCCGCGCGATGAGGGCGGCGCCGAGATCCGCATACACGTCCGCCTGATGCGGATCCAATTTTAAAATAAATTCATCGAGCTCCCGCACATGGTCGTATTCGCGGCGCGACGCATACAGCCGCGCGAGCGCTTTATAGGCGGGCACCGACCGCGGATTGAGCGCGATCGCCTGCAAGATCGTCTTCTCCGCCCCCGCGCCATCTCCGCGCTCCCACTGTTTCTTCCCCTCATCAATGAGCTCCTCCGCCGACTGCGGCATCTGGGGCACGGCCCTTTGCCGCTCCTCTTCCAGCGTCTGCTGGTAACGCGCTTCGAGCGCGCGCGCCCACTCTTTTACGGACCCTAGCTTCTGCCGCGCCCAGAGGAGGAACGGGCGTATTTTTTGCAAAGAGGCACGAATCGTATGGCTCAATTTACGGTGCATGCGCTGTTCCAGGATCGTGCGCTTCACGCGGCGCTCCGCTTCCTCTTTCACGTCATGCACGTTCAACAGCGACAACACGGGGAATTTCCTCACCACGAGCAGAACCAATCCCCCTACGGCGGCTAAAAATACGACAATGGATATAATGAGGAGCAGCATGGAAGTGTAATTATTCTTGAGGCAAAGTCCGCAAGGCCAAAAGGAGCGCGTACATCCCCTCTTTCGACTGGCTTGCCGTGCCGACGAGCGTACCATTAAGCGGCGCTTGAGTAAAGAGGCGCACATTGTCCCCGTCCACGCTTCCGCCATACAGCACCGGTATGCGCGCACCCGCGTCCTTATTGCCCAAAGCCTTCCCCAGCTCGTCGCGGATCGCATCCGCCTGCGCCACCGCGTCCTCGCGGCGCACAGGTGTCCCCGTGCCTATCGCCCACACCGGCTCATACGCGATGCATAATTTTTCCCACGGCGTCCCCGCGTCAACCGCGGCGCGCGCCTGACGGCGCACGACCGTTTCCGCTTCTCCACGATCACGCTCTTCCTTGCGCTCTCCCACGCATATGATTGCGGTTAATCCGTGGGCGAGTACTGCCTTCGCCTTATGATGAACCAATTCATCAGTCTCGCCAAAAATGGCACGGCGCTCCGAGTGGCCGATAATCACTTCTTTAACACCCAGCTCCGCCAAGTGCAAGGGTGAGGTCGCGCCCGTCAATGACGCGCGGTCCACGTGCGCGGCGTCCTGCGCTCCTAGGGCAATGCCGCTCGTTGCAAGTATTTTTCCCACTTCGCTTAACGCCGCATGCGAAGGGCAGAGCGCAATATGGAGATCAGGCGTATCATGCCGCTCTACAAACTCGCGTACCGCACGCGCCAACGCCATGCTTTCGGCAATGGTCAGCTTCATTTTCCAATTAGCTACTAAATATCTCATAATTAAATCAAAAGTCAAAAATCATGGTTCGACTCAGCTCACCATGACACAGAGTAGTTGTCATCCTGAGCTTATCGAAGGATTCGATTTTGCATTATTAAAACTTCCACGCTTTCTCCGCCCACTGGAGCAGGGCTTTTGCCTGGGTGAAACGGTCCATTTCCTGCTGGTTGCCAAGCAGCACGATCGTGAGTGTTTCCCCCTTGGTTCCCTGCACATTGATGGCAAAATTATATCCTGACTCGTCTATGTAGCCTGTTTTGCCGCCCAAGACCTGCACGGAACTGCTCCCCAGCAATTTATTGGTGGTTTGCACGGTGCTCATCTTTCCCTCGCCCAAAGCCAGGCGGTATTCTTTGGTGGTGACCACCCGCTGGAGGAAGGGATTGCTCACCACCGCCTGCAATAATGGTATCACTTCTTTTGCGGTTGCGACATTTCCGGCATCCAATCCGGTGGGATCGGTAAAACGCGCGCGTACCAGGCCCATGCGGCGCGCCCGCACATTCATCTCCTTCACAAATTTTTCACGGCTTAATCCTGTAGCGCGCGCAAGCGCGAGCGCCGCGTCATTTGAAGAGCTTACCAAAGCCAAATAAAACAGATCCTCTACGGTTACTTCATCGCCTTGCCGGATTAAAAGCCGACCGCCTCCCGCCTCATCTGCCTTGATAATGGTTACCTTCCTGGTGCGGTCAGGCAGCAAATCATACGCCACGAGCGCCGTCATAAGCTTGGTGAGGGAAGCCAACGGCCGCACGACGTCCCTGTTTCTCGCATAGAGCACAGTGCCAGTACCGCTCTCCACGACCAGGGCGCTCTTCGCGCTTAAACTCGGGCCTGCCACGCCGGGAACGCGCTGCGGCATTTTCTTGTCCTCGAGGCGCCATACCGGCACCGTGAGGCGGTCGCCTTCTTCCTGCACTTCAACGGGCGCATTGCCGCGCGCAAGAAGCGCAATCCGTTCACTCGATACCGCGGGGCTCGAATGCAGAAGCGCGGGGATAAACGTGGTAAGGAAGAGAATGAATGAAATGGCAGAAGGCATACCTAGGTGAAAATTCTAAATTCTAAATTCTAAATTCTAAAAATTCGGTAATTTTATATTCGATTGGTTATTGGGATTATTATACTAACAATTTCTCTATAGGCTTGTTGGCGCCGTCGGCGATACATCTTGTTGCTTCATCGCTTCCAGATATTCGTGTTTTGAAAGCTCTTGGTATGAGGGCAATTGCTCAACCGAGGTTAAACCGAGGAATCTTAAAAATTCGTGGGTAACTCGGTAGCGTATGAGAAGCTGCGCGAGGGAATCCTGCGAGCCGCTCTGCCCGTCCACCGTTTCTACCAAACCGCGGATCATAAGGTTCCGCAATATCAAGCTGCAATTCACGCCGCGGATGCGCTCCAACTCCGACTTCGCGACCGGCCCGCGATAGGCGACGATGGTGAGCGTCTCCAGCTGCGGCCGCGTCATCTCGCCGACCAATTCGTCCTTCACGAATGCCGCAACCAGTTTCGCGTGCTCGCCGCGCGTGGCGAACTGGTAGGATTCCCCCGCCTTCACCAGCGCCACCCCTCTCTCCCCGCCGTTCGTGGCTTCCCTTAAAGACTCAAGCGCCGCTGCGACCTCATCGGGTTTCGCTTCCAGCAATTCCGCCAGCTTGCGCGGCGTCAGCGGCCGGTTGGAAATGAAGAGGAGAGATTCAATTTGGGATACTAAGGACATAGTATTGAAAAAGTTCAAAGCTCAAAGTTCCCGCCTGCCAAAGCCTGTCATTGATTTATAACCTAATCTCATTGTTAAGTTTTAACCGTATTCTACTAATCATGTCTTGATTATCGGCTATGGCGGGCAGGCAAATGCCAAATGATGGTTCGACTCGGCTCACCATGATAGTCGAAGGGTTATTTGAACTTTGAACTTTGTCATTGATTTGGATTTTGAACTTTGTCATTTGTCATTCTCACTATTGTCATCTCTTCAAACATCCCCTCCTGCGTGACAACCACCGTGCGCTGTTTCACCAGCTCCAGAAGCGCCAAAAACGTCACCACGACTTCCGTGCGATTCTGCGCGCCGTTTAAAAACGACCCGAACCGCATTTGTTCATGGCCAGACAGCAATTCCTCAATCCTGCGTATGGTATCGCGCAGGGAAAACATCCTTCTAATGATCGTCTTCGGCACTTTCACTATCGGCTCAAGGCTCTTCAGTACCTGCAGCATGATCGCGTGCATCCGGTCAGGCTTGAGATGGACAGGCGGCGCGAACACGGTTTCCGTCTGCCCGCCGAGGCGTTCGCGCGCAAACGCATAATGCCGCCGGTGGAAAAGTCTCTCAATCGCTCTGGACGCCTCCACGAATTTCTGATAAAGCCTTAATTGGTATTCCAAACTTTCCCCTTCTTCCTCTGCAACGTTTAATTGGGGAAACAGCGCGCGCGATTTGTAAAAAAGGAGCTTTGCCGCGACCACGAGGAAATCCGCCAGCAATTCTGGATGCATCCCTCCTTCCGTCTCCCGTATGACCTTCAGGTATTGTTCCGTCACATGCGCAATCGCCACTTCGGTTATCGACAGCTTTTCCTGCTCTATCAATTTTAAGAGAAGGTCCAAGGGACCGTCGAATTTCTCTAAGCTAATATTAAAATCTACCTTACTCCCTTCAAATACTGCCATAAATCAATAAAGTTCAAAATCCAAAGTTCAAATGTCAAAGTTTGATATTTGGATTTTGAAATTTGTCATTTATCTTTCCTCATCATTCCAAACCTTCCCTCCACTACCTGCACCAACTTCTTAAACTCAACATTGCTTATACTAAGAGAGTTTTCATAGCTTCCGGAATTAAGCAAAAGCATTTTGGGCGCCATGGCCTGCCGGTCGGCGAACACCGGCATTTTCACCACCTCGCCGAACGGCGGCGTGGCGCCGGGCTTGCCCAAAACTTTCTCGCGCAACCAGCGCTCTTCAGCAAACACCAGGGAGCGCGCTTTGCCATGGAGCCTTTCTTTCAACGCCACGGCGGCCTCCGGCGCGCGCGGCGCCGTGATCCACGCGTTCACTGTATTCAGGAATTTCTTCTTATCAAGCAGTTGGTCTGCGGTGAGCAGGACGAGCACCGGCTCCTTGCCGTTGAGCTTCACCACCACGGTCTTCATAATTTCTTTTGGCTTCTTATGCAGCGTCTGCGCCAAATCCCACGCGGTAAACACGGTCTTATGCTCACGCACCTCATACTTCGCCTTTTTCTGCTGTAAATAATTTAAGAGTTTTTTTGGAATAGACATATTGTAAGAATATAGAAGTCAAAATTTAGAATAAAGAATACGTCGTGCTCCAGATTCTAACTTCCAGATTCTTTCTTCTTCAATGGTAATTCCTGTTGCTCTCCTCTAAGTCTCTTAGCAGCTTTTTTCCCCTTCGCAGTCAGCCCTACCTCATGGATATACCACTTGTGCGGCGTGCGCACGCCATAGCCTACCATCAACTCCTTATCAATTAAACGCTCAACGCTCTTTGTAATCGCATTCACCGCATCATTGCCTTCCGCGCGTTTCCGCGTTATTGCCACGCGTGACGTTCCGCGTTCTTCCGCGTAATATTGCACAAACCGATCCCTCGGGAACCGCTTCAGACGGCCCTCATAGACCGTGCGAAGTATGTATTTCTGCAACAAAGAAAGGCGCATCACACGCCTTCATTATACAATATTCCCTCTGAATACTCCAAACGACTTTTTTCCTGCATTCCAGTCCGCATATTTCCAGATTCCAACTTCTATATCCCAATTTCACTCTTCATCGCCCACTACCTTGATTCCCAATTCGTCCAACTGCTTCTGGCTTATGGCAGACGGCGCTCCCATCATCAGATCGCGCGCGTCGCTTGTTTTGGGAAACGCGATGACCTCGCGAATATTAGGCTCTCCCGCGAGCAGCATTACAATCCTGTCGATGCCCGGCGCAAAACCGCCGTGCGGCGGTGCGCCATACTCAAACGCATCGAGAATATGGCCGAAACGTTCTTTAATTTCTTCATCCGGCAATCCCAATAATTTAAAAATTTTATTTTGCAATCCGCGCTGATGAATCCGAATACTGCCGCTTGAAAGCTCGTAGCCGTTCAACACCAAATCATACGCGTTCGCCCGTACGCTCATCGGATCAGTGTCGAGTTTCTCCATATCATCTGGGTGTATTGAACAGAATGGATGGTGCATTGCCTGAATCGCGCCGTCCTCAAGCCTCTCAAACATAGGAAAATCCAACACCCACGCGAATGCAAGCTCATGCGGATCATTTTTATCTTGACGTAAATCCGGCTTATCCGATCCATACCTCTCCATCGCCTCATGCCACGTCATGCGCGGAAATGGCGCCGCGCTCAAATGCTTCGCGGGAAACATTTCTCTGATAAGAGCCATGAGCATTTCTTCGGTATAAAGCAACACGTCCTCCCGTTCAACAAATGACATCTCAAAATCAAGCTGCGTGAATTCAGGCTGGCGGTCGCCGCGCTGATCCTCGTCGCGAAAACAGCGCGCGATCTGGAAATAGCGTTCAAATCCGGCAACCATGGCAAGCTGCTTAAATTGTTGAGGCGATTGCGGCAATACAAAGAAGCTGCCTTTATAAACACGGGATGGTACGACATACTCGCGCGCGCCCTCGGGTGTCCCTTTCATTAGAATAGGAGTTTCGATCTCCACAAATCCACTGCGGCGCATGTAATCACGGAAAAAGGATATCACCCTGTCCCTTAATCTAATATTCCTCTGCATCCGGTCGCTGCGCAGATCAAGGTAGCGGTACTTCAGGCGCAGCTCCTCGGAAATCCCTTTCGTGTCTTTGTCTATTTCAAACGGAGGGGTTTTCGCTTCATTGAGGACTGCCACGCGCTTTGCAAGGACTTCTATCTTGCCGGTGGGGATGAGGGGATTCACGTCCTTCTCCTGCCTCATCTGCACCACGCCTTCGATTTCCACCACCCACTCCGGCCTGATGTTCTTCATTGCCTCCACCGACGCGGCATCAAGCTCCTTCGGCACGCACACCGCCTGCACCAAACCGCTCCGGTCGCGCACGTCAAAAAACACGATCTTTCCGAGATTCCGGCGCGCATGCACCCAGCCTTTGAGAAGCGCCGCGCTCCCTGTTTTGTCTTTTGCTTCACTGACCAATGTCCTCTCCATATATAATTACCCTATCATGTTAAGCGAATAATTTCAAATATCCTCATTATCTGCGCCTGCCCGCTTTCTATCGACAAATATTTCTTCATGTAGTATTATTTACTTACCTACTACTTAAATATAACTTATGCAAAAAAATCCTGAAGGCGCAGCATCACCTGAAGACGAGAAGATCCCTCCACCAAAACCACCAAAAAATTATCCTGAAGTGGGCGAGCCAGGAGCTCACATCCATAAAATAATGGATGAAGCCATGGATAAGGCTATGGAAGCTGCTAGGGAAAAAGACGAGGAAAAAACTCCTGAAAATGAAGATGCTGACCAGCCGATAGATAAAGATTCTTCATAACCTCCAAAACCTAAAATAGGGAAATAGTCTACCAATCCGGAAGAATATACCCACCTTCTTCCTGATTAAATAATCTTCTTATCAGTGTTTATCCGCTATTACCAGTGTAAATCTAAAAACATACTATATGAAAAAACTATACCGTTCTCGCAACAATAAAATGATCGCCGGCGTGTGCGGCGGGCTCGCGGTCTATCTCAATATTGATCCGACCATCGTCCGCCTTGCCTTCGTGCTCCTTGCGCTTTTCCAGGGATTCGGCGTGCTGGCTTATCTTGTCCTCTGGGTCATCGTGCCCCTTGAAGGAGCGGCAGACGCAAACCTTGACCGTGCGCACTTCACGCAAGTAGGCGCGGAGATGAAGGAGAAAGCAGAAACCGTGGTCCATGAAATCAAGAAAACAGTGGAGGAGATGAAGAGCAAACCAGACGCGCCGAAGGAGAAGAAGGAGGATGAACAAGATGAAAAGGGTCCGCAATAACTGCTTCTACAAAAATCAAAAATGAAACCGCCCTCCACAGGCGGTTTTTATAATACAAAATTCCTCCCCCCAAGCGAGGATGGGCGTTAAAGAAAACCCTCCGCATTCTCAACTCTTAACCTCAAGCGAGGAGTGGCTGCAATAAAAAGCGTCTCGGAGAGCGAGCAGGCATGAGAGCGCTCTCATCAGCGAAGGTGCTCGATTGAAGAAAACCCTCCACAGGCAGGG
>MGER01000030.1:12635-15360 GCA_001791465.1 Candidatus Uhrbacteria bacterium RIFCSPLOWO2_02_FULL_49_11 | reverse complement strand
AGCAGACGATGAGATAAAGAAAATCATCGCGCAGCTGCAAAAAAACCACGCCGCAAGGGTGAGAGAGTAATCATATAAAATCTTGGGCAATATGTTCGAAAGGTATTCCGCGGACTTACGCGGGAATTCGGCCGCTGAACCGTCGTGCTGATGATTGGTTCTATGCGTACGCGGCCGAACGCGGAAACACGCGGACATTGCGCCGATAAATTATTTTGTATGGGGTCTGAAGGTAGAGAAATTATTATGTCCATGAGGACGAGCCAGAAAAGGACGTCGCAGCCGTGCAGAAATTTTTACGCGACACATGGATTCAGGGAAGCGATTGAAGAAATGGAGATTCCTGATTTTAAGACCTATGCGCGGGCGATCGAAGCCACCCACGGCGCGCTGACGATTGGGGAGGAAAAGAGATTTAATCTGCCCCGCTCTTAAGTTCAAAGTAAGGCTTACTTTTTTTAAAGTGTCATCAAAATATTGCGTACGCAATAAAATGATGACAGTGGATATTGAGAAAATGAGGAATGACTAGCAGTGAGATAGAGAGGGGTTCTCCTGCAAGGGATCATGAATTGACGATCGTCAAATGATGATCCCTATGTTGGGAGGGAGATTGAGGGAAAGAAAGAGTAAAGCGGGAATGGGCAAATAAGAAATATTTTTGATATAGAGAGACCGCACAGTACAGTATGCACTGGGCGGTCTTTGTTAAGTCTTATTCTTCAATGGGAATGTGATAATTCCCGGTAAAGCAAGCGTCACAAAAGCTTGCTTCACTTAGGCCATCACTTCCGCTTTCTATGATGGCGCGTTTCAGTCCAGCCAGACTTAAATAAGCCAGACTAGAAGCACCTATTTCTGTACATATTGCATCAATATCGCCATCATGTCTCAAGGCGATTAGCTCATTCTGTACACGGTAGGTGTCAATACCGTAGTAACAGGGGTGCATATAGGGCGGCGAGGCAATTCGAATATGAACCTCTTTCGCTCCAGCATCAAGGAGCATGTTTGTGACCCTTCTTGTGACTGTACCCCTCACAATAGAGTCATCAACAATTACCACAATTTTACCTTTCACCAATTCAGGAATAACGTTGAGTTTAATTCTCATATTCTCATCTCTCATATTCTGAATTGGATCGATAAACGTTCTCCCTACTCCATGATATCGAAATAGAGCGAATACGAGTGGTATTTGTGATGCTTGAGCATATCCTATCGCGGCGGCATTACCTGAATCTGGCGCTGGCACTATAATGTCCGCTTTTAAAGGATGTTCATCCCAGAGAACGGTGCCCATCTTTTCTCTAACAATTTGCATTCGAAGATTATGCCATATACTATCTGGACGGAGAAAATAAATGAACTCAAAAATGCATGGGTGGCTTATGGATTTCTTTAACAGCACCTCTGATTTGATATTCTCATTGTAACCATCACTAAATGTTACGAGCTCTCCCGGGTTAATATCACGAATGACATCAATACCTATAATATCGCATACTGCAGATTCGGATGCGAGCAAGTTAATGTCATTACCCGATCCCAGAACGAGAGGTCTATTACCTGATGGATCACAGACACCCATAACTTGATCTTTGTAGAGTACTATTAACGCGTAAGTGCCATGGATTTGTTGCAAAGCCCATTTTAGTGCATCTTGAAAGTTAGTTTTTCTTGAATAGTAGATTAGAGCTGCGAGTACCTCCGTATCTGTGGTGGTTTTAAATAAATAGCCCTTACGTTCACACCATTCTTTTACCTTTTGATATCCAACAAAGTTTCCGTTATGTGCTAGCCAAAATGGTGTTCCATTAAACACCCCTTCTATAGGTTGGATATTATGAGTGCTACTGCCGCCAGTGGTTGAATATCGATCATGGCCTATACCACACCTTCCCTTTAAGGTTTGTAGTGCTCCTTCACCTCTAAAAACAACATCAGGGGTTCCCATACCTCCGATCAGATGATATTGATCATCAAAGGTGACAATTCGAGAGCTTTCCTTACCCCTCGTCATTTGTCCCCAATTTGCTAAATATAGATCTCTAGCCACATCCCTACTATTTGATGCAATTCCGACTATTCCACACATGATGTAACCTCCGTGTTTGAAGATCCTAGGTGAATTATAAAAGGTCAATTTTTGTTTGACCTAAATTTACTTGTTTTTTTTATTTCTTTACCCTTTTCTATCTTCCCTTAATTAAGGAGAACAGTGAAGGATGAAAAAATAAAAATCTACCGCGTGGGGCGGTAGGGCAGTTATGATATGGTTTGTTCTTGTATATGATCGTGGCTTGGTTGCCACCTTGTATTGCAATTTAGGCGAGGTTTTTTCTTCTTATGATCCCAAAGCATAGAAGAAGTTATCCCCAAGGCTGTATCAGAATTCCCTTGAGAATATAATCTTGCTCCTTTTTTTTCTTCCTGTCAAACGCGCATGATTCGTGCATGATTCAGTGATTCTACACCCCCTCTTTATCTCCCCCTTTTTAGAGGGAGAACTTGAATATTTATGATTTATACCCGCATCCTTTCTTTGAGCAGCGCACGGTGTCTTTGGTGCCGTAGACGAGAAGGCTTTCGCAGTCGGGGCATTTTTCGCCCGTAGGACGAGACCAGACTGCAAAGGTGCAATTCGGGTATTGGTTGCAAGAATAGAAGGGTTTTCCTCGGCGGGAGCGCTTTGCCACGATTTCCCCTTTGCCGCAGGCAGGCC
>MGER01000030.1:9888-12626 GCA_001791465.1 Candidatus Uhrbacteria bacterium RIFCSPLOWO2_02_FULL_49_11 | reverse complement strand
AGGCAGGACATGCAATGCCAGTTGATTGCTCGATGTTCTTTATAGTCTTGCACTCTGGGTACCGCGAACAGGAGAGGAAGGGCCCGTAGCGCCCGTATTTTACCACCATGGGCGCGTTGCAGGTCGCGCATGTTTCTCCCTTATATCTCTCCTGGAGCGCGGACATATCCGGCCCTGTTCCCTCTGGCGCGCCATTCTTTTTTCCATTGCCGCTGCCCGGCACTGGTTTCGTATTTTTGCATTCCGGATAGCCGGAGCATGCCATGAATTTTCCAAAACGTCCGAGGCGGATCACCATCGGCTTGCCGCATTTGTCGCATACTTCGTCCGTTTCCTCCGTGGTCAGCTCTTTTTTGGAAAGCTCTTTTTCTTTCACGTCGAGCTGCGCCTTGAACGGTGTGTAAAATTCTTTAATGACCGGCACCCATTCTCGCGCGCCGTTTGCGATTTCATCGAACTCATCTTCCATCTTGGCGGTAAATTGGTAGTCAACCACAGTGGGGAAATGCTGGACCAAGAGGTCGGTAACCACAAATGCAGTGTCGCAAGGAGACAATCTTCGGTCTTCTTTTGTGACATATCCGCGTTCCACGATGGTGCTCAAGGTAGGCGCGTAGGTGGAAGGCCTGCCAATGCCAAGCTCTTCCAGAGTTTTAATAAGCGACGCTTCCGAGTAACGCGGTTTCGGTTCGGTAAAATGCTGGATGGGTTTCACTTCCACGGGTTCCACGCGGTCGTCCGTGTGAAGCGCGGGCAGAAGGGTTTCGGTCACCGCGTCAGGATAGTATTTAAGATAGCCGTCAAAGGCGACCGTAGATCCCACCGCGCGGAAATTGAAGGTATTGACGGCAATATCCACCACGATTTGATTGAGTATCGCGTCCGGCATTTGTGAAGCGACCGCCCTCCGCCAGATAAGGTCATAGAGTTTCCATAATTCCGGAGAGAGGCGCTGCCGCAGGGTTTCCGGCGCACGTCCCGCTTCCGTGGGGCGGATGGCTTCATGCGCTTCTTGGGCAAGCTTTGATTTGGTAGTGTACCGGCGCGGCGCGGCTTCTGCATATTTTGCACCTTGCATTGAGAGGTATTTTTTCGCTTCCGTTAAGAATTTATCCGCAAGGTTCACCGAATCCGTGCGCATATAGGTGATGAGACCGACGGAGCCTTCTTCGCCAAGCTCGATCCCTTCGTAGAGTTGCTGGGCGAAGTACATGGTCTGTTTCGAGGAAAATCCCAGTTTGCGGTTTGCCTCCTGCTGCAGCGTGGAGGTGGTAAAGGGAGGGGAAGGTTTGCGTTTGACCTCTTTGGAGGCGACGTTGGCGACGCGCCAATCTTTGCCTTCACAAAGTGCCACAATTTCTTTTGCCCGCGCTTCGTTCGCAATGTCAAATTTTTCCACTGCCTTGCCGTCAATCGCCTGAAGCCTCGCGTCAAATCCCTGGGCAGGCGTCGCGGCAGTTTTCACCCGCGCTTCTATCGTCCAATACTCCTCCGGCTTGAACGCTTGTATTTCCCGTTCCCGTTCCACGATCAGCCTTACGGTAACCGATTGCACGCGGCCGGCGGACAAGCCCCGCGCAACTTTTTTCCACAAGAAAGGAGAAAGCTCATATCCTACGAGGCGGTCAAGGACGCGGCGCGCTTGCTGCGCGTCCACCAGTTTCGTGTCAAGCGCGCGGGGATTCTTAAGCGCCTCATCCACCGCTTCGCGGGTGATCTCGTGGAAGGTGATGCGCTTGGTGTTATCAGCGGTAAGGTGCAGCGCTTCCGTGAGGTGCCATGAAATTGCCTCTCCTTCGCGGTCTTCATCAGTCGCGAGATATACCATGTCAGCTTTTTGGGCAAGTTTTTTGAGCGCCGTCACCTGTTTTGCCTTATCCTTCGGAATTACATAGAGGGGAGAAAAATCATGCGCCACGTCTACGCCCATCTTGCTTTTTGGCAGATCGCGAATATGGCCGAATGACGACTCGACCCGGTATCCTTTCCCGAGGAATTTCGTGATGGTTTTCGCCTTCGTAGGTGATTCGACGATAACGAGGTTCATAACATGAAAATTCAAAAGTCAAAAATCAAAGGTCAAAATTATGGAGTGCCGCATAGCGGCACGAAATACCTTAATTTTGCATTTTGAGTTTTGCATTTTGCATTACATCAACTTAATGTACCTCATCCCTCCCACATTTTTCACCATTCCTTTGAGTTCGAGCATCGCCAGGGTGCTTGCGGCGGTGGGAGGATCACACGCCGCTATTTGCGCAATGGCGTCAATATGCAGAGGGTCATCCAGAGAGAGCGCTTCAAGGATTTTTGATTCTTCCTCAGTATCGGGAAGCTTTTGTCTTATGTCAAGCGTCTCTTTCACTTCGCTTAAGTTGAGTGCGCTGAAAATATCCTCTGCTGATGTAACGGGAATGGCCCCTTTTTTAAGGAGCATATTAGGGCCCCAGGCGTTCAGAGCGGTGATATTGCCGGGAACCGCAAGCACGTCGCGGTTGAATTCAAGCGCATGAGCGGCAGTGGTGAGCGCGCCCGACCCCTCGGGCGCTTCAATGACGAGCGTGGCGCGGGAGAGCCCGGCGATAATGCGGTTGCGGTAGGGGAAATGGTGTTTTAAAGGGGGCGTGCCCGGGGCGTGTTCTGACACGACGCACCCGCCCTCATGAGCGATCCTGTCCGCAAGATAACGGTGGTGGCTTGGGTAGACCGAGGCGCGGTCAAGGCCGCATCCCAGGACC
>MGER01000030.1:9215-9861 GCA_001791465.1 Candidatus Uhrbacteria bacterium RIFCSPLOWO2_02_FULL_49_11 | reverse complement strand
GGCAATGGCGATTTCCCCTTCGGGGGATGCGATGTCGCCGCGGGCGTACAGGAAGCTGGGGGGCGCAAAAATTTCTTTCAAAAGGGCGGGGTAATCTGGATGGGTGATGGGGATGAGGTATAGCCCTTCTTTCTCAACCCGTTCCCACACCGAGAGGGGATTGAGCTCTTTTCTGCGCGCGTCAATTTCACCCAAAACTCCTTCGTCAAACCCGAGCTTTTGGAACTCCTGTAAGGGCGCTTCCCACGCGTCTTTCAGGGTGGGAAACGCGGTGGTCACTTTTCGCAGTCGTACGCTCCCCAAAGATCTGCAATACGAAAACGCCGCCCAATAAGGCAGATCACTGTCCGTTATCATAGTTTTTTCTTCCGAATTCATTTGTGCATTTTCGTTGAGGAATTACGTCAGTATAGTCTGTAAATCCCAATAACCAAATCCCAATTTCCAAACAAATCCCAAATTCAAAATCACAAATTGGTCATTGGATATTGCCTGCCTGCGCAGGCAGGGGGTTTGGGGTTTCTCATGGTGTATTGTCCCTCCCGCCGCGCATGATTGTCAAATAGTACATGGTAGCGTGGCAGCCGGTCTGCTATAGGAAGTCGTAGACAAGCCTGCCTGCGCAGGCAGGCTACGACGCTACAAT
>MGER01000030.1:1350-9189 GCA_001791465.1 Candidatus Uhrbacteria bacterium RIFCSPLOWO2_02_FULL_49_11 | reverse complement strand
CTCTCTTGTCTGTAGGGTATAGATGATAAAACCTCATTCACAGAAAGGAGAAGGAGATATGGCAGACGGATTTCGTGGAGGAGTACTACCCTCCACAGGACCGAAGAAACCGCTGAAAGGCGGGAAGCAATCGGTTCCAAAACCGAAGCCGATCAAAAAAGGCAAGTAGCTTTTTTGGTCTGGCTAGGCCACGGTGATGGAATCTTGGAAACTTCAAGATTTCTCCCGTGCGCCTTTTATTTTTATTAAGATTAAACATATGATTCCGTTTACCGTCATTCCGCACTTGATGCGGGATCCAGAAATAAAATTAAATGAGAGTTTATCACGAATTGATCTGTGTTTATTTTTCTGGATCCCTGCCTGCGCAGGGATGACGGTAAGACGAATCATTTTAGGTTTGGGAATTATCCACCTTGACGGCGTAGGCGAAGAATAATTAAGATATAAGACCATTGTCCTTACCCCTCCCTTCGCCAGCGGCGACCTGCTGCAGGAACCCCTCCTTTTCCCTGCGGTGGGAAACCAGAGCATGCATTGGGGGTTAAAAAACCTCACGCGGGCTGGCGGAGGGTGAGGTGGGGAGAATTGAAAATTTCCAAATCCCAATTTCCAATTTCCAAACTAGTGAATCCTTGAGAGTATTTCTTTAATAGCTTTCGGTACCACTGTTTCTTGAAGTAGAGTAAATTCTTCTTTCGTAAATTTTTTCAACACAAACTCTTCCGCCTTGCCCGGCTGGCGGGAAAGTGAGGGAGGGCGGATGCCGATTTTAAGGCGAGGAAATTCCTCGGTGCCGAGGGCATTAATAACAGACTGAAGCCCTTGATGCCCGCCGGCGGTGCCGCGCTCACGGAAGCGCAAGGTTCCTAAGGGGAGATCAAGGTCGTCGGAAACCACCAGGAGACAGTTATTCAGTTTTTCAGTTGTCAGTTTGTCCCTCTTAAGGAGCGCGGCAACGGATTTGCCGGAAAGATTCATGTAGGTTTGAGGCTTGGCGATGATCATGGAGAGACCCCCCCATCCCCCCCTTGATAAGGGGGGGACAAACGGGGGGGTGATAAGCGCGTGCGCGTTTTTTTTTAATTTGAATTCCGGCGCATGAAGCTCTCTTGAGAGCGCATCCGCCACCATGAAGCCCGCATTATGGCGAGTTTTTTCATATTTTGTGCCGGGATTGCCGAGACCGACTATATAAAAAGTTTTCATGTGCTATTTAATAATCTTTGCTGCTATTTGAACGGGCGTGCCCACAAGATCATACTTATTCCGCAGTTCCTTTTCAAGGAAGCGGAGATAGGATTCGGGAAACCGTTCGCGGGTGCGAATGAGGAGCGCGAACGAGGGAGGATTGGCGCCGTTTTGCTGGAAACCGATTAATTCCGGCCGTTTCCGTTTGGGGCCCAAACGCGGCAGTGCATGGCGCTGCGTGGCTTCAGCGATGAATTGATCCAGCGCCGCCTGCTCGAGCGTCATAGCGCGCGCGCGGGCAGTGTGAAGCGCGGTCTCTATGAGCGGGCGGACGTGCGCGCGCGTCAAAGCCGACGTGAAGACCACAGGCGCCCACGTGAGGAAGGGGAACCTGCCGTGGATGTAATTGAGATATTGCGCGCCCGTATCTAACGTATTTCCTTTTTCCGCGTCGTCCTGCCTGTTCGCGCAGGCGAGTCCGCGTTCGCGGGCAAGCCTGCGCAGTCCTGTCTGCGTGATGGACAATCCCAACCGTTTTTCTCGCGGAACCTCTTTAGAAACGCATTCTCGTTTCTGGGCATCGTGTATCAGGTCCCATTTGTTTCCCACGATGACCAGCGCGGTGCCGCTTTCCTCAATAAGATGCGCAAGTTGCTTGTCCTGGTCATTGATCCCTTCCGCCATATCGAGCACGAGCATGGTCACGTCTGACCGCTTCAGGGCTTGGATGCTCCTGCTCACTCCCTGCGATTCCAAGCCTCTTGTCACCTTCGCTTTTTTCCTGATGCCTGCGGTATCAATAAGCACAAGAGGCGTATTCTCCCAGAAAAGGGGTGTATCAATGGGTTCCCGCGTCGTATGGGCGTGCGGGCTCACGATGGAGCGCTCGTAGCCGAGCAAGGCGTTGAGGAGCGTGGATTTCCCCACATTGGGCTTGCCTAAGATGGCAATGCGCACGGGTGCGGGGCGCGCTTCTTGGGGGCTTTGGTCATCGGCTGGACGGGTGAGCATTTGCACGATCCGGTCAAGGAGGTCCCCGACGCCGCTGCCGTTGCGGGCAGAAAGCGCGAGAGGCTCGCCCATACCCAGTTTCCAGAATTCATTTATCAATTCCCGGAAGGCGAGGTTGTCCGATTTATTGACGGCGACAATCAGCGGTTTGCCGCTCTTGCGCAGCTCTTCCGCAATCGTGCGGTCGGTCGGAAGCAGTCCCGCGCGGGCATCCACCATGAGTATGACTAAATTCGCGCGCGCTGCGGCGAGTCGCGAGTGCGCGAGGACCTGTGCGGGTATGCCGGTGCGGTCGTCTTCCACGTCAAAGCCGCCGGTATCAAGGAGGGTAAACGCAATTCCGCGCCAGGTGACAAGTGTTTCCTGCACGTCGCGCGTGGTGCCGGGAAGCGGGGAAACGATGGAGCGCGGTTCGCCGATGATGCGGTTGAAAAGGGTTGATTTTCCCACGTTCACCCTTCCGATGAGCGCAACTGTGGGAAGAACGGTGGTGGGTTGTGGCATGAATGTTATAAAATTCTAAATTCCAGCTTCCAGATTCTGAATATTATTTTCCCAAAATGAGTATGAAGTCAGGGGCTTGAATTTCAGAACTTTCTGCCGCAACGACCGCGGCATTCAAAATTTCCTTTGGGGGAGGGGTGGTCATGAGGCGCGCATGAAACGCGGCGGCAAGGTGCGCGCGGGTCGCGGTCTTTGCATTGCTCAAATCGAAGATCACTGATTCATGCCAATTGCGGCTGGGCGCATTGCCTTTTTTTAGCACGTTGATGCCTACGGAAGAGATCTCCATGGAAGCATTGGAGGCGAGTCCGGTTTCATTGGTGCCATTCAGGATCGATATGGTCGCGCTCTCGCTGCGCAGATCTTCATAGGCGAAAAGATTTTGCACGAAGCGGGCAAGCGTGCCATAGTTAGCGTCAACCGGCACAAGGAGGTAGGCGCCGTCAAGGCCTATCTCGTCTCTAAGAATTCCTTCAGGCGAGGAATCAAGGACGCGCTGGGCGATAGTCCGTCCTTCGGTCCGGCGCGCGATGAGCAGCAGGTCGTCGAATTGGCTAGTGGGGATATTGGTTTCAATGTTTTTTTCAAGCGAATTAATGATAGCCGCAATCTTGCCCGGTGAGAAGAGCGTAGAAAAACGAAACAGCTTATCGCGCAGCGCGAGAAGCACTTGCTGTTGCCGGCGCGCGCGCGCAAAATCTGACCCTTCGCCATTGCTTCCATGGCGCGAGCGCACATATTTAAGCACGAGCTCTCCGTCCATATGCTGTTCTCCCGCAGTGAAGCTGATGGTCATCACGCTATCCGCGCCGCTGGGATAGTTGGGATCTATGAACGCGTTTTCGACATTGATATCTACACCTCCGAGAATATTTACAAGCTCCACGAAGCCCTTGAAATCTATGCGCACATAGCCGGCAATGGGCACGGCAAATGTTTGTTCAATGACATTAGCGGCAAGGGCGGCGCCGGAGCCTGCTTCCTGCGATTCGCCGACGGCATTTACCGCGTTCACCTTGCGCAATCCCAGCCCCGGCACCGGCACCGCAAGATCCCGGGGGATGGAGAGCATGACAACGTCGCCGGTTTTAGGGCGGATAGAGATCAGGATGATGGTATCGGTGAGATACGGACCTTCATGCCCTGTGCCCCCTTGCCCTAGAATAAGGAAATTGAGGCGCTCTTCTTTCGCGAGCGACGATTTTTTCATACCAGTGAGCCAGGATTCGATGGAGCGCAAAAAGGGAAGATGCACAGAGGCGCCTGTTTCTTCTGATTGCGCTGAATTATCGTTCCAGGAGAGCACGCTAAGAGCAGCAAAGCAGATTCCTAAAATAAAAAAAATGATCCACCAGCGGCGTGTGCGCTTGAGGCGAGAGGGAGCCGCTCTTGGAGGAAGCGGGGCGGGAGGATTGGGAGTAACCATAGAAGTAATTCAAATTATACGGAATTTAGGCTGTTGCGTCAACCGATTTTTTGTGTTACACTTTGGACAATTTGCATAGAAAATTAGAGTTTTTAACATGAAAAGGACGATTAGCTCAGCCTTGCCCCGCACTAATAATTCTATTACGGACTCGTAGCTCAGCTGGTTAGAGCGGTCCGTTCACATCGGACAGGTCAGAGGTTCGAGCCCTCTCGAGTCCAAATTAGTGCGGGGTGAAGTTAGAGCGCTGTCCTCACACCTGCCCGCCATATGCCTTACTCAGGGAACGTTCCGTAGGTGAGGGAGTATTTACAACAAGATGAGGAATATTATCGTTCCCCTCAACAGGCTTTGGCAGGCGGGCGACAGAGGTCGCTGGTTCGAGCCCAGCATCGTCCACCATTTAGATTATAATGCGTTTAATTCTGTTAACCCTTCTCAATTCTTATGGCTCAAGAATCAATGCCCTCGTTTGGCGAACAAGACGATACGATTTGGTCGAGTGTGAAATCATTTGTGTGGGAGACAGCGAAAGTGATCGTCATTTCGCTTGCCATTATCATACCTGTCCGCTATTATGTCATCCAGCCGTTTTATGTGAAAGGCGCGAGCATGGAGCCGAGCTATTACGACCACGAATACCTCATCATCGACGAGCTCTCCTACCATGTGCGCGATCCGCGCCATGGAGAGGTGGTGGTGTTCCGCCCGCCGAATGACCCGCGCCAGTTCTATATCAAACGGGTGATCGGCGTGCCCGGAGAACGCGTGAAAATTACGGGAGGCTCTGTGTTTCGTTATACTTCAGAGCACCCGGACGGGGAACAATTGGACGAGCCTTACCTGAGCGAGGGCACCGTGACGTTGGGAGAAGTAGACGTGCAGTTGAAGGACAATCAATATTTCGTGCTCGGCGACCATCGCGGCGCGTCTCTTGATTCGCGCGTGTTCGGGACTATAGCGCGCGGCGAGATCGTCGGCCGCACGTGGATACGAGGATGGCCGCTCAATCGAATCACCGTGTTCAGCGCAGCAGCACCGTGAGAAATCCCAAATCCCAATTCCCAATGACCAATCAAATCCCAATTCCCAAAATCCCAATACATTTGGTCATTCATGCATTTGAGCATTGATTGGGCATTGAGATTTGGACATTGGACATTTGTTTGATGTTTGAATTTTGAAGTTTTTGGAATTTGACGCCTTGTATTCAGATTTTCATTTAAGTATGTCCCAGAAGGGAAACAACAACATGAAAGCAAAAAGCGCTCCTCCAGAAGAGAAGGTTGAATCTTCCTTACCAGCACAAGCGGGAGCGAAGGATGCCAAGGTACAGACTATCCGAGGAATGCGCGATGTCCTCCCTGAAGAATATCCGCTCTGGTCATCGGTTTTTCAGGCGGTTGAGCGCGTAGCTCAGGATTTTCGCTATGAACGTATACTCGTTCCCTTAGTCGAAGCAACTGGTCTCTTTAGCCGTTCGGTAGGGACAGAAACTGATATCGTAGAGAAAGAAATGTATACGTTTAATGACCGCGGCGGAGAGAATATCACCCTGCGGCCGGAATTTACCGCCTCCATTGCCCGCGCGTACATTGAACATGGCATGCATGCGCGCCCTCAGCCGGTGCGACTGTGGGACATGGGGCCGGCGTTCCGCTATGACCGTCCCCAAGCGGGGAGACATCGCCAGTTTTGGCAATATGATTTTGAAGTGCTTGGTGACGGGCATCCTATCATTGATGCGCAGCTCATTGCCGCACTTACCACTTTGTATAATACGCTTTCGGTGCCGGTGACCATTGCAATCAACAGCATAGGCGAAAAGGCGTGTCGTCCCGCGTACATAAAAGCGCTCGTGGATTATTTGTCATCCCATCGTTCTTCGCTCTGCGAGGATTGCGGGCGCCGGATGGAGACCAATCCTTTGAGGGCGCTTGACTGCAAAGAGCCGGAATGTCAGCGGGTGCTCGCGCAGGCGCCCCAGATTGTAGATTGGCTTTGTGAAAATTGCCGCGAGCATTTTGTAAAGGTGCTGGAATATCTTGATGAGCTTGAGGCGCCCTACTACCTCGAGCCAAGGCTGGTGAGGGGATTGGATTACTATACCCGTACGACGTTTGAAGTCATGGCAAAAGTGGCGGACCCCTCGGGCATAGAGACAGAAGGCGAGGGGATTGCGCTCGCCATCGGCGGCGGCGGAAGGTATGATACGCTGGTTGCGGAGTTAGGCGGCAGAGCGACACCTGCGGTTGGATTCGCGGGAGGAGTTGAGCGGCTGATCCTCGCGATGCAGCGGAGCGGATTCTCAGCGCCGCCCCGCCCGTCACCGCAACTGTTTTTGGCGCAATTGGGCAATGAGGCGCGTAAAAAGACTTTAAGCTTATCTCTTCATCTACGCCGCGCAGGGTATACGGTCGCTGATCAGTTTTCAAAAGATGGCCTTTCGCAGCAGCTTGAAGTGGCGGCAAGGCTCGGATGCCGCTATACCCTCATCCTTGGCCAGAAGGAGCTTCTTGACTGCACCATCATTATCCGTGACATGGAGAGCGGCATTCAGGAAATTGTTGATTATGCGAAGGTTATTCAGGAAATCGAGAAACGGTTTTCTCGGAAAGATCTTTTGGCGAAGAAAGTGTCTCTCCCGCCGCCGCTCAACAACGATATGCGTAAGCCGGATTTGAAGAGGGAAGAGTATCTCTTGAAAGAGTCGTTCGAAAAAGCGGAGGGGGAGGAGATAGTGGTTGAGTCTGAATCCATGAGCATTGAGGAAATAACTGAAGAGATTGAAGGAGTTGAGACCGATGGTGAGGAAAAGTACGGAAGCGGCTTGAAGTGGGTGCCTGACAGCAATGGGGTGGAGTATGGGGATGAAGAGAAGTATTAGGATTACGTTTATCCGACTTGCAAAGTTTATCATTTTTTGTCATGATGATAGGAGAATGAGTATGTAATTACTCCTCATTTTGAGATAAAGGATCACTATTATATATGGCTGTTGAAGTAAGGAAAAAAATAGACGAATCGGTCGAAGGGATGATACGGCGCTTTACCAAGAGGGTGCAGCAGTCGGGGGTGGTGTGGCGCGCGAAAAAGGGCAGGTTCTTCATAGCGCCTAAGTCCAAAATTCAGTCGAGAAAGGATGCGAAACGGAGGAGGGAAATGGCTTCAAAACGGGAATATTTGAGAAAGATTGGGAAACTGGACGAAACCGAAGAACGTGGCGGCAATCGCAGGAGACGATAGTGGTATTCGGATATTTTAGTCTCCACTGGTTTAGGGTTTGGGATTTATCAAAGTATGTTTCTCTTCCTCACTATTCGCGAAGCCACTGCGGCGGCACGCAGGGAAGCAAATGAGCAGGGCAAGTTGCGCCTCGGTACGCTTTCTCTGCTGCTCGCGGCGCTGCAGAACGAAGCTATCGCGTTGCATGCAAAGGATCAAGGGCTCACTGACGAGCAGGTGATTGCGGTTGTGCGGCGCGAGGTGAAGCGCAGGAAGGATGCCATAGAGCTTTATCGCACGCACGGCGAGGAAGCGCGCGCTCAACGAGAAGAAGCTGAAAACGAGATTCTAGCCTCTTATCTGCCCGCCGCCCCGAGTGATGCGATGATCCGCGCGGCAGTTTTTGAAATTGTGCACGGGCTTCCCGAACATGAACGCAATGTGGGGCGGGTTATGAAAGAGGCTATGGCGCGCTTAAAAGG
>MGER01000030.1:1082-1337 GCA_001791465.1 Candidatus Uhrbacteria bacterium RIFCSPLOWO2_02_FULL_49_11 | reverse complement strand
AAATCATTTCTGTTCCATAATCGTTCTCAATTTTCAACTCACTGGTCCATGCTCACCAAGAATATTGTGCAATGCGCTTCGCGCGGCCGTAACGGCTGTTATAAAAGCCTGCTTTTGGCAACTCTCTTCGTAAGCGGGTTTTTTGTTTTACTCGTAGTGCTCCCTGCCTTTGCCCAGGACCGGTTCGGGGTAGAATATGGCACTGGCGCCGGCCTTTCAACTCAAGACGTCAGGATCACGATCGCGAATATTATC
>MGER01000030.1:0-1025 GCA_001791465.1 Candidatus Uhrbacteria bacterium RIFCSPLOWO2_02_FULL_49_11 | reverse complement strand
GTGACGTGGATGACCGCGGGCGGTGATGCGCAACGGGTGGAGAAAGCAAAGAAGATAATAACGAATGCAGTCATAGGCCTTATTGTTATATTCCTTGCTTTTGGCATCGTGAGTTTTGTCATCGGCAAATTGGAGCAGGCAGTGAATAATGGTGGTGGTGGCGGTCCGGCAGTGTGCGGCAACGGCATTTGTGAAGCGGGGGAAACGAGCGGTACTTGTCCTGCAGACTGCAGCGGGTTGCCTTGGGGAGGCGGTTCGGGTTTCAATGTCATCTCTATAAACCCTTACGATCAAGAGACTGGAGTAGAGGTATGCCGGCGAGTACAAGCAGGCTTTAGTGCCGATTTGATGACTGCAAGCGTGGACGATACTACGGTGAATGTACATCCCATCGGAGGCGCGCAAATTACTGGCACGTATGCCTTTACGAATAGGAGTTTCTCATTTACCCATCCAGAATTTGACCGTAATACTACCTATGAAGCAACTATAACCACTCAAGTGCAAAGCACTGCGGGCGTCGATCTTGAAAGAGAAAGGGTATGGACTTTTACTACTGGGAGCGACACCGATAATATAGCTCCTACGGTCATCGCAGTTGAACCGCAGAATGGAGAGACCAACGTCTGCCTTTCGGATTCTATTCAAGCACTGTTTTCCGAAGTGATGGACGTGACCACTTTCACCGTCGCTAATATTCTTCTTGAGAAACAGGACGCGGCTGGTAACTGGGTTGGGGTAGTGCTTGGCTCTATAACTCCTGGTACTGATTTTAAGTCTTTTGCCGCATATCCTGCCGCGCCGTTTGATGCGAATTCTATCTATCGAGTAAGGCTGCTTCCGGGTATCGCCGATAGCTGCGGCAATCTTCTGGCGAGCGAATACCAATGGTCATTCACCACAGGTACCACGCTCGAATGCACTCCTCTCATTACTGCGGTGAATCCCGGGGCTGATTTCTACAGCGAACAGGATATAGTTATATCTGGAAATAATTTTACTGATTTAGGCGGAGGCAGCGATGC
>MGER01000029.1:9102-10684 GCA_001791465.1 Candidatus Uhrbacteria bacterium RIFCSPLOWO2_02_FULL_49_11 | reverse complement strand
TGTGTTTTGTGAAAGATCATAAGATGCAAGTTCTGTAAACAGCGGATTGAAAGATGGATTTTCAGGATCAACAACACGCCAAAGCGCACTTAATCTATCACTACCGTCAAGTTCCGCCTGAGCATCTCCATGCCAATAAAACGAAAATGTAATATTCTCAAAACCCGCTGTGTTTACCGTCTGTATAATTGAAGCACCTTTACGAAGGCTTGCATTAACAATAGTTGGAGATGTTGGTCTTGGAGTATTATTTGAGGTAGTCGCATCATCAGGAGCTATTTCTGACTCAACCCATCCGTCAACTGTATCCGGATCGTTGTCACTGTTTACAAAGCTATCCTCATACGGCAGGCTGACTGCCGAGAATACTGGCATGCGGGTAGGGTACCCGAGTGCGAAAATAATTAAAAAAGCAACGACAAGAATGCCGCGCCAAAGAGTGATCTTATGCATATTTTTTGCGGTTAGCATTGAATAAAGAGAATTTTAAGGAAAGATAACCTTACCACCGAATAAAAAACGGGGCAATTTAGGGAAAGTGCATGAACTGTGGATAATTAAACCCCCGCAAAAATACGGCTATTTACCTCGTTAATAGCCGATAAATGAGCCTGTAAATTTAGCTTTTTGCTTTATTCAGCACTAAAATAAGAATACCCCCGAAATCGGGGGCATTCTTGAGCATGAGCTTAGTTATCCTTTAGTCTTAACGTCTGCGAATGGTGGGTATGGTAATCACCGGCAAGGTAGGTGCCGTGATTTGATAATTCAGAAAATCCCTTGTTTGCACCTCGCCGCTCACAGAAATACTGACTGAATTATAAACGCCGCTCGCGGGATTCGAGGGAATCCACTTCGGCTGCAGCACTTCCCGCACGAGATACCTTCCCGGCTTCAAATCGGCAAATTCATAGAGCCCGCCCGCGCCAGTCGTCGTATACTGCTGCTGGCCATTTTGAAGGTTAATGAGTTGTATTCTCCATCCTTGAAGCCCCGCTTCGCCAAGAGTAGGATCATACCGCTTATTTTTATTGCGGTCATTATATTTCGCTCCCACGATCTTCCCAAGCTGGAAATTACCGAAGTCCACGCTTCCCAAATTCTCTCCCGAACGCACGAACACTTCCTGAATGCCAGTATCGCCCGGCAGGGTCTGCCACCAGCCCGGTTTCATGGTTTCGGTGAGCTCGTAGATGCCGGGGACAAGGTTGCTGAACGCATACGTACCGTCAGGCGCGGTCACCGTGGTGATGCCTCCGGGATTCAAGGTAATAGTCCATCCTCCCATGCCCAGCTCTCCCGCGTCTTTCACGCCATTACCGTTCACATCTCTAAATTTCATGCCATAGAGCGCACCAAGGCGCCAGTTCCCGAAATTGAGCAGCTCCGTCTGCCCGGACGTTGAAATGGTCACGGTGTAGCCTGCTGCAGCAGGCTCGCTCTTGGACCAATTCGTCTGCGGCAGCTCTTCCACGAAGTACTCGCCGGGAACAAGGTCTGTAAATGAATAGGTGCCGTCAGGATTCGTAAGATATGTCATCACTGGCCCGACCGGGTTCAAGGGTGTCAGTTTGATCGTCCA
>MGER01000029.1:7066-8999 GCA_001791465.1 Candidatus Uhrbacteria bacterium RIFCSPLOWO2_02_FULL_49_11 | reverse complement strand
TAACCCAGTGGCATCGGCAGGGTCTGGGTCCATCCATCTTGCGTTTCCTCCGCCACAATGACTTGGTTCACATAGGAAGTGAACGAAAATGAGTAGGTGCCGTCGCTTCCCGTAACCCCGCTTCCCATTACTTTATAAATGGTTACTGCAAATGAACCGCTATTGCCCGGATAATAGATGTCGTTCACTTTAAAATTTAACGTAGCGCCAGTGCCGAGCAAAGAATACCAATAGACATGGTTCCCGTTATACGCGCCCCAATCAGGCGACGCGCCGTCAATCTGGAGATCAAGAAGCGCCGGGCCGTACGATTCATAATTCTGCACCGAGTCGGTCCAGATGCTATTCGGCGGCCTGACGGAATATTTCGCATCCGCCTGAATCGAATCGCCGGCAAGGAACGTGCCTGACACGCGGACAAGGTATGTTTGGTCATTATCTAATACGCTAGAATCTACACCGTCCGTATCATCTGCATTCACGGTGAATGTTTCAGCCTCGCTTGCGCCTGTGATCGTCCAGCCTGGGAGTCCCGGCTCGCCGTCATTCGCGCCGTTGCCGTTCACGTCGTCAAACTTCATTCCCGACACCCGCGCCAAGCATCCTGTCCACGGATCAAAATCTACATTCGCCGACACTGCGTCGCCGCTTCCTGGCCCCACGCCTGACGGCCCATCGCACGCGCCCCACCAGTTATTTTCCGCATCCAATATACCCGCGCCTAAAACACCATATGTCGCGCCCGCAGTAGGATTGCCTGCGATACTGTTATTATTAACGGTAATGGTTTTCCCGGTAATATCGTCATTTACGTAAACTCCGACGGCATTCCCGGTGAACGAGTTATTATTGACATCAATGGCATCCATGCCGCGGGAAAGATAATCCTGGAAAGCCAATCCGACACCCGCGGTGTAACCGCTCACCTGGTTTTCAGTGATTGTGGTGTTATAGAATTGGCCGCCAATGCCCGCCGCGCCTGCAGCCGTACCGGTAATCTGGTTACCCGAAATTAATGAATTGTCCAAATATCCCGTGATGCCATAAAGCGCATTATCAATGCGGTTATTCTTAATAGTAAGCACTGATTTCATGTCAGCATCTCTGCCGCCGCTGATCCCGCTCAAAGAGGCACCCTTAATCCAGTTCTGTTCAGCCGTGCCGCTCACCGCGTTCCAGAAAAGAATGCCGTCGGCGGTCGAGGGTTTGATAATCGTATTCTTCACAACTACATTATCCGTCAGGCCTGAAACGTAAACCACGCCGCCGCTTCCCGGGGTCGGCGTGCCGGAGAGGTCAAAGCCGTCAATCGTGACCGTGCCCGTCGTCGGATCAATGATGATCGTACCCTCAACGCCTGCGGACGAAACGATCGCCTCTGCCGCGCTTCTCCCCCGCGCATCAACGCCCGCCTGTGCGCCGTTCAAGGTCAAACTTTTATTAATGGTGATCTGTTCGTTATACGTCCCCGGGCACACTTCAATCGTGTCTCCTGCTGACGCGGCGTCAACCGCTGCCTGAATGGTGCTGAAATCTCTCGCAGGACACTCAATGCCGTCATCATCAACCACCAATCCGGTGGACACGAATCGCACTGCGTCTGCGATTACATATTCGTTCGCATTATTTTTCAATACCACATTGCCGGTGGTGCCAGCGTCAAACGCGAACGTGCCAAGCAGGTACCAATCAGACCATTCGCCGGTCTGTGCGCCCACGGTGACTTGATCATTCAATAATTCCTGATTCACTAAAAAAATCTGCGAGCCGCCGGAGTAGTTCACGGTGTAGGGCGCATTGGTCGCGCGGTTTGCGTGGGTGGTCCAGCTTACATATACATGATAATTCCCTGCCGCGGGAATTATGGGCGTCGAAGTCGCAGTCTGCGACCCGTCGCCATTTATAATATAGCGGACATCCGAACTGTATCCCT
>MGER01000029.1:0-7031 GCA_001791465.1 Candidatus Uhrbacteria bacterium RIFCSPLOWO2_02_FULL_49_11 | reverse complement strand
CATCCGGTATCCGCATATTCCGCGTCGCCGTCATCCACGATGATCTCGGCAGCCAACGTCGGCCGCGCTACCACAAAGATTGCCGCGAGCGTGATTCCCGCCCACAGCCATGTTTTGAAATAATTATTTTTCATACAATATCCTTTCTATATTCCTGAATTCGCACATTTTATGTGGAATTTCAGGAAATTATGAGTTATTAAGGAGGTGTGGATAAGTTCCACAATTGGTACTCTATCTTAGCATATATTTAAAATGATGATAAATACAGCACTGATCGTCATTCCCGACTTGATCGGAAGTCCAGAAACGATAAGATGAAACACGTAAACCCTCATGGCGATAACCCAGCAACACAAATTCAAAGCCCCCGCATTTTATTTCCTTCGTTTCCTCCGTCCTACCGTGCGGAGCGGATGTGTGGCGTAAAAAATTTCCCCCATCAGGAACAGACAGTTATGTAAATCTCGCCATTTCCCGCTCCAAATACTCACGAAAATCTTTGAGCACCATCCGGTGGCTTTCTGGCAGAAACTGGCCGATTTCTTTCTTCACATCGCCTCTATAGGACGCAAATTTCTTTTTGATCTCGGGGAGGAGTTTCAATTGTTCTTTGGTGAGGTAATTGTGTTTAAGGAGAAAATAGAGGTCATACCAGTCGCGCGGCTTGCTTCGGCGCATGAGCGCAGCCAGCTTGCCCGCGATGATCTCCTCACGCGGCGGATGGATGATGTCGTAGGGCGGGATATAATCGTTGGTAATGCGGGTGATCTCGCGCGCGAGCTTTTTACCCGACTGCCTGCCTGAGATTTCCACCTTCATGTTCACCGACAATCCTGAAACCATGCAGACTATCTTTGCCAGATAGCCGCCGGTTGTTTCCTTGGCTTCGGTGATGTTCACGCTCATCCCCCATTCCTGCAACCGGCTGTAGACCTCGAGCAAGAGATGTTCAATCGTTTGTGTATTGAGGGTGACGCCGGTAAAATCCAAATCTTCTGAGAACCGAGGACTGCCGTACACGATCCTGAGTGCCGTGCCGCCCTTGAACAACAAAATATCAGCGCCCCGCATCTGGTAGAGCGCGGACAAAAATACATGCTGCACGTACTCGCGCGTCGCCACGGCCTGGGACGTCTGCAGCTTATTGGCTATCTTCTTGAGTTCGTCGGGACTCATCATAGACGCTGCGCACCAACGCATCGAGTGACGGGCGCCGAAAGATCCGCGCCCAGGTAATGACCTTGTCTCTCTCCAGCGTGTGGAGGTCAATGCGATCGTAAAGTGCTTTTTTTTTCAAATCCACGAAATAAAGATAATCCACGAATGCTTTTTCCGGCAATGCCATCAGCACCGAACGCCCCTGTATCTCCTTGGCGGCGTAGCCGGTGAATACGCTTGGTTTCATACGCGCGTAGATGAAACTCACGCCGTTCACCACAAATTCACGGCTCGCCTTGGTGGTGACCGACGTGATTGTATACACCGTTTCGGGAATAACACCCCAATGAGACAGGGCATATTCAAAACTCAAGTAGGAGGGCTGGTACAGTTTATTCGCCAGCTCCATTTCCGACGGCACGACTTGAGTGTCATAATATAACCCTCTCTTTGCCTGTACGTATACGCCACGCTTCATATTGCGGACGAGAAACACAAGGACGGTGTGGGTGCGGACGCGAAAATGCCGCTCCAGATCAAGTGGCGTGAAGAGCTGTATATTTTTCTCCCGCAAAAAATCCTGAACTGCGCGCACGGTGAGAATGTTTATCTTTTTCCTTGTCATAAACGATTCATTTACTATATATTAATGTATAGTAAATGAACTATAGCATATTTCGTATTTTTATGCAACTATTTATTCTTTACAGGGATGTGACAATTTTAATACCATTGGTGAAATTAATATGAATTCAGTTTTCGTGGCTTAACCCCCTAAAAGTGAACTGAATGATTTGAATCTTTGCACCATTTAGTGATAAAACGTAAATCATTATTGCTGCCGTACTTAAATACACTTTCATCAGAAATATTCATTGATTGTGATATACTGCCCATATGACCCTCCTCCACGCCATCCTCCTCTCCCTCATTGAAGGCATCACGGAATTCTTGCCGGTGTCTTCGACCGGGCATTTAATTGTGATGGCCAAGCTGCTTGGCATTGAGACAACTTCGTTCAGTACCAGTTTTGAAATTTTTATACAATTGGGAGCTATCTTGGCGGTCGTGGCGCTCTATGGAAAATCATTTCTGCGTGACCGCGCCGCGTGGGTGCGGGTGGCTGCAGCATTTATGCCGACCGCCATCGTGGGACTTGCGCTCTATAAGATGATTAAGGAAACCCTGCTCACTGACCCGCGCATTACCGTGTGGGCGCTCTTTGTCGGCGGCGTAGTGCTCATCCTCTTTGAGTGGTGGCATGCGCGCCGGATGAAAGTGGCTCGTGTCGCAACAATTGCGCAATTGAGTTGGCAAAAGGCAATGGTGGTGGGACTGTTTCAGTCGCTCTCGGTCGTGCCTGGCGTATCGCGCGCCGCTGCGACCATTGTCGGCGGGCTCACTATGGGATGGGACAGAAAAACCGCGGTGGAATTTTCGTTTTTTCTTGCCGTGCCCACCATGCTTGCCGCAAGCGGACTGGATTTGCTGAAATCGGGCGCTTCGTTTTCAGGGGATGAAATTTTGCTGTTGGGGACAGGATTTGCGTGCTCATTTCTCGTCGCCTATGTAGTCGTGAAATGGTTTGTGCATTTTATAGAGACGCACACATTCGTTCAATTTGGCGTGTATCGCATCCTATTAGCGTTTGTGATGTGGCGGTTGCTCCTCACCTGAACTTTTGGCACCTTATTCAACTCTGTAGTGTCGGAGCCTGCCTGCGCAGGCAGGCTTGTCTTCGACTCATCCGATCGTGTGGCAGACAAGCTGCCACGCTACCGCAGAACAATTGTCGTGCCAGAGGCAGATCAGCCCCCGCCAAAGGCGGGTCTGCCTTCGGCACGATTTGGTTGAAAATTCCGATGTAAAAAAATACGTGAGCGGTAAGCTACGCTTGAGAACGGTGAAACGCGTCACGCGCTTATTCAAATGTGAGCAACAGGAACATGAGCCCCATGCCGCAGAGGAACGAGAAGAGTTGGATAAACGATTTTTTTATATTAACCTCCTTATGAAGTTCGGGGATGAGATCCGCGGTCGCGATATAGATGAATCCTCCCGCGGTGAGCGCGAGAAGGAAAGGGACCGTCCCTTCAAACCGGCCACTTATCCCTATGGCGAGCAGCGTACCTAAGACCGCCGTCAAGGCGGACAAAAAATTATAGAGGAGCGCTTTGCCTCTCGTAAACCCGCTATGGAGCAGAATCGCAAAGTCCCCTATTTCTTGCGGGATCTCATGGAAGATGACGGCAAGTGTCGTGGCAATACCCAATTCCACGCTCACCAGATAGGAAGTGCCGATGATTAGCCCGTCGATAAAATTATGGAATCCGTCGCCCACCAGATTAAGAAGTCCCACGGGGTGTCGCTCTTCTTCGCTCACATGATGGTAATGGTGCCAGTGGATGAATTGCTCCAGACAATAGAAGAGGACGATTGAGATAAGCAGGTAGAGCGATATCGTGATGCTCCACCCGTGCTCCGCGACGATTTCAGGGAGGATGTGGAGGAACGCATCACCCAAGAGCGTACCAGCCGCAAAGCTAATCAGGATAAAGAGGACTTTTTTCAGACGCTCGGTATTGACCGAGATCGCAAAGAGCCCAGTGAAAGAGACGAGGCTTACTGCCAAGACGCTTGCTAAAGGATAGAGGTATTGCATACGAAGAGCTTATCTATTGGCACTTGCGGCACAAGCCGAAAAATTCAAGCTCGTGATGATTAATGATAAATTTTTTTTCTTGCTCAATGAAGCGTTCCTGGCGCTGGAGATTTTCGGAGAGGCGCACCGCCTCAACCTTTCTGCATTTGAGGCATACCACATGATGATGGTGATCTCTCTCGCTCCATTCGTACCTGCTTTGTTTCTCTCCCAGATTAACCTCTTTAATCAAATCCTCCCTGCGGAAAAATTCCAACTGGCGGTACACCGTGGTCTTATTGGCGCGCAGACCGCGAACGCGCAACCTCTGAAGAAGCTCTGCTACGGAGAAAGGGCCATGGTCTGATTTGAGGATATGCGTAAGCGTCGCACGGACGCGAGTTAAGCGGGTTCCTTTTGTATGTGAAGAGTTAAATTGATCAGATATCTGCATAAAGTCATAATAATGCAACTCAGTTGCATTTGTCAAGTATAATAAAAACGGCAAGGATGCCGTTGATGGTTTTTATTATGAATGGTTATTATACCGCTTCGCTTGCACGGGCGCGGGAAGGGAGCACACGCCGCCACACAAAGGACAACGCGATAAGATAGCCAGCATAGGCAATCACCTCCGCATACGAGGGATTGCCGTTATAGCCGAAGACGCCATTTAAAACGCTCCCCACCATGCCATTGTCATGCATGAGCGGATAGGTGCCATCAGGCCGAAGGGTGGGATTGATATTCCAAGCCTCTCGCGTGAGTACGGGGAGTGCGCCTGCTTCCTGAAGTTCGTGAATGCCGTGGGCCGTGAGGCCGGCGGCAAAAAACACCAAAAGCAGGCTGGTCACGGTGAAAAAGTATTTCAGATTAAGCCTGATGAGACCTCGGAAAAGTGCCCAGCCGATAAGGAGCGCGCCGGCGATGCCGAACAGAGCCCCGACACGGTGTTCGTCCGGCACCACCATGTTTGCCGCAGAAAGGAATAGGACGGACTCGACGCCTTCGCGCAAAACAGAGAGGAAAACAAGCACGGAAAGCCCCGTGATGCCGGCGCAGGTAAGCGTTGATTCCACTTTTAACTCCACTTCTCGCCTCGAACGAAAGTGATGGATGAGATTGAGCACGGCGCTGGTGATGAGCGCAGCGCCTGTGAGCATAAGCACTCCTTCGAACCATTCTTCTTTTGTCCCTTCAAATCCTCCCAAAAATGAAGCGAAGAGCCATGCGCCACCCGCGCTTGCGATCACGGCAAGCCCCACTGCGCGCCACACGGAAGGAATAGAAGCGCCACGGTTTGTATGCCGCAAGTAGCCTACCACGATTCCGACGATAAGAGCTGCTTCCAATGTTTCGCGAAATCCTATGAGGAACCCGGGGAACATAATATGTGAATAATTCTGACCATATTTATCAGATATTATAACGTATGGCATACAAAACACAATAGGAGTGCAAATTATTTTATTTTCCCCGCTTATAGAGTACAATAACAGTGCTTATCACAACGAGAGAACCTATGAAAAAAGAGCTACTAATAGGGATCGTGGGCTCATTGCTCGTGCTCGCGGGCGCGGGATATTATACGATGCACTATCGCGCACAAACCGCACAGCTCGATGCCTTAATGAAAAGAGCCGCACCTTCCACGAACATTCAAAATTCGTCTCCTCCAGTGTCTGTAATCACTTTAACAAAGGAGGAGATTGCGAAACATAATTCAGCCAGTGACTGCTGGATTATCGTACAGGGCAGTGCGTATGCGGTGACAGGCTTCCTCAATATCCACCCGGGCGGTGCCGCCGCCATCGCGCCCTACTGCGGCGCGGACGCGACCCAGGCGTTCCTTACCCAAGGAGGACAAGGCACCCACTCCGCAGTCGCGGACCAACAGCTTGCCACGCTCCTTATCGGCAAAGTGGGCGCGCAGGTGGCCCCCACCGCAATACAAAAAGCGGACATAAATGCCGCCACTATCCCTTTCTCAGGCGAAAGAGAGGATGAAAATGAAAGAGATGATGATTAGTTCACTTTTATGGACCTCTATATTATATCGAGAAAAATCCACCGTATCGCCGCCCTTATTATTGCCGTATTCATCCTTCTCATGGCGGGAACCGGCGTGACGCTCAAATACAACGCGTTTGTCGCGGTAAACCTTCCCTCTATAAATCTTGGTCTCATGCGCTATCTGCATAACAATTTAAGCCCGTGGTTCGCCATTGCACTTACCACAATGATGATGAGCGGACTCATTATGTATTTCTATCCGCTCGTGAGACGAAAAAAGATACAAGATACTACTGCGTCCACAATTAGCAATAACGACCAGCCATGAATCTGGCATATTGCACACCTCCGCATACAACAACGCCTCCCCCAAAAGGGGAGGTATTCTTGTGGGGTGACCACCGGGGGTTGAACCCGGACTAAGAGCTCCACAAGCTCCTGTGCTGCCGCTACACCATGGTCACCATATATTAAATTGTACCATGCCCCGAGAGGGAATCGAACCCCCATTTAGAGCTTAAAAGGCTCCCGTTCCCCGCCTGCTATCGCCTCTGCCCCCGCAAGGAATCGAACCTTGATTTAAAGCTTAGAAGGCTTCCGTTCTATCCGTTGAACTACAGGGGCTAAGGCAATGGCGGGCAGGTATCCGTTGAACTATCGGGGCGTTTAGGAACCGTTTGAAGATAACAATAAAATATAATTGCGTCAATGTGAAGAAATATCGCTTCCCGCCTCTTCGGCGGGTCGTCGATGAGGCGACTCCCGCGTTTTCCCGTGAAACGCGTCATAGATTTCTTTCAAATGCTTATCAGTGACATGGGTATAAATCTGCGTGGTGGTGATTGACGCGTGTCCCAAAAGCTCCTGTACCGCGCGCAGGTCTGCGCCGGACCGCAAGAGATCGGTGCCGAAAGAATGGCGGAGCGTGTGGGGAGAGACATGCTTCATAATGCCCGCCTCGCGCGCATAACGGCTGACCAAGCGCTCCACGCTGCGCGGCGTCATGCCCATGCGCTCGCCTTTTTTCTTCGCATCCGAGGTGGCGGATGCGCGGTCATGGCGGACAAAAAGATATGAGGAAAGGTCACGGCGTTTCGCAAGGTAGGCTGCGAGCGCCGCACGCGCTTCCGGCGAGAGAAAGACCACGCGGAGCTTCCCGCCTTTGCCGCGCACCGTGAGATCGTTGCGTTTTTGGGGGATATCCCCCTTATGAAGC
>MGER01000028.1:7885-8399 GCA_001791465.1 Candidatus Uhrbacteria bacterium RIFCSPLOWO2_02_FULL_49_11 | reverse complement strand
ACTAATTAAAAACTACTCGCTCACAATCAACTATTCACCACCCGCCAATTTCCTCTCCACCTCCCTATCATACTCCTTCGCAGCCTGCCAGGCGAGTTCATAGAGATATTTTTCCGACTGCGCAATGTCTTTACTCTCAATAATTACCCCAAACCGATCGCGGAATGATATAAAAGCGACTTTATCGTTATAAACATATTTTTCGAGTGTGAAATCAAACTTATCCGCCGGTACGAGATACCCTTCACGTAAAAATTGAGAGCCAACTCGCTTTAAATGTATTGCATAATCACTCAACTTCATAATTGTGCGGATATATATCCGCTTTTTTGTCCTCCTCTTAAAGTAACGTTCCGCATAATCTTGCATTAAATCCTTCAGCTCACTCACGTCCGAATACGACCTGATCATGTCTTTTGCAGTTAGGCTGTCTTCATACACCGCTTTAATGCCCTCAACCCCCTCGTAGTACTTCACCACCGGCCTGCTCCCGCTTCCTTTGTATCTTTTGCTC
>MGER01000028.1:6577-7868 GCA_001791465.1 Candidatus Uhrbacteria bacterium RIFCSPLOWO2_02_FULL_49_11 | reverse complement strand
CCGTGCAGACTCTGCACGCTCCCGCCACTTTTTGCTCTGCGCTTCTGCATACTGAGCGAGATAGTCAGGAGGCGCCGCGACAAAGTATTTCCTCCCGCGTTTCGCCGCCTCGGTGACAAACCCTTTCCTCAATAAACTGTTCAATACCACATAGCAAGTCGCGCGGTTGACCCCCGCCCGTTTCGCTATCTCCGACACTGCCGCCTGCCCAAACTCAAGCAGCGCCATATACACGGCGTCTTCTTTTTCCGTGAATCCTAACTGTTGCAAATCTAAACTCATATTTTTACTCTGTCATCCTGCCTGTCCGCCATAGCCTCAGCGATGGCGGAAGCCTGTCGAGGGGTGTCATTCCCGACCTGATCGGGAATCCAGAAACAAAAAACAAACAAAAAACAAATCGCCCATAATATAGCCGAAAATCCACATTGTGTCAATTATTATCAACAAATTAATATAATGATTAAAAAATATCCACAAATCATACAAATATTCTCACTTTTCGTTAACTTCTACTAACAATTATGTCATTCTTCTTTGTTTAAATATCTAAAACCAATAATTAAACAAGGGAGAATACAATGAAAACAAAGATCGCTTTGATACACCCTGGTATATTCCAAAGAATATACCCGGGCAATACGCCTTTAAGGTATCTATCTCACGCCTTGAAGGTGGCTGGATTTGTGGTGGACTGGTGGGATTTTGACGTCCATGGCGGCGTCAAAAAGTTCACCGCATGGCTGCGGCAATTCAATCCCGACATTGTCGGGATCACCGCCATGAGCATCCAAATTAACGATGCGATGGAAATCTGTCGCATCGTTAAAAAAGTACTCCCAAATTGTCTCACCATTCTCGGTGGCACCCACGCCACCGAGGCAGGCGATTACCTCTACCCGTTTCACTCACATCATTTGGATGCTTTCGTGAAAGGTCCTGCGCTTAAGACAATGGTAGAAGTTGCGATGGCAATTGAGGACGGCAAGTGGAATTCGAGAAGAGGAGAAGTTCCAGGTGTCCACTTCTGGGACGGGCAGGCGGTACACAAACCGCCGCTACCCTACGGCATCGCCGATGATCCGAACGAGCTGATCCCCGATCTTGATGTCTGGGATCACTACTACGATTTTTGGGTCTTCAATGGATTGAAAACATGGCAGCTTATGACAATGACCGGATGCAGGAGCCATTGCTTCTTCTGCCATTCGTCAACGGCGGCTCGCGGCGGGTCCGCTGAAGACGGGAGACGAATCGTGCTCCACCGACAACTGCCGCGAATGGATCTTGC
>MGER01000028.1:5258-6549 GCA_001791465.1 Candidatus Uhrbacteria bacterium RIFCSPLOWO2_02_FULL_49_11 | reverse complement strand
GAGACGAATCGTGCTCCACCGACAACTGCCGCGAATGGATCTTGCGGCCGGATCGACTACCTGGAAACATCATCCACCAATTCGCTACCCTCGGATTCACGGAAATTTTCTGTGGGATGGAGTCTTGGGTAGATGGGGTGATGTTAGCGCTCGGTAAAACCAACGACCTTACTCGTTACAAGGAAAGCTATGTCAATGCTTTCCGAGTAATGAAAGACGTTAACTTGCCCGCCACAACCTCACTCATCCTCGCTGGCAATCCGAAGTTGGTAGCTGGTGACGGGTACGTGCCAGATACGATTGAAGATGCAATCGTCTCAATCGAGGCTGCGTTGGAATTGAGCCCCACATACTTCTCGCCTAACGCCCTCCGTCTGCTCCCCGGTGTTCCACACTCCATGGGAAAGAAATTTTCTTTCCTGTGGCCAGTGGAGTGCGATGAACTCCACGGGGGATATTGGGAAAACGAATTTCTCAAAGCGCACGGCTTGAAGGACCTTCGTTCTTGGCATCCCATCTTCAGCGCATATGAGGGGGTTGGCTCACTCCTCTCCAAACACGCGACGCCTGAAGTTTGTTACCAAATCTTGGCCGAGTCCGTTAAACGGATAAACGCCAAGAATAAGGGCAGCCGACCTGGACGCGACAGGGTGCAGTTGGTCGTTGAGCCGCAATTTCAGAAAAAGTTTATGAAAAAGCGCGACGGCCAATACGAACTTGCCAGCTTCGAGGAAATCTCGAAGTGGCGGGTTCGGAAAACCGCTTTAATTGAAAGGAGTTGACGACAAAACCGCCCCCGGATGTTTCGGAGGCGGTTTCTTATTTTATTTGACATACACATTGAGAGTGTGTATAATGAAATCATTATGCCGCAGACTTCTCCCACTCATCAACGCCTCAATATTACCCTTCCCCACGATACCGTGCGACTGCTCGACCGGGTAAGTCCCGCGGGCGAACGAAGCAGAATGATTGACGAAGCCGTGCGGTGGTTTATCGCCGACAAGGGGCGGCAGAAACTCCGCGAACGCTTAAAAGAAGGCGCGACCGTGCGTGCGCAGCGAGACCTTGAACTTGCCGCAGACTGGTTTTCTCTCGAAGAAGAGGCATGGAAACCCGCCCATCAATAACCCATCCGCAACGAGGGGAAATATGGATCGTAAATTTCGACCCAAGCGTGGGGGCTGAAATAAAAAAATCCCGTCCCGCGCTCATGCTTCAAAATGACATTGCCAATGAGCACAGCCCGATCACCATTGTCGCGGCGATTACGTCTAAATTTGACGAAAAA
>MGER01000028.1:0-5249 GCA_001791465.1 Candidatus Uhrbacteria bacterium RIFCSPLOWO2_02_FULL_49_11 | reverse complement strand
ACCGAAGTACCAATACCCCAAGGGGAGGGCGGACTCGAACAGGTGTCAGTGGCATTGCTCAACCAGATACGATCAGTCGATAAGCGGAGACTCATAAAAAAGCTTGGAATATTGCGGAACGAAACTATGCGAGACATTGAAACCGCACTTAAAATAAGCATCGGCTTAACTGAACTATGAGCACCGACCGAAAAACTATCGGCATCATCGGCATGGGAACGGTGGGCAAGGCAATGCTCTCCGTGTTCCCCCACGCCATAGGCTATAGTCCGCATGAATACGCGCAAAATCGCGACCGCATCAAAGAATGCGACCTCGTCTTCATCTGTGCGCCCACCCCGCATGTGCCGGAAAAAGGCTGCGACACGTCTGCGGTGGAGGAATCATTTGCCCTTCTTCAAAAATCCGCCATCGTGGTTATCCGCTCCACCGTACCGCCCGGGACCACCGAACGGCTGCAACAGCATTATCCCGCATACAAGCTCCTTTTTAATCCTGAATTTCTTTCCGAAGCGACCGCCATTGCCGACACGCAATCCCCGTTTCGCCAAATCATCGGATACACCAAAGAGAGTTTCCCTATTGCCGGCGAAATACGCGACCTTCTTCCGCTTGCCGCCTTCACCCGCCTTATGCCCGCGACAGAAGCTGAATTGGTAAAATATTGGTCCAATACGTTTTATGCCACCAAAGTGGTATTTGCGAACCAAATGTATGACCTCTGCCGGAAACTCGACATTGATTATGAAACGGTCAAGGAATGCGTCAGGGCGGATGCGCGTATCGGCCGTTGGCACTTAGAAATTTTTAATAACCTTTTCTCTGCCGCCCGCAAAGATCACCGTGGCTACGGCGGCAAGTGCCTGCCAAAAGACATAAAAAATCTCATTCACTTTGCGAATGAGAAAGGCGTCCCCCTCAAGCTCCTCCAAAAAGTGGATGCGCTCAACGAAAAACTTAAGAATGAAGCGCCTCAGGCTTCACTCCCGCGTCCCGAGAGGCCATAATCTGCGCCGCGAGCGCAAGCGCTTCTTGGGTGTTGATTCCTAATCCCTCCCAGGGATCATCGATGGGCACGACTGCGAGCGCTTCTCCCGCGCGGCGCGCCATCCCCACGAGATCAGTGAGATAAAACTCCTTCTGTGTATTATCTGCCTTCACCTGCGGCAGGTTGCCCTTTAGCCACGGCAGCGAGAAACAGTAATATCCAGGATTCACTTCCTTGATTTTTTTTATCGCCTCATCTGCGTCCTTGTATTCCACTATCCGGTCAAGCATACCGTCCGATTGGCGAATGATGCGCCCGAAAGCCTCAAATACGCCATATGCACCTCCAAAATGGGGGACGGTGACTGTCATCATGGTAAGGGGCGCATACGCGGCCGCATGAGCCTGTATCAAACGTCTGATGGTAGGGGCGGAAACGAGCGGATGGTCGCCATAGAGCACCACGAGGTGGGACGAGCCTGCAAAAAGCGCGGGAGGAATTGCGCGAACCGCATCAGCGGTGCCCCGTGGCTCCTGCTGTACCACATACTCCACCTCGTCAGCCAATATTTTTGCAATGGCATCCCGGTGCGCCGCATTCACCACGAGAATGGGTTTGGTGCCATTCGCCTCTCGCGCTGATTGCACCACATACCAGAGCATTGGTTTGCCATGCAAATCATGGAGGACTTTAGGAGTCCCTGAATTCATCCGTGTACTCCTTCCTGCAGCAAGGATGGCGATACGATCTGAGGGAACCATATAAAATCCTGAATTGAATAACACTATAACGTTAAGGGGACGCCCCGCTTGACCCCATACGCATCCCTTTGGGGCGCCGTGCGCTCAAATGCGGCAATGCAGGCATCACGGACGCGCGGAGTGAATATCACACTGCGCCGTGCCATGGCGCGCTCCCATGCGCGCAATGCAACTTCCAATGGCACTTCAATAAGGCCTTGAGAAGTCGCTGAGGTAAACGAAGGCACAAATCCCCGTACCGTCCCGAACGCAAATGCGTTTATACCCAACACCGTACCTGTCATAAGCGTCGTATTCACTGACGTGCGCGAACCCTCTCCAATGAAGCTGCCGCAAAACTGCATACCGGTTTCCTCTCTGCCTGCGCCGCGGTCAAGCCGCACGCTCCCATAGGTATGCTTGAGATCAGACGTCGTGGTCCCCGCTCCCAAATTCACCCAAGGAGCGACTACACTGTGCCCCACATAGCCATAATGCTGTTTATTCGTATAGTCACCCATCACTGACCATTCAACCTCGCCGCCAATCCGACAGACATTGCCAATTGCTGACTTTTTAATGCACGCGTGGTCGCGGATGATGCAATGTTCACCGATAACCGCCGGCCCTTCAAGGACAATGAAAGATCCAAAGGTCGTGCCTGAGCCGATAACGATCGGGCCATCATCCGTTCTCGTCACCACGGTGGGCGGCAATTCCACATCCTTGCCGGCAAAAACACGAGGCCTGACCTCTGCCAGATGCTCGGCACGATGGGATGCTGCCAGTACAAGCGTCTGCGGAAGGTATTTAATAATCTCCCATGGTCCGTGCAACAGCGTGACCTCGATGGGCATCGCCGTTTTCTCTGATGCGCGAGCCTCAGTGATATAACCATACGCGAGCTCTTCTCTCGCCATTGAAAGCTGCGCGTCGTCCGCCTGTATGATGCCCCGCAATTCATCTGCTAATTTCTCCGACGGCAACAGACGACCACTCAAAACCAGGCACGGCAATGCGCCCGCACTCTCCTGCCATGGCCCCGATTGCTCAACAAACTCGGCATCTGGCACTATTGCCTGCACCCACTCCTTCAGTGTCAATCCGCCCACATCAATGTCCCACGGAGATTTAAGGTGAGTAAAAGGCATGAGCGCCGCCGGGTCATCGTTAAATAACACAACGCGCATATCTATTCAACAGTGACACTTTTGGCTAAATTACGCGGTTTGTCGACGTCCAATCCCCGTGCCACCGCAAATCCATACGCGAATAACTGCAACGGCACTACCGTGAGCAGGGGAGAGAGAGCCTCTAGGGTGCGGGGAACTATTATCGCGTGGTCCACTAACGAGCGCTGCACCGTCTCCTCATCGTTAGCTATGGCAATAATTGCGCCGCCGCGCGCACGCACCTCTTCGATATTGGAAATTGTCTTTTCATACACGCTGTCTCTCGGCGCAAGCACGACCGTGGGCGTTGCCGCGTCAACCAGCGCAATGGGGCCATGCTTCATCTCGCCCGCGGCAAACCCTTCCGCATGGCAATAGGAAATTTCTTTTAATTTCAACGCGCCTTCCAAAGCGACGGGATATTGGTACTTGCGCCCCAAATACAGCCAGCGTTCCGCATGCCGGTATTTTTGCGCAAGCGCAATGATCCCTTCTGCCTGCTGCATCACTTTTCCCATCTGTAGAGGCAACTGCGACAACCCATGCAATAATTCTTCACTCAATGCGTGCGAGAGGCGCCGCTGGCGTCCCAGATATACCGCCAGCAGCACCAAAAGCGCCAACTGCGAGGTAAATGCTTTGGTGGAAGCAACCGCTATCTCTGGCCCCACGTGATTGTACATTCCCGCGTCAGTTTCGCGTGCGATAGAACTGCCTGCCACGTTCACCAGACCGAGCGTGAGAAGCCCCCTGCGCTTCGCCTCATGGAGCGCCGCGAGCGTATCTGCAGTTTCTCCCGACTGGCTGATGGCAAGCACCGCAGTCTTCCCGCCTGCCGGGAAACGGCGGTAACGGAATTCTGAAGCCAGCTCCACCTCTACCGGAATGTCGGCATATTCTTCAATGAGATACTCGCCTACCATTCCCGCATGCCGCGCTGAACCGCACGCGACGATAATAAGGCGGTCGATATTCCTCACGCGGTCCGCAATAGTCTCCAAACCTCCCATCTTCACCAATCCTTCACCGGAAATAATGCGCCCCAGCAGCGTGGCATTGAGGGTATCCGGCTGTTCAAGAATCTCTTTGAGCATAAAGTGCGCATGCCCGCCTTTTTCCGCCGAGCCTATATCCCACTCCACCCTCTCTAAGGGGCGCGATACTTCTTGCGCATCAAGCGTCCTGATCGCATATCCTTTGGGGGTAAGCACCGCCATTTCGCGGTCTTGGAGATACACCACGTCCCGCGTATGCGCGATGATGGCCGCCACGTCGGAAGCGACAATCAATGACCCGTCAGGCACAACCCCGAGCACCAAGGGGCTCCCCAACCGCGCAGCAATAATTTTTTCCGGCTCTCGGGCGCTGATCAGGGCAAGCCCGTAGGCGCCGACCACTTTTTTCAAACCCCGCTCCGTAGCGGTTTCCAAGGGGACACCGGGCTGCAATTCTTGTTCAATGAGATGCGCCAACACTTCCGTGTCAGTTTCAGATACAAACGTATGGCCGAGCGCGGTGAGTTCATCGCGCAGTTCCCTATAATTCTCGATAATCCCGTTGTGCACCAGGTGAAGATCTCCCCGACAGCTATAGTGGGGATGGGCATTGATATCTGTGGGCGCGCCATGAGTTGCCCAACGGATATGCCCTATGCCTATCGTGCCCGCGTGACTATGACCCTCCAATGCCCCCTCGAGCACCGCCAATTTACCCGCGCGTTTTAAGGTGAAAAAACCAACAGGGTCCATAATAGACACGCCCGCGGAATCATATCCGCGGTACTCCATGCGTTTTAAGCCTTCCATGATCACGGGAAGCGCGCGCTGTGTGCCGACGTAACCGATAATACCGCACATAAGATAAGCTCTAAAATCTAAAAACTAAACTCTAAACAAATCCAAAATCTAAAATTCAAATTTATCAATAGATTTGGGCTTAGGCCATTTGGAATTTGTTTAGGATTTCGTGCTTAGGATTTAGGATTTCTCAATTGATTCCATATCCACTCAAACATAAACTTTTGCGTCGTCGCAATGCTCTCATTCTCGATAATGACGCCAAAAGGCTCCTGCGCATCGCTTACGGAAATGAGCGCTACTTTTATACCGTAGATAATGGTATACGTTGGCGCGCCCGTCGCATGCGATGACAACCAACGCCGTTCATCCAAACCTTTCAGCTGCCCGCCTTCGCCGATCGCAATAACGCGGACGCGGATGCCGCGCCTCACCCGCTCTTGGGTAAAAGTGGGGTACGCCGCGCGCAGAAAAGGACGAACTTCCACGGTGGAATAAATAAGATACTCTTTTTTTTCATATACTGACTCGAGTACATCAGTAAGGATTGTCC